>SUWI01000076.1 GCA_015061565.1 Lentisphaerota bacterium
GATTGATCCAATATTGACGCGTTTCCCTGCCTGTCATAAATTCCTCCTGTTCCTGGTTCAGGGTTCAGAGGTAATTTAGCACACGGTTCGTTTCTGGAAAAGATGTATCCCGCTGGGCGCTTACACATATATCATGCACTTTCCACGGGGCAGATCCTGGCCGATCTGCTGAAACGCAGAAAGAACGACCCCGGAAAAAAAACGGCATTTCGAAACATCCCGATAAGAGTTTCAAAATGCCGTCAGCTTACAGCTGCGAACAGTCATGAACTGAAAGCAGCCAGGACCGTTCTGCGAATCATTTACATTGGAATTCCGTCTTCATGAACTCTGCCAGAGCCTCGTGCCAGTCCGGCATCGGAGGCAGGCCGGCCAGACGCAGCATCATCTTTTCCAGACGCGAATTTTTCGGACGCGGGGCAGGACGGGGATATTCCTCTGTCTTACAGGGAACGATCTTCTGATCCTTTCCCGCCAGGCGGAAGATCTCGGCGGCGAATTCCGCCCAAGTCGCTTCCCCCTCGCAGGTCAGGTGAAAAGTTCCGGCCAGTTCCGGGCGGGCCAGAATATTCCGCAGCTGACGTGCCACAGCAGTCGTCGAAGTCGGATTTCCATGCTGGTCCGCAACGACTTTCAGTTCCGGACGCGTTCCATCCGCCAGGTTCATCATGGTGTGAACGAAACTGGGGCCGCCGGGTCCGTACAGCCAGGAGATACGGCAAATCACATGATCGGGGCAATGATTGCGGATCGCTTCTTCTCCGGCAAATTTGCTTTTCCCGTAGATGGTATTCCCGCCGCTGGGCTGGTCGAATTCGTTATACGGCCGGTCGGCATTCCCATCGAAAACGTAATCCGTGGAAATCGCGACCAGCCGGACATGGTGCCGCCGGCATGCCGCCGCAACATTGGCGGATCCGAAGGCATTGAGCTTATAGGCCAGATCGATTTCCGTTTCACATCTGTCAACAGCTGTCATTGCGGCACAATGGATCACGACATCCGGCGATGCTTTGGCGAGAAAGGCATCAAATCCGGCAGGATCGGTGATATCCGTTTCGGGCAAATCCGCAATGATGAGTTCGCAATCCCGGAATTCCTGCTGGAGAGTGCGTCCCAGCATGCCTTTTCCGCCGGTGATCAGAATCTTCATTCCATTTCCTCCCACGGTTCGATTTCCGCAAGGGACGGCAGAACGGTATCTTTCGGCGAAAGGATCCGCTCCACCGGCTTAACGCGCCAGTCGATGCCGATCGCGGGGTCGTCCAAACGGATGCCGCGTTCCGCTGACGGCATATATTTGTTATCGCATTTGTATGCGAAGAGAGCTTCTTTGCTCAGGACAGAAAATCCATGAGCGAAACCGCGGGGGATAAAGAGCTGGCGTTTGTTTTCCCCCGAAAGTTCCACAGCGACATGCCTGCCGAATGCGGGAGATCCCTTGCGGATATCAACTGCGACATCAAGGACAGTGCCGGAGATCACTCGCACCAGTTTTGCCTGGGTATATGGCGCTGCCTGGAAATGAAGTCCGCGGGTTACGCCGAACCAGGACATCGATTCATTGTCCTGAACAAAATCGCAGCAAATCCCCGCTTCCTCAAAAGCCGCTTTGTTCCACGATTCAAAAAAGTATCCTCGCGCATCTCTGAAAACTTTTGGTTCCACGATCAGGACACCAGGGAGTTCTGTCCGTATAATATTCATTCCTCAATCATCCGTATCAAATATTTCCCGTATTCTGTCTTCAGAAGTTCTTTACAACTTTCCCGGATCTGATCCTTTGTCATCCAGCCGTTCTGGTATGCGATTTCCTGGAGGCATGCGACCTGGAGGCCCTGACGTGTTTCGATGGTGCGGATGAAATTCCCCGCATCCAGCATGGCATCATGCGTTCCAGTATCCAGCCATGCATAACCTCTTCCGAGACGTTCCACATGCAGATCGCCGCGTTTCAGATACTCCTGATTGACGGTTGTGATCTCCAGCTCGCCGCGTGCGGAAGGTTTGATGCTTTTAGCGATTTTGACGACATCGTTGTCATAGAAATAAATACCCGTGACCGCGTAGTGCGATTTCGGATGTGCGGGTTTTTCTTCGATGGAAAGGACCTTGAAATCCTTGTCGAACTCGACGACTCCGAAGCGTTCGGGATCGCTGACATAATAGCCGAAAACGGTTGCCCCCTTTTTCTGTTCCGCTGCCCGCCGGACCATTCTGCCGAGATTGGCTCCGTAAAAAATGTTGTCGCCCAGGACCAGTGCGACGGAATCGCTGCCGATGAATTTTTCCCCGATCAGAAACGCTTGAGCCAACCCTCCGGGGAACGGCTGAACTTCATATACGAAGTTTACGCCGAATCGTGAACCGTCTCCCAGAAGGCGCTGAAAACTGGTCTGATCTTCCGGCGTGGTGATGATGAGAATATCCCTGATTCCCGCCAGCATCAACACGCTGATCGGATAGTAAACCATCGGTTTATCGTAAACGGCGAGGAGCTGTTTCGATACTCCGAGAGTAATGGGATGAAGGCGGGATCCTGCGCCGCCTGCGAGTACGATACCTTTCATAAAATCAGTCTCCGGTTCCAAGTCGTTCCATTTTGTATGATCCGTTCAGCACGTGCACACACCAGTCGTTCCGATGTTCCAGATACCACAGCACAGTTTTGCGAATGCCTGAGTCAAAAGTTTCCTGCGGTTTCCAGCCGAGTTCCCGCTCGATTTTCGAGGGATCGATCGCATAGCGCAAATCATGCCCGGGGCGGTCCTTCACATGTATGATCTGTTCGGCGTATGATTTGCCGTCCGGGCGCGGACGAAGCTCGTCGAGAAGCGAACAAATCGTTCTGACGACTTCGATATTTTTCTTTTCGTTATGTCCGCCGATATTGTAGGTTTCCCCCGGGATCCCCTTCGTTGCCGCGAGATACAGTGCCCGGGCGTGATCTTCCACATAGAGCCAGTCGCGGATCTGCAGACCTTCCCCATACACGGGCAGTTCCTTGCCGTCAAGTGCATGAAGGATGATCAGCGGAATGAGCTTTTCGGGGAAATGATAAGGACCGTAATTGTTGGAGCAGTTGGTGACGATCGTGGGCAGCCCGAAGGTCCGCCGCCATGCCCGGACGAGATGATCGCTGGATGCCTTGGATGCACTGTAAGGCGAACTGGGGGCATACGGAGTCGTTTCCCGGAAAAAGTCGTCGGGACCGTTCAGGTCGCCATAGACTTCATCCGTCGAAATATGATGGAACCGGAATGCCGCTTTCGCCTTATCATCGAGAGTATGAAAATACTTGCGAGCAGCTTCCAGAAGGGTATAGGTGCCAACGATATTGGTCCGGATGAATTCGCCGGGACCATCGATGGAGCGGTCGACGTGGGATTCCGCGGCGAGATGCATGACATGGGTCGGTTTGAAATCCGCAAAGACCCTGTCGAGTTCATTCCTGTCGCAGATGTCGACTTTTTCAAATCGGAAACGGTCGGATTTTGCGATGGATGCCAGATTTTCGGGATTTCCGGCATAAGTCAGCTTATCGACAACACATATAACATCTGGTGTATCATTGATGATGTGCCGAGCGACCGCGGATCCGATAAATCCCGCTCCGCCTGTAACGATCATGCGATTCATAGCTTTGGTTCCATCCTGTTTTTGATTACTGATCGATTTGATATTATCCTGCAAACCTTTGCCAGTCGATCCGGGAAATCATGATGGACGAAATATTCTCATATTTTTCAGAAAGGTACAGCGCTTACTTGATCCAGGGTAACGCAGCCGTCAACGGAAATCTCCATCGAGAAATTACGCCATTCGGCAGGATATTTATCTATGGAAATGCTTCCGTGGATGCGATATAATTTCCCCGGCTGCAGGAGAAATTCCAATACTTCTCTCGTGAGGAATTTCCTTAATACTTTATTCTGGGAAAACAAAATGACTTTGAGTTTGGATTCCTCATTTCCATTTCCCCGTACAAAGAGAGAATATTTGCAATTGCGATCATTGATATATCCCCAAACACCGATAGAAGCCGTTTTTCGAGGAGGTCGGGAATCTATGAAAAGAGAATATTTCCCGGCAAGAGGAGACTTTTCATGGAGTCGAATGTCAGGAGGGTTATCTTTGTTTTTCTCGCCGAGGCCCGGCCACCATCCAGAGGGCAGCTTCCGATCCGTCGGACTCATGTATTCTGTGATTCCGTTCCGTTTGAAAAGGTCCAGATAATCTTTTAACTTCTCCCCTTGGAGGACTGTTTCGAAATCGCCTCCGGGATAGAGATTCCCTTGGGGCTGGTCAGGGATTTTTCCCGACCACTCTTCAATATTCGGACAGACCGGTTTATAAAGAGCAAGTATGAATTCTCTGTTTTTTCTGGAAGAAACGTAGCGGCGGTCAAGAATCTTCCATTCGCCTCCGGCAAGCTCACTTTTCATTGTTTGGGAATTTGGCTCCGGATCTCCTTTGTTCAGATAGTAAAAGAAATAATGATTTCCGGGAATATTCTGGGCTTTGGCTACAGCTTTTCGGACAAAGGGCAGCGCGGCTTCATCCTGCGTCGAATTCAGTTCTTCCTCCTTCTTCAAGCTGCGTCCGATATACCAGGCAACTCTCATGCTCCTCTGTGTGTGAATGCAGCCTTTTCCTCCTGAATGTTTCAGATAGGTTTGTGTAACATCATACAGAAAGTTTCCATAGGGATTTCTGTGGAGCGTTTTTCCTATGCACGCCGCAGCAAGTCCGAAAACAGTCAATGCCGGGAATATTTTACAAAGGAAATATTTTAGTGGTTTTCCCCATTTCAGTCTTTGAAAAACCCAATGAAGGATGGTTCTGGTTTTGAGACAGAAACATGCCGTGAAAATAACCGATGGATAGATCAGAAAAGCCGCATAGCGACTCGACTTCATGCGGAAGCAGAGTCTCCACGAAAGCATAAATACGATGGAAGCGAATACCATCCAGAACAGTAACTTATCCCGCTTGCGAAAGATGAACAGTGCAAGGATGATCCAAATCAGAGTGCATATGGCCAGCGGTTCGAACAGCATCTTGGGAATGGATTTGAAAAG
Organism: Lentisphaerota bacterium; assembly: GCA_015061565.1. GTDB lineage: Bacteria > Verrucomicrobiota > Lentisphaeria > Victivallales > UBA1829 > SIG94. The sequence goes on from SUWI01000076.1 coordinate 5,082, forward strand.
GTACACCAGGGAATTCATTTCCTCCCCCTTGGATCAGATTGGGATGCTGAATGGACAACACGTTCGGCCTTTCCTTTAATGCGATGCAGAAAAATCGTTGTATCCGTTCCCATCAAAAAGGACAAAATCAAAAAACCGGCAACGAAACAGGCTGTCAGACTTGTTCCATACAAAAGGGTTTGTTTCCATGAGAGAAAATGCGCCACAGAGAAAATAAGCAGAATCATGATCATCATGGGGAAAAGTTCCAGTGTTTCATATCTTGTCAGGAGCGATAGGGACAAAAAAATGCCTGCACCACACCAGAGGCTGCATTTTTTGCGTCGGAGTCCGGCAAGTGCGAGCCAGGCGACACATCCCGAGAAAAAAAGATATGGCACATCCCGCTGGATCTCCACAGAGAGATCCGTTATTCCCGGGTGGACGGCAAGCAACAGGGCTGTAATGAGGGCACACTTCCTGCTCCCGATGCTTTCGCATACAATGCCGTAACCGATCAGCGGAATGAGCGATCCAAGACCGATGTTGACTGCAAGACCGGCTGTTTCAGCCGATAATCCCGACTGCATAAAGACTTTTATCAGAAAGACCAGAAGAGGGGGGATCCAAGTCCCACCGTGATATTCCTTGATGAGTCCAGCATATTGACCGGTTTCGTTCCATATTTTCGCCATATGAAGGTAGAGAGCGGCATCCCTGCTGATGGATGGATCAATTTTGTATGCGAGCAGTTTCAGACCGAGGCTTACGAATGTGATGCAGATAAGACAGATGGGAATATGCCGAATGGAATATTCCGATATGGTTCGAAATAATCTCATGGTTCTTTTCAGAAGCTGAATCATGTTCGATATGTCTTTTACTTTCCGCACCAATCATTCAATATGGAAAGATATTTTGATGCCTGGGAATCCCGATTGTATTTGGGAACGATATTGTCATAGGCGTTTTTCCCCAGTTCATTCCGAAGTTCCGGTCGGGAGACCAGTATCGAAAGGACCTCCAACAGATTTTCGACGTTTTCCGGCTCCATCGCCAGTCCTGCATTGGCATTCAATACAAAATCTTTGGCAAAACCATCAACTCCAATGATGACAGGGCGTCCGCAGCCGGCACTTTCAAATATTTTCGAAGGCATGACAGAGGTAAACAAAGCGCTTTTTTTGAGGTGGACCAGATTGACATCGGATGAAGCGATCCATTCCGGGATCTCTTCCTTGGGGCGTCTCCCGGTGAATATGACATTGCGCAAGTTCCTCCGTTTGGATTCGTTTTCCAATTCTTCTTTGAGCGCACCATCGCCGATCAGGAGGAATCTGACCAGGTCATCACCTTTTTCCTGAAGCTTTTCCGCTGCATCAAGAATGACTTGCAGTCCGCATGCCATGCCGATCGTCCCGACATAACTGCAGATGAATTTTCCATCGACACCGTATTTTTTCAAAAGTTCGTGATTCACCGGACGTGGATAAAACAGCGTCTGATCGACCCCGTTCATTATGACGGAGATTTTATTTTCGGGAACTCCGCGTTCCTTCAGGCGTTCGACGTATCCATCACCGACCGTTACGATGTGGTTTGCCGAGCGATACATGATTTTTTCCATCCAACCCAGGATCGCAAGGATCGGTCCGGGCAGTCCGGCGTTGACCGCATTCATCGATTCCGGCCAGATGTCCCGTATCTCCAGCACAAAAGGAAAACGTCTGAAAAAATGAAGAAGAACACCTGCCCAGCCGCAGAAAAACTGCGGACTGGTGGCAATCATGATATCCGGTTTTTTCATGAACAGACAGTGCAGAAGCACGGAGAACATATAGGAAACATAGTTGATGATCCGTTTGACGGTTCCTTTGTTCGGTGCGATATAGGTCCATATTCTGATGACCCGGACCCCATCAAGCCATTCCTCTGTTGTCCACCTGTTTTTATACCCATCGTAAACGATCCCGTTGGGAACATTGGGTGCGCTGGTGAAGACTGTCACGTCATGTCCGGCAGCAGCCCAGCGTTTGGCCAATGCGGATACCCGAGATGCAGGAGCATTGCCTTCCGGCGTGTAGTAGTGAGAAAAAAATAAAATCTTCATCGTGATTTCTCCGATATTCTGATGGTCGTATTCAATTGAACGGGCAGTTTTGAGTCGATGCTGCCCTTGATTTTGGCTGTTTTTATAAATTTCCCGAAAGCATAAGAAACAACTGCTTCTGCTGCATTCTTGGAAAGCTTCGGATCAAGCTCTATGGAAACTTCGGATGATGCAGTGTCGGGCGCACAGATGAAATACTGTTCAATATGGTGTGTCCCTTTTTTTCCATCGATCCGATCCCTGAGGATGAGAGCATCCTTTTCTAAAATCCATTCTCTGCAGAGTCGGAACCCCATCCAGGTCAGAAACGTTCCTTTTGCACCGTGCGGGGTCAACTCAAAGCCAAGCGGATGCCCCCGTCTGGCAACACGGTGTGCACTCCATACTTCGCTTGAGGATGATCCATCAATGGAGAGGGTGTTGTGCGCGCCGGATCCTCGCTGTTCCGCTCGTTCCGGAGATGCATAATACCGCCCGGTTCCGCCGTTCGTCAGGATTTTTTCCGTTCTCGACCAAAGTTCAAAACTCAAGGCGTCCGCATGAGCGTGTCCGGGCTGATATGAGGGACCGGGCTCGCCGCAGTCCGCTATCAAAGTCATCCCGTTCCGAACAAGTCTTGCATATCCGCTGTCCGGCAGGAGAATATCCGTATCGGGGAGCGGGATCTTTTCGAATCCGAGTTTTTCCGCATAGTCATGAATCTTTTCCGGATCAAGTGCGATCCCGTGAGCCGCATCGTTGAACAACGCAATACGTCCATCCGGACCGGTCATCACGGCAAGCCAGTGAAGCATGCGGGTGATATGATCATCCAGTTCCAGCGGAGCATGGATGTTTTTGAGATCCAGCAGATCCTCGAGGATAATGCTGTGATACATCGGCGAAAGTTCGAAATGTCCGCCGTCGGGAAGGATCTGCTCCGGCAGCTGTTCCCGATAGATTTCAAGTCCTTTGGCAAGCCATTTCCCAGCTTCCGGTCCGGAGAAGAAACACCCGGCGAAGACAAGCGCTTTGGCATTGGCGATCAAATGATTTGCCAACAGATGATACTCCAGACGATGCATCAGAAAACGTGTCTGAACGGCCAGTGAGTGTCTGGCATCATCCGATAATGCATGTCCGCTCAAATGCCACTTGATCCAGTTGACAATGCGCAGGGAAAGCGTATAGGGTTCCCAGCCGTTGCCCGCGGGGGCGGGGTTTTCCGCGATCCATTTTGAGATCCAGCGGTCCCCTTCCTCTTCGCTGATTCCCGGCTGACGCAGCCAGTCGAAATAATGCAGATTGTAAAGCCAAAGCTTGTTCCGTTCAGGCTCGTTCCATGAGGAAAATGCGTATTCTTCATTGAGAAAGAAGAAACGGTTTTCTCCTGAAAGACTGACGGGCATTTCCGGGAAAGAAACTTCCGCTTTAAGTCCGGAAAGCTGCGGGGCCTGTGAAAAATCCGGTTTCGGCCGGCATAATCTGAATGTCAGCCGATGCCGGATCTGAGTGCCTTTCAAATACCGAAGGGTATTGAAATACAGCATAATTTTCCGCAGAGAAGGCATCTTCACTTTTCGATTTCGATCCACTGTCCGCGTTTCATGCTTTCGATGCATGCGAAACTGGCAAGCGTAGTGTTCCGGATGGATTCGAACGGGATCAGCGGCTCTCCGCCTTCGCGCGTCCGCTCCCAGAGCAGTGCGAACTGCGTTTTATGCCCCTTGTCCATGGAAGTTTTCATGGAGGAGAAGCCTTTGACGCCGTAGCCGGTAAGTTTCCGCCAGTTGTCGAGGACGAGCACGGAGTTCTGCGCGAAAATCTCCACCCGCTCCTTGGCATAGGATTTCGCCCCGTTCGCAAAGTAATTGATGACCGCATTCGATCCATTTTCATACTTCAGAAGGATGCTTGCGTTGTCCGTGTTCTCCTGCGGATTTTCTCCCATGGCGTTCATGCACACGGCCACGACCCGGCTGTCTGCAAGGAACGAACAGAGGTCGATGAAGTGACAGGCTTCCCCGATGATGCGGCCTCCGCCGATCTCCATGTCCTGCACCCAGACTTCCGGCGGAATGAAGCCCGCGTTCATCGTGGCAACGATATTTTTCGCGCCGGTTCCGGAAAGCTGCTTCATTTTGACTGCGAACGGAGAAAAGCGGCGGTTGAAGCCGACGGTCAGAGTCACGCCCTGCCCCGCCTTCCGCAAGGCTTCTTCGATCCCCGCGAGTTCCTCTTTGTTGAGGCAGAGCGGTTTTTCCACGAAAACGCTCTTTCCGGCACCCAAAACATCCGTCACGAATTTCGCATGGAGATTGTGCCGTGTGCAGACGATAACGGTTCCGACTTCCGGATCCTTCAGAATTTCAGACGAATCGCTGGTCGCGTTTTCCGCCCCGGCCTTCGAGGCAAGAATCTTCGCCGTCAGTCCCTGCGCGCTCGAAATATACTTGATTTGCGCATTCGCTTTTTTCAGACTCGGAACGATCGTGGATGAAGCGAAATTGCCCGCTCCGATCAGCGCGATTTTCCCCTTCCCCGCAAAATGGCCGTCCGCGGATGTCACGGGGACGGTGCGGACAAGCGGCGCGTCTTCCGGAAATACCAGAAGGGAGGCGATGCTGCCGCGTTTCCTCATGTCGCCGTAGATCTCAAGGTAATCTTTGAGTTCCACTTTTTCGGTGATGAGAGACTTCACATCGAGCGCGCCCGCTGCGATCGTCTGCAGTACAGTATCGAAATTGCGTTTTTCCGTCCAGCGCGCATAGGCAAGCGGATAGTCGTGTCCCTTGTTTTCGTATTCCTCGTCGTAGCGGCCCGCGCCGTAGGAACAGGACACCTGGAAAGTGAGTTCTTTTTTATAGAAATCGTCCCGACGCATATTGAGTCCGATCACGCCGACCAGAACAATACGGCCGCGCTTGCGGCACATCAGGCACGATTCGTGGATGATGTCGTCCGTCTTCGCCGATGCCGTGATCAGAACTCCGTCCGCGCCGACGCCGTTCGTGGCGTTTTCGACGATCTGAACGATATTTCCATCTTTTGCCGGGTTGAATGCCTGAATGCCGAAACTCTTTGCGAGTTCGACCTTGGCGGGATCGAAATCCGATCCGATGACGCGGCATCCGTTCGCCTTGAGAAGTTGAGCCGCGACAAGACCGATCAGGCCGAGTCCGGTGACGACGATGGTTTCGCCAAGCTGCGGATTGAGATTGCGGATCCCCTGCAGGGCAATGGAGCCGATGACGGTGAAAGCTGCCTCATCATCCGAAACGCTGTCCGGTATCTTCGTGCAGAGATTTTTCGGGACACAGACGAATTCCGCATGATTTCCATTGGAAGCGACCCGATCGCCTGCCTGGAATTCCGTTACGCCGCGTCCGGTTTCGACAACGACGCCGACATTGCAGTATCCGAGGGGAAGAGGCTGACCGAGTTTGTTGAAAACCGCCTCGAGTGTCGGCATCAGCCCGTCGGTCCGAATTTTGTCGAGAACCTGTTTGACTTTGTCAGGCTGCTGGCGTGCCTTATCGATGAGATTGGCTTTGCCGAATTCGACGAGCATGCGTTCCGTGCCGAGTGAGACGAGTGTGCGGGTCGTCCGGATCAGCACATAACCGTTTTTTACCTGAGGGACTGGAACCTCCTCGAGGATCGTTCCGCCGTTTTTTAAGTCCTGAATGATCTGTTTCATATTATCTCCATCGGTTGCAAATTTTCTTGAATCAGGCGCTCTTTCCGGGCGCGGTCGGGATAACTGATCAGCACCGCCTTGTATTTTCCCTTGAATACGAAAATGCTGCCGGCGGCGCACCCGATGATCCGATAGCGTCGGATCAATTCGCCGATATCCTCCAGCGAGCCGGCGCCGCCGAGGAATGTGATCGGCGCAGCGGATACCTGCCGGAGCCGGTCCGCCAGTTCCCAGTCGTAATGGGTCATCATTCCATCGCGGTCGATGGAATTGATAACGAATTCGCCTACGCCGATCTTCTCAAAAAGACGGATAAGCGCATCCGGCTTCTGCCTGGTCGGCACCGTCCCGTTGTGGGTGAAGACCTCATAGTCCCGAAACGGGAATCCGTGTTTCTTCACATCCAGCACGATGACCACGCTTTGAGCCCCGATGACCGCCGCGATCTCCGCCGCGAGTTCGGGTCTGGCGATCGCCGCCGCGCTCAACGCGATCTTTTCAACGCCCAGGTTGAGGATTCGGAAAGCCTGTTCCGGGGTGGTGATGCCGCCGCCGTAACAAAGCGGCATATTGCACTCGTTGGCAAGTTTGGCGATCATGGAGTAGTCAGGCGGCTGGTGTTTGACCGTGGCGTCGATATCCAGCACCATCAGTTCGTCGACCTCCTTCTCATTGAAGATCTTGACGGCATTGATAGGGTCGCCGACATATTTCCCGTTTTTGAACTGGACGGTCTTGACCAGTCCTTTCTCGTGAACCAGCAGGCAGGGGATAATCCTTGGATAAAGCATGATGATCACAACTCCGCAAAATTTTTCAACAGGGCGATACCTGGGGCATGGCTTTTTTCCGGGTGGAATTGAACTCCGAAGATCTTGTCCCGACCGACCGCCGATGCGAAGGCGCCGCCATATTCGCTGTGCGCCAGACAGTGTGAGGGATCATCGGGAACGAAGTAGTAGGAATGAATGAAATAAAAGCGGGAATCCTGCTCCAAATTCCGGAACAGCGGGGAATTCCCGATCCGCACATTGTTCCAACCCATATGCGGCAGCTTCGTCCGCTCTGCGATCCGCGCGGGGTCGAAGCGTTTCACCGTGCCGGGAACCCACCCCAAGCCGGGCAGTTGACCTTCCTCACTGGAGTTCGCCAGCATCTGCATCCCGACGCAGATGCCGAGGATCGGAACTTTCTCCTCAATGACGCGTCTGGTAATCGTCGGGCGCATCCCCGAAGCATTGAGTTTCTCGATCGCGTTGTCGAAAGCGCCCACCCCGGGGAGGATCAGATGATCGCATCCTTCGAGCTCGTCGGCGGTGTGAACCGCGGTCACCGGCAGATTCAGATGCCGGTAGACATTGCAGAAGGCGTTGATATTGCCCAATCCGTAATCAATAATTCCAATCACCGCTTGCCTCCGAGTTCCTTGCCGAAAAGACGCAGGACCTTTGCGCCCAGCAGATACAGGTCCTCCTGCGACTTATAGTCCCGGTATGTCTTGTTGGGAGCGTCCATATAACGGTGGAGTTCTTCAACGGAAATGTCGAGTTTGTTGGCGACGAATTCGAAATCCTGCCGGATCGTCTCCGGATCGTAGGGCGGCGTTTTCAGTTTCTCCAGCGCTTCGCTGCGCGTCATTTGTCCGGTCAGGATCAAACTGGAGTACTGGACCTTGCGGGTGTCGTAGCCGAACTTCTTGTACAGCCAGTAGGATTCGTAGAATTTGGTGAAGCGCGATTCGAAATGCTTCTGCGGATAACTCTGCCACCCGAATTCCTTTTCCATGAAGGAAATGGCTTCCTCTTTCCGATATGGCACATAATCCAGCGGTCGAAACACACGGACGCCGCGGATGTATGGCAGATAAACCTTGTGCCAAAGAATGTTGGTCACGGGGAAATGCTTCAGCGGCCGGGTCCCGAACTTGCGGTGGATGTCGCGCAACTGGATGGAATCGCTCTGATAATACATCCACTCCAGCGGATTGCGCACACATTCGGTGGAGTAGTTCCCGCCGGTCAGAATATATTTGATATTGTATTTGGATGCGAACTTGTACATGGTGGCGAAGAAACAGTGATCCTGAGGCGTGTCGATGTGCGGAACGCCCGCCTTGATGAATGCCAGCTGCAGGTCCTTGAACTCCTCCCAGTCGATGACCTCCGTGTAGAGTTCCAGCCCTAACTTATTGATGATGCACTCGATATTGTTGACGGCAATCTGGGAATTCCATCCTGCGTCCACATGAAAAACCAGGGGGCGAAGACCGAGTTTTGCTTTGGCCAGCCAAGTAAGATAGGAACTGTCAACACCGCCGGACATGCCGATCAAACAGTCGAAATCACGTTTTTTCCCGGATTCCTTGATTTTTTCGGCAAGTTTCTGCAATTCTGCTTCACTGGCGGCATCAGGATGCCAGTGCGGTTTGATGTCTTTGTAGAAAGTCCGGCAATGGTCGCAAACCCCGTGTTCATCAAACGTGATCTTCGAGTCCGTTGTGTCCATGACGCAGTTCGTGCAAACTTGGATTTTGTTGTCGCCGATGTTCATAACTCTGTTCCTCTCTGCTTGGCCTCTCGTCGGGGATCATGACATCAGCGTTTGCCGCCTCGGACGATGCCGAGTGTATGCAGTACTTTCGCCCCGATGATGTAAAGTGTTTGCTGATTTTTGTAATCCTTGTATGTCTTGTTCGGAAGCTTCATGAAACCGCGGAGTTCATCCGGGGTGATGCCGAGTTTTTCGGCGATCCGGTTGAAATCCTGTTCGATCGTATTGGGATCATAAGGCGGTTTCTTAAGAATTTCCAATGCTTCATCACGCGTCATCTGTCCTGTCAGGATCAAACTGGAGAGCTGCACACGGCGTGTATCGTAACCGAATTTTTCATAGAGCCAGTAAGACTCGTAGAATTTTGTGAAAATATTTTCGAAATGCTTCTGGGAATAGTTTTGATAACCGAATTCCTTCTCGAGTTCCGCCATCGCTTTTTTCCGTTCGTAAGGAATATAGTTAAGGAAGTCGAACACTTTGATTCTTTTGATGTAGGGCAGGTAGAACTTATGCCACAGAATATTGGTCATGGGGAATTTATCATAAGAGCCATGATAAAAATGTTTGAAAATATCTTTGACCTGCCATTCATCGGATTGATAATACATCCATTCCATGGGATTGCGGATGCATTCCGTCGAATAATTCGTTCCTGTGAGGATATTCCTTATCCCATATTTTGAGGCAAAATGATATATCGTCGCAAAGGATGCATGGTCCTGCGGCGTATCAATATGCGGAACGGCGGCGCGGAAATATGCAAGCTGGGCTTCCCGCATGGTCGGCCAGTCCAGTTTTTCTACAACCAGTTCGACACCCAGTTTGCTGGTGATTTTCCGGATGTTTTCATCTGCGAACGGCTCGCCCCAGCCAGTGTCAATATTATAGACAAGCGGACGCAGACCGTATTTGGCAATGGCGATATATGCGAGATAGGAACTGTCGAGGCCACCGCTCATACCGATCATGCAGTCGTATTTCTTTCCTTTCCCATTCTTTTTGATATTGTCAACGATCTCCTGCAGCTTCCGTGCGCTTTCCTCATCCGGATGCCAGTATGGCTTGATATCCTTCTTGAACGTGCGGCAATGGTCGCAAACCCCGTGTTCATCAAACGTGATCTTCGAGTCCGTTGTGTCCATGACGCAGTTCGTGCAGATCTGATAAGGTCTTTCCATGTTCTATCGTTCCTTCTGTTGATTTGTTGTTTGCATATATTGCGTAAAAGCATAAATCATGCCAAACGCATGCTCCTTATTTTATTGGAGACATTTTACAAAAATTGTAAAACCCAGAACCATCTCTTTCAGATTTTGTAAAATTTAACAAGTTCGCGGGAATACCTATCGCATGCGGATAAGTTTTGCAGGAACCCCGCCGTAAATTGCAAAGGGAGGGACATCTTTTGTTACGACGCTTCCGGCGGCAATGACCGCACCGTGTCCAATTGTTACACCGGGCAGAATAACAGCTCGCCCTCCGATCCAGACGTCATCCTCTATTATCACTTCTTTCAGGGTATCCGGACATGCGGTGCTTTCACTGTCCAAAAAAATGGGCTGGCGGTCCGGCGGGATCGTGTGATTCGAAGAAATGATCATCGTTTCGTATCCGATCCAGACACGATTCCCGATCGAAACACCGCCTTTCGTCGTTATTCTTACTCCGGCGGCAATATCGACACCGCTTCCGATCTTCAGCTTTTTGCCGAATCCAATTGAGATTCCCGAATAAAACACCACATCTCGACCGATTTCAGCGCCCTGAAGAATCAGCATCAGACGCTTAAGATAATTACAGCATTTGAAGCGGGGCAGTCCAAATATGATCGCCTGGAATATCTCGAACCAGCATACAAGCGGATATTTGATGAATTTCATTTCTCCTTGCTCCTCTTTTTTTCCATAACACGCATCAGAAATGATAAGATCTGATCGACCTGATTCGAAGCATCAGGATAAGAAAGCAGTTTTTCTTTTCCCGCGGTAACTGTTTTCCGGTAATACTCCGGATCGGTATGCAGATGAATGATCGCATCCGCTATCGAATGAACATTGTCCCGATCTACGAAAACAGCAGCGCTGTCTCCAACGATCGATCTGCTCCATTCAAGATCACTGATGACCAGTGCTTTTTGATAACACCAGGCTTCGATAATATTATTGCTGAAACTTTCCAGCTGACTCAAAAGGAGTATTTGTTCTGTTTTGTTATAAACTGTTTCCAGCTGAGACGGCGGAACGGTTCCCAAATAGCTTATATTTTCTTCCACTGCATATTTGGCAGCTTCACCATAAAATTCTTTTGCCACCGGATTTGTATCATCGGCATTGACGGAAAAGAACAGATGCGGAGTATATCCTTTCCGCTTTATTTCCGCCAGGATCTGCGGGAGTATCATGATATTCTTGTTCAACTGCCAGCTGCAAAGCAAAAGCAGACGAATATCCGGCGATTTCGGATCAGGCAGCAATGGTTCGGCATTCGAAATTTTTTTCTCTATCGCCGGCTGAATGAAACAGATCTGGGCGGAAAGGCGGGGAAATATTTGAGGAACTCTCCTGAAGATGGCTTCATTCTCGAAAATGATTCCATCTGCACGAAACATCATCTTGATCCTGAAACGGTCAACCAAGTGTCGTTTCAGCAATGAAATACCGGTAATGTGCTGCCAGAAATTGATTTCCGGATAAAACAGGTTGGAATCCGCTTCTCCTATGACCGATAAAAATTTGCGGCTGAAAATCGGATAGCCGAAGATGGAATAAATAATATCCGGCTTGATCCTGTTAAAAAGTTTATTGGCACAAAAGATTTCCCATAAGATTCTCATAACGGGATTATGAACTCTTACCGCATAAATATTTTCCGCATTCCGTTCCTTCAGCATCTTGCAGAGATCTGAGTCCGCATTGCAGAGAAAACAGTAGGTATTGGCATCGGTTCCGGAGTTTATCCGCTCAAGAATTTTCCGGAGAATATTCCAGGCGACTTTTTGTCCTCCGCCGCACGAGAGCGACATCGTATTTATTAAAATCTTGCTCATTTGTCTGTACCTTTGTCCAGTTCTTGCACAAAACGTCCGTATATCGTATCCCAATTGCATTGGGTTTTGACGATCTCATATGCATCGTCGATCATTTTCTGGATTTTCTGCGGCTCTTTTCCATATCGATCGATCAAATCGACAAAACCGTCATAATCCGAAAATGTCGAGAAAGTCCCCTGAAACATCTGCAGTCCGGAAAAGGCCGCCGGATGACCCGCTACAAACGTGCGGTGAGAAAATCCATCCAGCGCTTTATTCAGAATCCCGCATCCTTTGGGCGTCGGCAGGACCAGAATGTCTATATCTGCGAAGAAGGTATTCAAATCAGCCACTTCTCCGATGATCTCAACATCCGGATACTGTCTGAACAGCTCTATATACTTCCCTCTTCCTGCGATTTTCATTTCAACGGGAAGTCCGGATTTTTTTGCACGAATGAAATAGTCGCGGACAAACCATTCATTTTCAGCTGCTCTGCCGATCGCTTCCCACCCGGACAATATCCCCAGCCGGATATTGTGTGACGGAGTTTTCTTCAAAACCGGACTGGGAGCAACTCCATTCGGAAGAAACAGATAATTCGTCTTGGGTGCGATCCTTTTATAATACTCGATATCTCTCCGGGAAACCAAAATACAGTTCTTTACTCTCGGCAGAATGTATTGCTCCGCGGTCCGCATTTTGAAGTAGTTCTTCAAGGAATGCATCAAATCGCCATGTCCCCAGATGAAATGCCGCAGATAGAACAGAACTTTGTTCCGGTAACCCAACGACTCCGCATCTGCCAGGAAAGCATATTCGACAGGATAGCCTTTTCTCACAAGAATAAAACTTTCCTTGATCCCGTAGGGAATGATCGTACAGTTGAAATCCAGTGAAGACAAGTCATGTACGATTTCAACGTCCAGCCCGGCAGCTGCCATAGCTTCATGCAAATGCTTGACAATGATCGATACCCCGTGGGAATTCCGGGAAAGAGTAAAAATTTGAAATTTATGTTTCATGACTGCCATGCACCATTCTTTCATTGTCAGAATTGTTTTTCAATTGCAAATCTGAATCTTTGTTTAATTTTTTGTTAAAGAATATTATCATAATGAAAGCAACGAGAAAAGTTACAACGATATCTCGATGGAGAAATATGGAGAAAGAAGTTCTATAGATGAGGATATAATAGTACTTCCATGCTGCTGCCAAAACGAATGAATTCCCAGGACAGCTTTTCGAGTCAGCGTAACAAGCAATGGCAGCCAGGAAAAAGACAAAAAGCATACATGTGCCTTGTCCCCCGTATAATAAAGCATCAACTATTCCACTGGCACCGGAACTATGGGCGACACCTTCATCGTAAGAGTCAACGATATATGTAACAAATTTGTCTGTACCGCCGATGTCAATGATTTCTCCGGCCAAGGAAAAATCAAACAGTTGATGATTCTCTACATAGGGAGCAACTTTTAGAAAAACAAATCCTGACATAAATATGCGAGTGAAAGGACGAACAAAATCGTTCTGGACATCATCCTTTCCCCAAGTGGCCACATATAAAGTATCTTCTTTCGTTATGGAAGTACCCCCGGATTCCCTTAATGCTTCAATTACGCGATAGAACCCTAAATAGATTACCAGAATTACAAGGCACAATATTGATAGTCTCACGATAAACTTTTTGCTGTATTGGCTTATCAGCAAGTAATAAATCACGAGAGGGAGGAATGCCGTCAAAGCGGACGCTTTTGACAGGCTTGCAATCATTTCAAGCACCCCCCACAAGCCCCATGCCAAGAAAATGATAAGGCTTTTCTTGTCTGAAAGATGAAGCCTGTATCTGGCGATCATGAATAAGAAAATAATAGGAATGAAATCTGCCCTTGACAACCACAGTACTGCGGTCAAATGAAATGGTAACGTGACGTATTCAGCTCCCATTACCCCAATTCCGAATCTCCAGCATATTAAAGTAATGGAATAAATGATGATGAAAAAAACAACAAAGGGTTTGTTGGGAATATTATGAATTTGCTTAGGTGGATCCTGTTGTGCAGACTCGCGTTGAAAGAGATTGGAGAAAACAAATATTCCAAAGAAAAATGAAAACAGGATGAAAATGGAAAAGGAAGATAAAAGAGTAAAACTTGACTCATATACTTCTCTGTACATTTTTGCATCTGAATATGGAACAAAGCGAAAAGCCGCAGGAATCAGCAGAGAAAAAAAACAATATGCGAATAATGATAATTTATAGAAATGTTTTTTTAAGGAATCGATTCTAAAAAAATAATAAAATGAAAATGGCAAAGTCACTGCAATGATGACATAAGCGAACTCTCCACCGCCATTTCTTTGTAAAGCCATTATTTCCAATATGCAGATAACAATTGGAATGGCTATTTTAAGGATTTGGTTCATGTCCTGATGTGATCCTAAATCAATTGCAGGGAGTTATTGTTATATGCTCGGTTTTCCAGGATAAAGTCCTTCCAGGCTTGAAGCGGTCGTCTGCATCCAAAACTTTTTCTTAAAAGATTTTATCTGGCTAATTCGCCAATAATTTTATTGAAATTATCTTGACAAAGAGTATACATCTTTTCAGCCCAGCTGTTCATATCGCTTTCTTTTGTTTTTGTCACTTCTTCAAAAACATAATTCGGGGAAGGGATTGAGTGTAATGGTTGAAATCTTGAAGAATGGTTTGCTATATCCAGGTCAGAAAGCAGCAACTGAATTTTGCTTCGAGTTTGCCATTTCATATCGCTCCCCAGAATATTTGTGCCATAGTGGTCAAAACTGTAAAAAGGGACCTTGTTGTGTATTGATATCACAATGGGATGCATCAGCATTCCTACATATGCTGAACTGTATTTGATCAAAAAATACCATTCCAAAGGAGACAACGGCAATTTGATATTGTTGTCCAGTTCAATGTCTTGTGCTCCGCTCGGGGAAGGGAAATTTACACAAGTATAACCATTGTGTTCAGCTAGGACACGGAAGTCTTTCACCCAATTGGGATTTATGGAATACCTCGTCCCTCCAAAAAAGGAAAGGAGAATATACTTGTTTCGAAGAGAGTATTTTTCAAGGATACTGTTCTTGGATATTTCATAACACTTGTCATCTAAACCAAATACGGGGTCTGGCGTCACAGTTGGAACGATTTCTTTATCCGTGAAAAAGGAAATCATTTCCGATGTCCATTTGTCCCGAACGCTTATATATCTGAACTTCCTTATTGCAGCAGCAATTTCTTTCTTTCTGTTCTTAAACTTTTCAAATGGCGAATTCTGTGATGAAACCGAAAGAGCAGCTATCGGGAGATCAACATATTGGGTGAAATCACCCCAGAAAGGATTGGGAAAAGTATTGTCGGAATGAGGTTTAACAAATTTGAGTTTTCTTACCGAGAAACTATTTGTCATGAGGTTAAAAAGAGAATCACTGCCAATAATCACGGCATCAAGTGACAACCTTTTTATTTCACCGGCAATCTCTTGCGAGTTCTTGCAGCGGTTCGTCGGGTTCAAATACTCTTCTACAAATTGGTCATGCAACCTTCTTTGCGTTGGTGTTACAGCATTTTCGTAGGCTTTTTCCGTATCAGGCGGCCGGTAATCTATTGTAAAAGTTTTTATCCCTTTGGTTTTTAACTGTGTTACTGTGGATAACGCCTGTAATTGAGCCCCGAAATTCGGGCACCAGTGATATGTCAGAATTCCAATATTCATGTTACCATTTGACCAGTTGTTTTATCGTCATTACGGTTTTGGCGGATGCATTCTTTTTGATGATATTCCTGACTTTCCCGCTTAACGATGAGTTAAGATGTGTCATGATTTTTAATGCTTCGCTTTCCTCTTCTGCATTTGTGAATACTTCAAGAAGTATTGGGCGTTCAGTTATGGTCGGCGCCACAAAAGCTGATGCGACTTTATTTAACTCCTCTTTGTTCGAGGCGGCAAAGTATTCAAATCCCAGATTCTGGGAAAGATTCTTCACGAGTTCTCGTGATTTGTTCCCGTTATGGCCCAAAGCTGCGACGTATGGATCTGCGTCCTTTTCAAGAACTGCGGCATAGTGATTATAATTTTTAAATTCAATTCCTCCGCCATTATTTACCAATAAAATTCGCAGATTGTTTCCAATATGACGATTCCCCAGGGCATTCATGTCATAGAAGAATCCGAGATCGCCAATAACGCCGAAGAAGAGTTTCTGGGGATTGCTCAGCGACATGCCAAGCAATGTTGATAATCCCCCATCTATTCCAAACCCGCCGGTGTTGGAATAACCTAAAACGGTTTTGGGAACATCAAAGAAATTCCAACTCCTCAAACTATTCAGGATGCTCAAGTACAAGGAGGAGTTTTCAGGGAGCATCTTCGATAAAATGCTTGCAACATACAGATTGGAAAATGGCAATTCCGGGATTTGCGACATAGTTTGTTCTTCTTCTGCTCTGTATGCCTGAATAAATGACTCATCAGCATTGTCGGGGCGGCTATCTTCTTTCTCAAGATAAAATTTGAAGAAATCCTCTTCTTCCATTTCAAAAACATATGTTGTTTTCTTACTGTAGTCCCGAATCTCGCCATCTGGATTGATTCTCCATTCCTCTGTGCATCGCACCCCCATATTTCCGCCCGAAATATCCCCGATATTCAACAGGACTCTTACACTGTTATTTTTGGCTAAATACTCTACCTGGGAGGTTAAGCG
>SUWI01000381.1 GCA_015061565.1 Lentisphaerota bacterium
GCTTCTGGGTGACGGAAGGTTCATGTCCGTCCGTCACCCAGAAGCCCCGGCGGCACTGGAAATCTTCCCGGTTGGAAAGCAGGAACTGGCTGCAGATCGAGGAGACGATATAATCACCGTCGAGTTTGATGTCGGCGGTGCCGTGGTCGATCCACAGCGGCAGGGTCGCCGTCAGAAAACGATCCTTGGCGATGGTCGTTTCGGAAAGCAGTGTTTTCCCGTTGACCGTGACCGAAAAACGGTTCGGCGTTCCGGTCGGATTGCCCGCGCCCACTGTGATCAGATGCAGACCGTCTTTCAGACCGCTGAACCGGTAATGTCCGTTTTTGCCGGCCTGATGGGAATAATAGGCGCCCGCCCCGGTGGTGACGGTTTTGTCCGGCATGGCGCCGACCCAGCCCCAGCCGCGTTCCGCATCGAAGGCTTTGCCGTCGGCGGACGTATATTTTTTACCATGTTTCTTCGATCCGAAACAGAGCTGATACTGCGCTTTGAGAGGATCGGTATACATGAAAGTCTTGAGGGCATGGTCGTTGTGGTAATCCTCGAACCTGCCGTCCTTGATCCGCATTTTTGCGGCGACCATGCCGCCGAAGCTGTAGATCGTATTGGGCCAGCGGATCTCCATACCCTTTTCATCGGCCTGGATCCAGGCGATGCCGCGGCAGATTCCCACCCCGCTGTTGGATTCGAAGTCGCCCGGTCCGATCGGATTGATGTCGAAAATCACCGAATCGTCGCCTTTGCGGAGCGTCAGATAGCGCCAGTATTTCCGGAACGGGAACTTGGAGAAATCCGTCAGAGAACCCTTTTTGCGGTTCCATACCCGGGTGTTGTCCATCAGTCCGTCATATTCGGCATCGCGGTAAAATTCCGGCGCCAGCTTGAACCCGAGCAGCGGCTGGGGCTTGGTCCTCATATCGGTCTTGGCCGGACGGGAGGTCGAGGCGGTGATCTCCAGTTCGCTGCCGTCTTTGAGCAGCGCCACTTCCATGCGGCAGTTCAGCCGCGGATCGGTGCTGGTGAAATTCCAGACCGTCGAGCCGTCTTTCAGGGTCTGCTTGTCGGTTTTGTATTTGTAAGGGCCCTCTTTGCTGCCGGTGATCGGATTGCCGATCGCGGAAATGAAGGGTTGGCCGTCGCGGAGGATCCGGCAGGACGCTCCTTCCGGAATGACCTGATACGTGGCGCCGGCCAGTGCCAGCGAACCGGCGAATGCAGCGAGTATTGCAGTAAATTTCATGGTCAGATCCTTCCTTAACGCCAGGTCAGCACGCCGCTGTCATTGAACGACGGGTTGAAAAAGACGTCGCGGTTGTTCGTACCGTTGGGGGCTTTCCCGATATATTCCGCGGCGGTGATCTTATCCGCATGGCCGTCGAATTTCAGTGAATTGAAGGCGCGGTCATGCCGCAGATAAGGCGTATTCTGCGAGCCGAAAAGCGCTCCGGCCGGAATGCTGTAATCATGGACCACATAACAGCTTTCCGAATGATTGGTGACCCCGAGATCCTTCGGGACCGAGTCGGCAAAGACCAGCAGTTTATCGGTTTTTCCCTTGCTGGAGATCACGCTGCGTTTGACGTTCGGCGCATTCATCGGAAATCCGGCGCCGGCGAAAGTCCGGGCGTTGATCCCGTAGTTGACGTTCGCGGAGTCCCATTTGAAGACTTTTTCACGGGGGCATTTGAACATAGTTTGCGGGATCCCGAAATGGTTGTTGAATTCGACGAACCAGAATTTGTATGCGTTGGTTTCGGTCCGTCCTTTCAGCAGACGGCTGATGCACCAGTCGTCATACGTGTCCGCATACAGATTGAAGGCGAGCCCGAACTGTTTCATATTGCTCAGACATGAAATATTGTGGGCGCTGTTCCTGGCCCGGTTCAATGCCGGCAGCAGCATCCCCGCCAGGATCGCGATGATCGCGATCACGACGAGGAGCTCTATCAAAGTGAAAAACCCCGTGACATCCCTCTTTTTCTGCCTCCGGTTAACAACTTGCGTGGTTTCGGTTTGCTTCTTCATGCGATGCTCCTTCCTTTATTTGTTTGTCTGGTTGACAGCATAGTTCAAAGTTTTTCCCGCAATGAATGCGGTTTTTGAATAGGAGATCCGGTTCTTTTCGGTGATCCCGTGCTCATGGAAATCCAGCAGCATCGTGACACTGCGGTGCCCCATGGTATAAAACGGCAGCGCGATCGTGGCCAGTTCGTCATCATTATCCGTAAGCCCGTCATACCCGACCACGGAAATATCCTGCGGCACCCGGAGACCGAGTTCGTTCAGCGCCCGGATCGTCCAGCGCGCCACCACATCGTTGTGGCACCAGTAAACGGCCGGCCGGTCGCCGCTCTGAAACTTTGCCTTCAATTTCGACAGCGTCGTCTGATAACTGCCGCAGCCGAAAATATGATACCGGTCGGGACACCGGATGCCGCTGTCTTCCAGAAGTTTCCGGATGATTTTACCGCGGAAGCGCATGCTGTATTCGAGATACTGGTTCGGACCCAGGTCTTCCCAGTCTTTGAACTGGAGCATGATGCCGATCTCGCGGTGGTTCATTTCGCGCAGCTGGGCGATCAGATCCCGGATCCCCGTGGTATTGTCTTCGATGACCGCCCCGACATTGTCCATTCTGGGGACTCCGCCGATATACACTTGCGGCAGTTCCCGGGCCCGCAATACCGCTTCCAGCGGCCGGTCCGGAAAATGGTCCCGCCCGCCGATGTGGACCAGTCCCAGCAGCCGTTTCATCAGACTTTCACGATAGGCATCGATTTCCGGCTGCGAGGCATCGAAATC
>SUWI01000077.1 GCA_015061565.1 Lentisphaerota bacterium
CAGAATCTGTTCTTTTGCCGGACTGGCTCTCTCAGCCTCCCGCTTTGCCCAGGCAAAAGAACAGATTCTGGGCATTTTCGACTTTCTCAAGGGGGTGCTGAAAAAACGTTCAGGAGTGCTTTCCGGGGGGCAGCGGCAGGCATTGGCGATCGCCATGGTCCTTTTGCACCCGAGATCGCTGTATCTGCTGGATGAACCGACTGCCGGTTTGTCACCTGGAGCTGCGGCGGATATCATGGAACGGCTCAAAGGATTCCGCACGGAAAATAACGACGTTGCGATTTTGCTGGTGGAACACAGACTGGAACTGCTGCAGTGGATCGACCGTGCCGTTATTCTGATTCAGGGGAAAATTCACGCGGAAACGGATGACGCCAAGGTTCTGCTTGATTCCCAATGGCTTGAAAAACATTATTTCTGAGTGACTATGGCTGGAAGGAAAAAAATATTGGCTTTCGGCGACAGCGGGGTGGTCCTCCGGGCGTTGGAACAATATGCCAAACTGGTACCTGCGATGGCGGAGCAATATGAATTTATTGATTTCTGCAATTACGGCACACCGGTTTCAGCCGATGTCTACGGGGCGGCGGATATCGTGATGTTCAGCTTTTACCGACATTATGGAGTGCGTTGGCGGGCAGAAGGCATCCCGGCGTTGGAGAACCGTATGCGCAATGGCAAAAAAGGCATTCTGTATGATTTCGAAAACAGTATGCTGATCCGTCATCCGCTGGTCTGGGTGATCCCGGGAGAAATCCCGCTGTCGGTGAAGCTTCACGATTTGTTCCATACGGACGATCTTGTGGAGCAACTCGCATCGCTGAGGCAGAGCTTCCAGAAAGACATTTTTCCGATTGACGGCCACCGCAAATAGTACGAACTGTCCGGCATCGGGGGGAACGGGATAAAGCCGCCTTTGATTCTCCGGCGTAAAGAATACGATTTTCAACAAGGACAGCGCTTTCATGAAATGCTGTCAAAATCCCGTCTTGATTACACGATTTCTCTGATTGAATTTCGGATATTTCTGCAAATGCTTGTGAGAACGTATTCTTCCGTTTCCTTTGCCGCTGCTTCAAGGACATTTTCAGGAAGCGGCTGATAGATATATATATTATGCCGGATTTCAGCACTCGAATCCAAGGCCAGCTTCGAAACGATATCAGACTGCAGTCCCGGCATTTTTGATAGCATTCCTCTTACTTCCGCGTCTCTGCTTTCTGCCAGACGGGTCAAAACTCTATGGGAAACAGTCATTGACAGGGGCAGGTCGTTTTGTCCTGTCTTTTTTTGGGATACTGTTTTTGCGGCTGGTCCGGTTTTGTCCGCACGCGGCAAGCCGAAGAGGTGAAATAATTCTTCCCGATCCTGGACTTCATCGCAGGAAACCGCATCTTCGGCTATAAGACAAACTGAAGAATCCGCCGAAGTTACCTGCGGAAACTGTTCGCAGAGGACTTTCAGTTCCCCGACGAGGATGGAACCGCGTCCGGCGATTATCATCCGTCTGAACTCTGTTTCCAGTTCCGGATCCGAATCATAAGGGTAAGGCGGTTCGCTCCAGAGCTTTAGAAAGGTATCGAAGGAACACCGGGAGAAGAAAAACTGGTTGCGGGCGGAAAATTTCATAAATTGGTAATCAATCAGTTCCGGGCGTATTTCGTCTCGTTCCAGAAGTTCCAGAACCAGTTGATCCGGCAGTTGCGGATTTCGGGCGGCCGCGCATACCAGATAATCTTCGCCGCTGCGTGCCGCGCGCTCAAGATATTCCTGCGGGCAGAGAGGATTCTCCAAACAGTATTTACGGACTTCCCGGTCGCTGTCGTTGACCAGACCGATGAAAATTTCGGGTGAGATTTGCATGTTTCGAGCCAAAGCTCTGCGCAGACGGACGGATCGCCCTTTGATGATTTTCTTCTGATCATCCATTGACAGCTGGAAGCTGGCTGCGATCAGACGTTCGCGGATACCCGGTTTGCAGTCATGGAGCAAGGCATCAAAGTCTTTTTTGTAAAGGAACGGAAGAGTGGCAGCCGCCAAACGCAGTGCATAAGTTCCAGTTTGTCTCCAGCATGCCCCCAGCCGGCAGGAAACATCCCGCAGATGATCCAATTTTGCCGATGTTTTGGTTCGGTCCTGGGATATGTCGTTCTTATCTGCTGTCATCGTTTCCCTCCTTACAAATCCGCCAATCCGAAAATTCTGGATGCGGCGGCCGGCAACAGGATCAGAAAAAATTCCGGCAAACAACCGGATATGGTTCTATCTCAGCTCCGACAGGGCTTTCTGCGCATCCTGGGAACCATGTCCGGCCGCCCGCCTGAGCCATCCTTTCGCAGCGGAAATGTTCCGGTTCACGCCGTAGCCTTTCAGATAATAGAGACCCAAATAATACTCGGCCGCCGGATTCGGCGGGCGGCTTTGGACAGCTTTGGAAAACCAGTAATAGGCCTGCTCATAATTTTTCCTGCAGCCGTATCCATTGTGGAAACAGAGTGCGGTTGCCGTTTGCCCGACGGACAAACCGCACTCGGCGGATTTTCTGAAGTATGCGAATGCCATTTCCCTGTCGTTCCGGAGAGAGAAACAGCCGGCCAGGATATAATGTCCCAGCGGGAAATTTCCATCCGAGGATTTTTTAGCGTATTCGAAGGCTTTCTGAAGATTTTTGGCCGTCCCGTGGCCTTCAAAAAACAAACACGCCATGTAACAGGCAATTTCGGCATCGTTCGGATCGGCTAGGTATCCCCATTGCAGAGCATCCAGATATTTTTCTTTCCGCAGACAATCCAGGAATTTTTCGCGTGCAAGCCGATAGTTTCGCACCCGGTTCTGTTCAGTCTTCTGTGCAGATTTCATGCGTCGTTTTTTTTCGTATTTCAGGAGTTGATTCTGTACTTGCAGCAGATCTTCCCGGGCGGCGGAATGACCGTTCGACAACGCCTGCTGAAGCCATTGTCTTGCATTTTCGAGATCCCGAACCGTTTCCTTCCGGGCCTTATAGAATAAACCCAGAAGATACTGCGCCAGGGGAGATTTGCCGGCAGCTTTCCGCAGCCATCCGAGAGCATTGTCCTGATCCGCCGGAACGATTTTTCCGTCATGATAAATGTGATACAGGGCAATCTGAGCCTCGCATAAATCCTTTTCGGCAGCTTTGGTGAACCAGCTGACTGCAGCCGGACCGTCAACCGCAACACCTTTCCCTTCGGCATAACACAGTCCGAGCAGCCATTGCGCCGGAGTATAATTGGAATTGGCAGACGCCGTCAGATATTTGAATGCTTCATGATAATTGTTTTCTCCCGAAATACCGTCATAATAATATTTTCCCAAGAGATATTGAGTCTCAGGATCATTATGGTCGGCAGCTTTTTTCAGCCATTTCTCGGCTTCGGAAGGATTCTTCGGGATCCCGGAACCTTCGAGAGCCATGATCCCTGCTCGTTTTTGCGCTTCGAAATCATTCTGTTCGGCCGCCTTGGTGAACCAGTGATATGCCAGGGATCCATCTTTCGCCACCCCATTTCCTTTGAGATACAGGAATGCCAGATTCCGCTGTGCCGGAGCATAACCCGATTCTGCAGATTCCCGATAAAGTTCGGATGCGGTTTCCGCCGATCGGGGAACGCCCTGCCCTTTCATATAGAGATCCGCCAGGTTGTTCATGGCTCCGGAATGTTTCCGGCCGACGGCTTTCCGATACCATTCCGCCGCTTTCGCGAAATCGATCCTATGTCCTCCTGCTCCGTAATGATAACATCTGCCGAGCAGGAATTGAATTTCGGCATTGCTCAAATCCGCCTTTTCAATGCATTCATTCATTTCCCTGTAATCATTTTTTCGGGCAGCAGAGATGGTCTTTTCCGTATAGTGATTTTTCTGCTGCAGCTGGAGTTCTTCGAGTTTCGTTTTCAGGTCCGTTACGATCGGCAAAGAAGAATAGACCGGAGCGATTTCAGCCAAAGCCTGCTTGCCTGATTCGTAATCACAATCCCTGATTGCATTCTGTACCTTTGTCAAGGCCTTTTGCGCAGTGCTGTCGGTGAGAAATGCTTTTTCAAGATAATAATCCGAGGCGGCATAAAACGGTCTGGGCGAACTTTTCAATTGTTCACTTAGGCTCAAATACCGAGAGTGCCACAGCGGGAAACAAAATAAAAAAGACAGCAGCAAAGGCAGAAGATAAAAAAAGACGACTCCCAGAAAACCGGTCTGGTTGTTGGGAAACAAATCTTTATCCTGGAGTTTGAGCAGACACAGGATGATCAGCACGAACAGGAAGATTCCGCCTGCAAGGTAATTGGAAAGGGTGAATTTTGAACAGAAAAAGGTGCCGTTGTATTGGACCGATATGATCCATGCGCCGGAAAAGGCCGAAATCAGGGTGGTGAAAAATGGGGTCCGGCCGGAGAAGATCCAGGCATTGATGCAGCTCCATACCACGGCAATTCCCGCATAAATGGAAACCGCAGCAAGAGCATGACCGCGGGATTCCGCCCAGAGGGATCTCAATCCGCAGGGACCGTCGTAAGCCGAATATAAAAAAAACGCAAAAGCCGCCAGTGAAAGGAAGAAATTCCACCTGAAGGAAATTTTGGAACTTAATTTATTAGAATCGAAACGGCGGAACAGCAGATAATCCCAAAAACCAAGCGGGTAACTGGCAGCCAGCCTTTCATTCGCCCTGGCCAGCCTCTGCCAGAAAACTCTGGAAAAATGTTTCGAATCAAAATGGTGCAGATACTCAGGCTTTTCCTTCAGAACAGAGTAAATTTCCTCTTCCGTGAAATTATTCCAACCATAACGGTCTCCGAATTCAGCAGATCTCACCGCCATCTGGACTTTTTCGGCAGAAGAAAGTTTCTCCCAGCCGAAACGTTCGCCGAATTCCGGATGCAGGCTGAAAAGATCGACCTTCTGTGCTGAGGACAGTCCTGAAAAATCAATGGCATCCTCCCAATCAAAAAAATCCAATATCGTATGATACTTTTCTGCAGCCAGTTTATTCAATTCCGGCTGATCGATATGCTCCAGCAGTTTCAGCCGGTTCTCCCATAACTCCGGATACTGAGGCTTGCAACTTTGCTGCCGGGCCTTGGGAAGACTGGCAATATGATCATACAATCTGTCCCAGGGGCATTTTTTGATCAGCCGGGGGGTCGCTGCATATAATTGCAGCAAATCAGGGATCGCGGCAAGTTGCCAGTTCACGAATGGTTCCAGATCGGGGTACTTGTGGAGCGAGGCGGCAATTTCTTTCCCGTGATAAACATTATATAGCGAAACCGCATAATCGTTCTTCTTATTGCGCAGGATCTTATTCCAGTCGGTCTTTTTCAATTTCATCCAGCTGCAATTTTTCAGCCAAACCCGGTCATCTGGGAAGGCGGTCAGCAGCGAAACCCATTCTGAGGATTTCATCTCCTGCCAGTTGCAGAATTTTTCCAGCCGGGGATCCTGTTTCAGGCAGTCTGCCACCATCTGACCGGTCCTGACCAGATAAACCGGAAGCAGTGCGTCCGGAAGCAATTTCTCTTGGCGGATGGAATTCCAGCTGGCAGCCGGGAAACTGTTCCAATCGAATTCGACCAGATTTTCCGGTGTGAACGGATAGACATTCAGCAAGTAAGGATATTTCTTGAAAAATACCGATAATTCAGCCGGAGAAAAAGATTTCCAGTCGACATGTTTTTCAAACCGGAAATAGTTGACCACCGCAAAGAAAACATTTGACGGGCCAAGTCGGTTGGAAGATGCATTCCCCGGATCCTTTGGCGCACCATTGAACCGGAAATCGTTTTTATAGGGGAAATTATCGAATATGGTGGCGGACTGGCTTGGAGATACTGCAGCCCGGGAATTTCTTACGCTTATGACCGGTATAATTTTATCCCATGAAGCAAGCGCGGCGAATTGAGGGTGAACCGAGATCAATTCCAGCCAGTTGTCCCCGGTCAAACAGTCCAGATTGCATCTGCCCAGCAGCACCGGATGGGAGGTGAGCAGACGGACGATCCCCGTGTTGTTCAGAAGCGTAAAGTCGAATGAGGCAAGAAAATCCTCATCGTCCGCCAAGCCGGACAAGTCGATCAGGGCAAGTTTTTCCTGGGGAAAAAGTTTCCATAAATCGCTTTTTGCCGCGAGCAATTGATTCAAGACTTTTTCATTCGGACAACTGCCGCTGCCATACAGGAAGTTATAAACTTCGACCATGGCATTCACCAGTTCCCGCGTATTCCTGTCACCCGGAATGAAAGAAGCATGACCGAGCCATTCAGGGAAATCAGCTCCGTAAAAATTAAATCCGCAGGAGGAACAAAAAAACAGGGAATTTTCCAGAATCATCCGCAGACTGCATTCAGTTGCGGCCTGGCCGCACTCATCCGGACAGCTGAAATCGATGGTTTTATCCAAATCCATTAAAAGAGACTCCTCCAGATTCGACATGCCTGTTTTCGTTATAACCAGACCCGGTTGTCAAAAGTTCTGTCCGTCGCCCGAGGCAGTCCTTTGGTAGTCCAGCTTTGATGATCACGCAGTGCGGCATCGCTGCACAGAAAGAATTTGTGAGAAATTATCCGCGGATCGATCGTCGGACCGGCAGTCTGGATCAGCCGCCTACCGTTCTCATCGACAAATACCGGATCATCGAAGGTGACATCCACATGGTACCAGTGATTGCCGATCTTGACATAATTCCAGCAATGCTGCAGGTCTTTGCTGACGACTTCTTCGCAGGGAATGCCGAACTTTTCCAGCAGGTACCGATACGCCATGGTATAGCCCTCGCAAACCGCTTGATGGCGCACCAATACGCTGTAAACCGAACGGGCCTGAAGCGAACGTTTTTTGTCCTTCAGCGCGGCGGTATCATATTCACAGGTCCAGACAATATAATCATGCAGGCGCTGTGCGATCTTTTCCGGTGCAGTTTCCTTCCGGGCATAAGCGATCGCCTTTTTGACTTCCGCATCGAACCGGATTTTGTTCTGCTGATATTCCTCCTGCGGGAAAACATATAAGATGTTGCAGAGTCTGGCGTATCGGATCGAACCGTCCGGTTTCCTCGTGAACCGGATACTGATTTTCCGTTTCGACACAAAAAAGATATCCGGATTGTTCCACAAGATTTCCTCATATAAATCCAGTATCCGGTCAATCTCCCAATGATTGACGGTGATGAACCGTGTCACGTCGATGACCTTCGAAAATGCTTTCAGATGGGCCACGGTATTTTGTTCGAAGGCCCGTTCCTCAGGCGTAAAATGACTGGCAATCATGCAGCGGCTCATTTCCCGGACAGTTCTTCCAGCCGGTGAAACTGTTCGATCACAGATCTCGGGATATCCAGCGTGATGACTTCCGGCAATTCATTATAACGGAATCTGGCTATCGCAGGCGTGGTGAAGGGTGCTTTCCGCATCACGCGCATCAGTTCCGGCGCGGAATCTTCGGTACCCAGGTACCAGGCCGACATCGTCGTCAAGGTCAGGACCGGTGCCTCCGGATAGTAATAATCGAAAAACTGATGTCTGCTTTCACGGCAGTGGTCATGTCCGCGGAGCATCCGTTTCACGGGGATCCCGGTCAGTCTGCTCATCGCCTGCATAAAATGGATCAGGTCGTTTTTGCCGACTTCGCTTTCCGATTTATCATTCTGATCGGGAATGATCCGGTTCCAGATGAAAGTCCGGAGATGTTCGGGTTTCTCCAATTCTTCCAGGGTATTGACCGAATCGATGGTATGGGAGAAAGAATCCATGCTGAAACTCAGGCACCCGCCATGGGCGACAAACAGACCGTCCGGCAGGAAAAGGGCCCGGGGAAGCTGCTCACAGAAGTCGATCAGCCATTTCCCGAATTCCTTATATTCGTCATGCGTATTCAGAAAATCCACAAATTCCGCCGGCTTGACTTTGGATAAAAACCGGTCCTCCTTGAAATACAGACCGTCATCATGATTCCCTGCGATCAGCAGGATCTTTCCCGGTCTTTCCCGGATCAGCGAAATGACCCGCATGATCACCTCGATCCCATACTCGAAACGGTCAAAGAGATCGCCCAGAAAAACAATGGTCGGCGAAATGGAATGGGAATCGATATAGGACAAAGCACTGTCCAGCGCCAGAATATCTCCGTGAAGGTCCCCGATAAACCACAGTTCTTCCGGAATTTCTCCGCTTTCGTTTACCACATGGACCCGGTTATTGCCGGCAATGAAATTGAAGGCGAATTCAAGCTGCTCGAATTTCCTGTCGTATATGGAAATCCATTCCCTCACATTTTTCTCTGCCTGTTTCGCCCTGGCCAGGATCACCGACTTCGGCCAGATTTCCGAATTCGAAATGTTCCATGGCGCCGACGCGGGTTCAGTCTCCATCGCCGGACGGACCGGGTCGGGCTCAGCTTCCGCAGACGGTTTTTCCTCCGGTGACGGTTCGACCGCCTCGGGTTCTTTCGTTTCGCAGCCCTGCGCCGCAGAGCTCGGATCAGCCTCACCGGTTTTCTTCATCTCCGATTCAGCCGGTTCGGGCCGGACAGGAATTTCTTCCTTCGACACCGCCGTTTCCCCGGCCGGAACGGTCCCCTGATCATTTGCTGGAGGCGGGACTGACGGGGAACTGCTTTCCTGGCCGGAATCAGCAGTTTTTACGGCAGGCGCTTCTTCCTTTTTCTTCTCCCCCAAAAGTGATTTATCATCGTTCATGAGCATCTCCAGATCATCTTCAAAATGCTGCACACTATGGGAAATTTCATTGAGCAGGTCTGAAATCCGTCCCATATTAATCCTCCGCAAACGATACAGTCAGAGGGGCCGCCGTGGAATTGACATTGGTCTTCGATCCGATTTTGATGACATCACCGTCATACACTGGATACTTTGTCCCGGTTTCGCACACCGAATCATTCAGCAGCGTATTCAGATCGGAACCGGGAGAGGTCTGCAGAGACCAGCCGGTTTCCGAGTTTTCATCCCGGACCAGTTCGAATTGATAACTGCCGGGAGCGGACTGCAGATACCGGTATTCCGACTCAATCGTTTTATAGATCCTGCGGTCGATCCGGAAATTGATCCGGGTGTCGAAAGACTTTCCGGCAGCCGAAGTCAGCCGGATGCCGGTCAGTTTCCGGTAGCCGCATTGTTCGCATACGATCCCGCCCTCATTCTGGGCGGTGCATTGAGGACATTCCCAGGCCATATTCACTCTCCGATTTCCACCGTGAACGGCATGGCGGTCTTCGTGCCGTCCGCATTGGAGGCCGCAATGACATCTCCGGTATGGAGTTCCATTTCACCCGAGACCGGTACATTGTTCAAAGCCGTTTTGTTTTCATCGGGAGGAGCGCAATGCCGGATAAACCATTTCCCGTCATGGAACAGGATTTTGAAATGCTCCTGGCAGTAAACCCTGCGGGCTTCCGGTTCGATCACTTGCAGGAACTTGTTGCCGACTGCCGTGTTGGGGAATACCCGGACCCCTTCCGGGTGACCGGCGTTTTTCAGCTTGCAGTATGCCGCGGGACGGACGGGTTCCGGGGCTGGAGTGACCGGCGGGATGCGGACTGCTTCCCCGGGGGCCGGCACCGGAGTGACCGGCGGAGTGCGGACTGTTTCCACGGGGTCCGGTACCGACGGACGGGACACACGTACGCCCCCTCCCGCGTCGCGCCGGCGGACCGGCTGACCTCCGATCAGCTGTCTCTGGACTTCCAGCGCGGTCGGACGTTTATTGGGATCGGGATCCAGCATCCGGTGCAGCATGCGGGCGACCCGATCATCCAGTTCCGGCGATCCGTAAGTTCCGCGCAAATGGGGAATCGGAGCCCGGTATTCCTCATAGATCTGCAGATCCGACTGACGGTCATAAGGATGTCCTTCTTTCGCCAGGATCTCATAAAGGATCAGTCCGCAGGTAAACACGTCGGATTTTTCGGTCGGGACCTGCCCCCGCAGATGTTCGGGAGAAAAATATCCCGGGGAACCGGGGTACCGGATGCCGTCACTGTGCCAGGGCGCCAGCTTATCCATCAGGATCGACATATCCAGGTCGATGATCTTGATCTGGTAAGTCGATGAGCCGTCCTGCCGGCGGGTCGGGATCAGCAGCAGATTTTTTGGCTTCAGATCCGCATGGACGATCTTGATCCTGTCTCCGTGGAGAGTTTTCATGGCAAACATGAAAACGGAAGCAAACATCTTGCGGTCATTCCAGGTCGTATCCGGGGAAGTGAGATAGGTTTCCAGGTCTTTGGCTCCGTCGATATATTCCAGGACCTGATAGTAATCCATGCTTTTCATCGATTCCGGAGCGCCATCCGGCCCCAGCTGCTCAAAGAATTCGATGAAACGGTAAGTCGGTCCGGTATTCCGCCCTTTGTCATCGGATCGGGAAACCTCATCAATCCGTTTCTTGATTTCTTTCTGATAATCGACATACCCCTGATACCAGTCATCGAACATCGAAGACGGCGAGGTATATTTTTTGAAAAATACCGTCTGTCCGGTCGGCGATTTGGCTTTTCCCCAGATCGAATTGCTGCCTTCATGGGCGTCTTCGAGCATGGTATAGCCATGGATTTTTTTCCCGGCGGACCATTGCGTATTTATATCAAGAGCCATAATTCAGCCCCCTGTTTTCATTGTTCCGGATCCAGGTCCCATTACAGGATTTCCCGTTCCATTTTGGTGGCCGTTTCAGTAACTCCTCTTGCCAGCATTGCCAGCAGTTTCTGGAATGACGCTTCGTCTTTCGTTATGGACAGAAGTCCATCTTGTCCTCCTCCACACTGGGAAATGTTTGCACCATTGAAACGTCCCAGAGGAATAAAAGACGGATCACCGGGCACAAAGAAATAAGGCTTGATACCCTCCTGCAAAAAGACATTGTAAAGATCTTTCACCCCTGCGCCTTCATAGCCGGGAATTGACATCGTAGGATGATAAGTCGCATCCGTGAACACGATGACCACGCGGGCACATCTTCCCCGCGGACGCCATTTGACGGTATTTTCATCGCTTTCTCCAGCTTGCAGGTCGATGGCGCCGGCAGCCGCCACGGTCATCATCGCATCCAGCAGGGATTCCGGGATCCCTTCCGCCCCGGGGCCGCCGCCTTTCGGGGTAAGGGCGGCAAGCTGCTGACGCAGTACCGTCACATCGCGGGTGAACGGATTGTCCACCAGCCAGCCGTAGGAAGTATCTTTATCATACTCATAATCCCGGTAGCCGACAACCCGGCCGCGCCAATCGGTGACCGACGAACCGTTGCCGGTGGAATCTACCATCATATCGATGAATTTATTGATGTTTTCCCGCAGGGCATTGATGCAGGGTCCCATGCTTCCGGTCACATCGACCAGGAAAATGAAATCCACGATCCCCTGATTTTTATAAGTCTTGTTCGGGGTTTCCGCTGCTTCCGTCGGAACCGGCGTTTCTTCAACGGGGGTTGCAGTTGCGGGTACGGTTTCAGTTGCGGGTGCGGCTTCAGCTGCAGTTGCGGCTTCGTCACGGGGGGTGAGATCGTCTGCCATGTTTGATTTCCTTTCGGTTATGGTTTTTTTCTTAAGGTCAGATAAATTCTTCCACTGCGGGGTCGTTCCGGCTGGTCCGATTCAGATTTTTAACTTCCGGAGCCCGCTGATCGCTGTTGTCGATCGCCGCGATGACACACCAGACATCCCGGCTCTGCGAGGTCAGCGGCACGGTGATATTGTCGCCGTTGCTCGTTTCGACCACTACCTTTCCGTCATAATCGGCAAAACAGCCTGATCCCGTGTAGTTTTTGGTCGCGATCAGCATCTTCTCGATCCGGTTCAGGGTCGAAATGGTGATATTCTCTTCCTTGTATCCGCCGATTGCTCCGCCGCGTTCACCGACTCCTTCATCCACATCCAGGACAACATCCTGTTCACGCTTGTGGTGGAAAAAGACATGGTAATTTTCACCGCGGAAGCTCCAGATCGCATGCAGATCCAGATCCACCTGCTGTTTCCAGAACAGTTTGACATGGATCCATTCCAGCGGCTTGCTCATATTGAGTTTGGCAGATTCGCCGGTTGCCAGGATCTTTTCCCGCCGGGCATCACCTGCCCCGACAAAACTGTTGGAATCCCAGGTATTCTGCCCGTATACCGCTTTCTGATAGTCCGGTTCGCGAGTCATCTGCAGGGAAGATTGGCTGATGCTTTTTCCCATCTGTTCCAGGATCTGGCCGAAATCGATGTGGTCCCAGCAATCCGCTCCTTCACCTACGGATTTGACGAACGTCTTCGGCAGACGTGTCAGCAGCGCCGCGGAATCGCTGGTAGGCAGATAGGCATAAAGGGAAATCTTCCGTTTGGCGATTTTCTGCAGAACCTGGGGAAATTTCGCCAGCGGTTCATTTTCCAGGATGCCGTCTTCCAGTTTCTCATTGGTGAACAGCGCGATCACCCGCCGCGATTCATCCGGAGTCCGGAACGGAAAATCCGCCGCCGTATCCAGGGCCAGCAGAGTGTTCTCATCGCCCTGGGTCCGGACGGATTCCAGCGCGGTTAAAAATTTGTTCGCGTCCGAGGTGAAATACTTGTCTGTATTGACCTGCGGACTATAGAGGCCTTTCACCAGGGACGGATCATTTCCCCCGATAAAAGTATGTTCATAGATCGCATTTCTGCCGTCCGCTCCCGCATTATATGCCAGCAGACCGTAACGGATTTCGAAACTCGCCTGATTCAGCGGCTGGATGAAACGCCGGAGATTGTCTCGGAGTTTCTGAAAACACGGACTCATGCTGTCACTTGCATCCACGACGAACAATATATCGACTTTATTGGCTCCCATAGCAGTCTTCCTTTCGTTAACTTATAATACGAAATCAGTGCTGGATTTTTTTCCGGTCATTTGCATTGCTGACAAGTGAAAGCAAAGTCTGCCGGCAATATGGAAAATTTTTCTCTCATTTATTTTAGATAAATATATCTTGCCAAATAAAATAATCAAGCGTAAAAAAAATTTTTCATGAAATTTTTCTTATGCATGAAATGGATTTGCCGACACTTCCCGGAATTCCTTGCCGCGCCCGGGAAAACCATCTGTCATGACTGATGTTTTTCTACATAATCGATGAGGTCTTTGACCGTCCGGAAACGATCAAATTCATCAAAGGGAATGTCGCAGCCGAATACGTCTTTGATGGTTGCGGATAATGCGAAAAAATCCCCAGCCTTTGCCCGCAAATCGTCAAGGAAAACTGTGTCATCCCGAATTTCTGAAGGATCCTTCTTAAAGGTCAAAGCAATAATTTTCCTGACCTGGTCTGCAAGGCTTTTCTCTTTTATTTCAATCGTTTCAGAAAAAAGCTCTGCGAGTTCCTTTTTCAGTTTGTCATAAGTGAACAATTTCAAATCGGAGATCTCTTCCTCATCCGCCTGGGCCCGCAATACTTCTATGGTCATGTCGTTGGCCAGCAAGCCCATATCGATGCGGGATCCCGGCTCCTGCACGGCAATGGCTTTTTTCAGTCTTCTCAATTTTTCGATAAAATCCAATGATACTCTGTCGGTCGGCCACTCGTTCATCACACGATATTTCTCTTCGCCATCGGCTGGGGTGAAAACAAAGCACCTGTCCTCGGGCAAAATATCCAGTATGACCAACTGGCAGTCGCTGGCTATCGCTGCTGATGCGGTTTCGTTTCCGAGGTTCACCTGTTCGTAGACTTTCAAGTCGTCAGACAGCACTTGTAAGATCTGAGTAATAGTTCGAATACATTTTCTGTATTCATTGCCATCGTCAGCAGAAACTTCGGCTCCGACACCAACATTCTTCGGCAATGCGGCAATGTGATAGACAGGCGCAACGACTTGGTTTACCGCCATATTATTCATGGTGAAAGCAATCCGGCAGGAATCGGCATTGCAAAAAGCCTTTGCCTGATCCGGATCGGACAGACTCACAGGACTCCATGTCGACCAGTTGATTCTCAGATAAATATGGTTTTGGTCGATCCAGAAACATGCCGGATTTTCAATCTGCTCGTTCTTGACGAATATGCCGGGCAGATTGTCCGAATCGAAAATCTCCAGACTGGTGTCTCTCAAACGGACTTCCTGGTCTTTGGATTCCGGATATTGCGGACGCCAGGAACTCCCCGCTTCAGGATTTTTTTTCATGCTTTCCCTCGACGTTCGCTTTTATCGTAATAATATCCGCTTCAAAAAGTATTTTCTGCGTTTCCAGAGCACTCGTGACGGCTTCGAGGAATTTCCTGTGGTCAAGCAGAAGTTTCTGGACGCCTCTCATCCTTTCCTGAAGGATATCCTCGATCTCCTTGCGGTAACGCAGAGTAAATTCCTTGATGGTTTCTTCTGCGACCGCCATTATATTTCCTTTGGCCAGTCCCAGCCTGATCATGGCTGCTGCAAGATTGGTCGCATGTTCAAAATCGGATTGAACTCCATCGGATGGTTCCGCCAGCATTTCCTCTGCTGAACGACCGCCCAAACACATGTCTATCATCCGGGCAATGTCGCCTGCAGTGGAAAACCCCTGCCTCCCGAGATGCTCGACGAAGCCTGCCGTTGACCCGACACCCTGTATCGTAGCCTGGACAAACGGGATCCCGCGCAATACGGCCGTCACCGCATGTCCCGCTTCATGCACGGCAGTAAGATGGATTTCTTTGGCAGACCCTTCCTGCCACTGCGGATCTTCTCCCAGCATCACCACGGTGCGTGCCTGGGCAAAATGAGAGAAATTGATTTTCTGCCCTCTGCGACGCGCGAATCTTATTCCCCCGAAGATCATTGCGATCAGATTGGCCGGTGACCATGAATTGGTGGTTTTCACCAGTTGGTCAATGATTTCCCGGGAAACTTTTACCTGGGCCTGATCCAGCGCCATTTCAATAAGTTTCCTCCGGTCGTCGGCCCGATGCAGCAGACCAAGCTGGATCTTAAGCGAGAGACGGCCCGGACGGACAAGCGCTTCATCAAGAACCTCATAGCGGTTCGTCGCACCGATGACAAGCATATTCCTTTCCCGGAATCCGTCCAATTCTGTCAGAAATGCATTGATGATCCGGGCATTTTCCGGAGAGGCATTGTCCCGCGAACCGATGGCATCGATTTCATCTATGAACACAACCGCTCCGTAGCGTCTGGCTGCGGCAAAAAGTTTTTTCACACTTGCCACGCCCTCTCCAGGGAAAGGCTTCGCGAAGTCAGCGCCCGTCACCATTATGAAGGGAACGCCTAACTCATTCGCTATTGCCTTGGCTATCGAAGTCTTGCCGGTCCCCGGAGGACCATACAGAATCAGTCCGGTATCGGGACGAATCTTCGATTTGTCAGGATGATTGAAGTAATCTATTACCTCGGCAATACGTTCTCTCACAATGTCAACTCCGACGAGGTCGGAGAATGAAACATCGGGCACTGTTACGGAGAAATATCCTGCATCCTCAATGCTGGGCATGACCACGTAAGATATATCTTTCATGTGCAGGACAACGGCATCCTCATCCGTTTCTATTTCTTGTGAAAACACCAGACGCTTGGCCTGTAAAATGCGGCGCCGCGTACGGGCCTCCATCCAGTCATCGAATGATTTGAATTCTTTCCGGTCCGGCGCTCCTTCAAAATCGGAAAATGGATCGCACAGGATCCGGATCTTCTTTCTTTTTTCAAATTCAGCATAATGATCCAGCAGCCAGTTCTGGAATGGCATAAGCAGCACCGAATCCAGCGCCGAAGAAATCGGATGCGCCGAATCGATATTCGGATGCATCTCCAGCAGCAGCCTGTAGAAATCCTCCGACTCGAACTCGCACACGGCATCGTATGCATCCGCAAAACGCTGGGCAAGACTGGACAGATTGCTTTTGATGATTGAGAAAAATGACCTGAAACTATGCTTGCGGAACAGTACCGGTGCATCCACCAGTCTGAGGGTGGAATAAAATTTGGGTTCGAATTTTACCAAACCTTCGATTATTTTGTCGCGTGGAGGGTTCTCTCCGTCTTTTGAGACCAATTTCAAAAAATCATCCGACTCGGCAAATTCTTTTTTGTGCGTTATCACTATAAAAATGTTCTTGGAGAAACAGACATTCTTTTTGGTGAACCCGTCTTCTGCATAGCCGGTTTCCAAAATGCGGTCAAGATAGGACACGGCGCATTCATGCCCGCGTTCGTAGTTTTCGATTACAATGATCCCCTCCGGGCTGGCAACTGCTGCTCCGGTCAGAAGTCCTTCGTGGCCCCCGTCCTTCCAATTCGGATCCCGCCCGATCAGATCGATCGGCAGCTGTTCCGTGGCAAAACGGGCAAAGTCTATCGTTTTCAGCTTGGGAATACCGAGAATTGATTCGAAGGCATCCTGAAGCAATGTCGTCAGATGGTTCTTGCCTGTGCCAGGTGCTCCGACAAAGAAAAACGACAGAGGTTTTGCTCCCCGGTTGGCCGGCGGCATACCCCAGGCAATGGAAAGTTGGATTATGATCGAATTTACCACGTCATCCTGACCGAAACAGCGGGTTTGGAGATATTGATGTATCTGGCGGACTTTCTCAAGTCTGGCGGCCAGTTCTTTTTTCCGGCGAGGTCCCGCAACCAGCGAGGCTTCGTGACGGATATACTTGGAGACAATCGATCGTATCATGTCTTGCGGTATGCCGCACACAGACAGAATATTCTTGACCTCAGGTATGGGGTCCCAGCACAGAGCTCCTGCTATATGCAGAGAATCAACAGGAATTTCTCCGCTATTTTCTGAAGACGAAGACATCATCTGGTCGATGATCCCGCCAAAGGGAGACAAATACCTGTCAACTTCCGAGGAATAATTGGCCGTTGCTTTGGTTTCAGGACAGGTAATTTGACTGACGGCCGGCAAAGGGATGTCTCGACCCAGAATTTGAGAAAATGACTCGGGATGGATGAGGCATAGTGCCTCGAAAACATCCGATATGGTGATAAGAACATTGCCTTTTTTCGCAGTGCATCTGGCTTTTGCCCGTTTCGCCGCCTCGGACATCACAGCAGCATATCGTTCAGTTCTCAAACGAATCCTTTCAGTCTGTTCTTCTGCCATAATTGTCTTCTCCTGTGATATGTGCAGATTGAAAAATCTGAACTCAACTTTCTATTTCCCATCAGATTAGGGTATTACAATAGCATCTTTCAGTAACTTGTCAACCTCGTTCCCCGGAATCTTTAAAAAATCTGTAAAAAAAATTTATTCGGCGGCTGTTATTGATTGTTCTGCCCAAAGGGGATACGCTGAAAACCGTTTGATCCTGGATTTATATCGGCAAACATCAAAATCCCTTTACAGCATCCGATTCGAGTTTTTACCAGTTCTTCTGCGTTTCACGAACAGGAACAAATATCCAAAGTACAGGGGAATTCCATCCGCAGCAAACGAGACACCGGAGAGGCTTTTTAACCGAAGGTATTTAATGACTCAAGATATTGTCTCATGTCTTCCGGCGATACATAGCCGGCCAGAACATCCATGAGTCTTGTGGCCGGCAGCCTGACGATGCCGGATTTTCTTTCCAGGGAAACGCATCCATAATCGAACCACGATTCGAACTTGAATCCCAACAACGGATCCGGGGCATTGCCGACCTGCCAGTTTTTCTGACAGAGGAATGAAACACTATCCACCTGTTGTTTGTGTTTTACCAACAAACATCGATTATGCCAGATTGATTCACATATCATCACGCAAATCGATAATAATATACTGTTCCGAACGTAAAATTTCAATTCGAAATGGAGGCAATTTGCAACGATACCGTCTGCACACCGCCCCAATAGTCACAAATAGTGTCTTATTCCTGCTGGAACGACTGAAACTTTTCGGCATGGCGTAAGAGAAAAACTCCGGCACTTGGGATTGTCTCTGTCTCCCGGTGCAGCGACAGCGTCCCGCCATCGTTACTTCAGGAAGTCTTGCAGGAAGGCCCGGAGTTGAAACCGGGTGGTTTCGAGGGAATATCGGACAGGGGTATTGAGGATAAAGACGGACCAGTTGTCCTTTTTCGAGTAGAGCATTCGGAAGAGAAGAAAGTTGCAGGTCGAGAAGGAGGGGGTGCTGTACCACTGCCAGAAGAGGATTTTTTCGCCATGGAATTCTGTCAGGATTTCCAGAACCTCGATTGCTGGAAGGTGACCGTCTGGCGGGAAGAAACGGGAGGTTTCGGAGAGGATTTGGTAGCCGCTGCAGCGGAGGCAGTAGATGGCCGGGTGGACGTTGTGGATATTGTCGATATCGGAGATGGCAAGGACTTGGATGGGATGTTTCTTTTCGTCCTGGAAGAGGTATCGTTGAATGTTGCTGTTGCCAAAGAATTGGCGGTCGCGTTCATCTTCGGGTTCCTGGATGCCGCGGAATCGCGAAGAGAGGAGTGAATCGAATTGCGGGCGCAGGGGAGGTTGTCGCGTGAGGAATTGACCATTGAGCCAGTAGCCGGCGGCCAGCAGGAGAGCGATTGCGCAGAACAGGGTCTTTTCGATGGGGAAGTGCGTCAGCAAATTGCTAAACAGCAGGGGAAAGAGCAGGGTGAAGCCGCCTGCCAGAAGGAGTTTGAGGAGGATGCCGTTCAAAGGCAGGATCGTGGAGAGCCAGATGCCGACGCTGGGGCAGAAAAAGACCAGAACGCCGCAGGCAGGCAACAGCACACGCAGAACCCGCCAGCCGTAGAAAACGTTTGCCAGACTCATCGGAAGCATGATCCCTCCCAGCAGAATCGCCAGGTGGATGTGACGGTAGTATCCCAGGGAAAGCAGCAGCACGGCAGGAACCAGCAGCGCAAAGCACAACAGGGTGGAGGTCGTGGATTTCTGGTCGGCGGGTGGTTCCATCCATCGGTTCCAGGCGGCGCCAGCCAGGAAAAGAACGATGGCCCAGAGCGCAAAGCACCAGTTCCAGCGTTCGGCGGGGGAGACCCGCATCGCGCGCCAGGCGTAGGGAAGTTCACACACAAAGGGGAGTGAGGCTGCCGCCAGGAACACGAGGTGTTTGAGATGTTTATTCATGGCTGCTCCTGTGGATGGATGTCCTTGGACAAGGCAAAGGAACTGAACCAGATGAGAAGAGACGTGACGACGATGAAGAAGCATCCCAGCAGGAAATGCGGCATCCGCTCGAAGACGGCATCTCCCATGACGGTATAGAGCGCAAATGTCAGCAGCAGGCGCAGGGCGTTGCCGAGGATGATCCAAAACAGGAGCAGGGAACTCCATAACCATTTCTTCCAGGCCGCAGTGTCGATCGGACGAACGATCAGATATTCCAGGAAGGCCAGGAAACTCAGTAAAGAGATGCCGCTGCAGGCGTCGGTTATGGAAATCACTTGCGTTCCCCAGAGCAGGGTTGTGCCGTCCGAAATAACTTGAACCGTGCAAAGGCGCAGCACCAGGACGGTCACGTAGGTGGAGAGGAGCCGCAGGGGATAGCTGATTTCCAGGAGAATGACTTCATACAAGGGGAGAAGGACGAAGCCGAGCAGGAGCCGCGGGAGAAAGGTGAAAGCGGTATGTATCCCGTCAAATCGCAAGGCGATGGCAAATGCAAGGAAGAGCAGCGCGCCATGCTTGCAGAGGAGGCGGGAGAAATCCTGGTTGGAGAAGGGGTCGGCATGGGTTTGCCAGGAAAAGAGCAGACCGAGGAAGGCGCAAAGCAGGATCAGCCAGGAGAGGACGTGGCTGCATCGAGACGGTTTGGAGGTGAGGACAGGTGAGTTTTTCAGGTCAAAGGACGCGAGGAGCAGGAGTGCGAGGAGAAAGGCTCCTTCTTCCCAGTGGGCGCGTCCCCAAAGCAGGCAGCTGATGGTTCCGAAAAGGATGGCGGCGATCAGCAGGAATGCGCTGGCCTTTGCCGCAAGAAAGTTTTTGCGGAGGAGCGGGAGGGTTGGAAAGTGACGATTGAAGTCCATACCGTGTCAACGCTGGTTCAGTTTTTCCAGATATTCCTGAACGATGGGATTTTTCGGCTGCAGGCGCTGCAGGCGCTGGATATAGGTGCGGCAGGAGGCGAAAAGTTCCTTTGCATAGGTGTCTGCAATGGATTTTTCGAGGCAGTTGACGAGGATGGCCTTGAGGTTTTCGTCGGTGACGCTGTAGGGCAGATAGGTGAGTGCCTGTTCGTAGTCTTTCTTGTCCGCGCAACGGAGGGCATAGACGATTTTCACGATATTGGAGGAAGGAGCCTTCTGGAGGGCGTCAGAGGCGTATTTGAGGGCAAGATCCAATTGTCCGGCATCGGAGTAGATTTCGGAGAGATTGAGTTCGACAGTGGGATTGTTTCCCATATAGGGGATGAGGGCGGTGTAGATTTTGATGGCGCGGTCCGTTACATGAGCGAGGGCGAGGTAGACGGCTAGCGGGAAGAGCAGTTCGCGGTCCTCCTGGCGTTCGCAGGAAAGAGCTTGCTCGATTGGCGTGTCGCGCAGGAACTGGATTGCCTTGTCGACGTTGCCGTTGCGGCGTTCCTGTTCGAACTTGACGATATCTGCCAGTTCGGGGTATTTTTCCGCGAAATGGAGGGCTTCCTGATTGCCGGTGCGAAGACCGAACGCGAGGGCGTGCTTGGCGGCGACAAGGGACTTTTCCTTTTTCAGGAGTTTCTTGAGTTCCGCCGTCGCCTCCTTATTCAATCCCTGATATTCCAGGAAGATGATTTTCCGGTAGCGTTCCGAGGCAGGTTCTTTGCTGACGGCGATCAGTTGATCGTAGCTGGACAGGATCTGATCCTTGTTTCGACGCTGCAGGGCGAGTTCCAATGCCAGTTTGCGGAAGAACTCCTCTTGCGGGAATCGCTTGATCGCTTGCTGGATGAGCTTATCCGAAAGCCGGCCACGCACCGCCTGATACTCAATCACGGCACGCCAGGCAAGCAGCTCGGGCGGGGACACCTCCAGGAAAAGAA
Organism: Lentisphaerota bacterium; assembly: GCA_015061565.1. GTDB lineage: Bacteria > Verrucomicrobiota > Lentisphaeria > Victivallales > UBA1829 > SIG94. The sequence goes on from SUWI01000077.1 coordinate 20,924, forward strand.
CCCCCAGACGAGCGGCCTCCTCCAGTTTCTTCTCCTTCATCGCGGTTTCCACTCCGGTGCGCATCTGCGGCAGAATGCTCGCCAGTTTTTCCCGGAACAGCTTGGTCCGCTTCCACTGTGTGATGACCCTGCTCATCAGCTGCAAATCGGAACTTTCTACCGCTACTGCATAACTCAGCAGGAGTCCCACCGGCGTGTTGCGCTCCATCTGTGCCACACGGTAATTCTTGA
>SUWI01000078.1 GCA_015061565.1 Lentisphaerota bacterium
TGATCTGGTCGACCGCATACTGTCTTTCCGTCTCGCTGATAGTGAAATGTCTGGCGCTCACCTTGATGTCCATAAATACACCTCCATTGGTTAGGACCTGGAGAAGTATAGCCCATTCTCTGCGGATTGCAAGCCCCGGGGAAAAAATTTTTCACTTTTTTTTGCACGGGTTCGGGGAACTGCCCGGGGAACGCGAACTCATACGGAGAAGACACGCGGACTCTTACGGAGAAGACGGAGAAAACGGAGAAAACGGAGAACGCGGTAGACAGGGGGCGTCGGACTGCCCGGGGAACGCGAACTCTTACGGAGAAGACGGAGAAAACGGAGGACGCGATTTACAGGGGGCGGCGGACTGCCCAAGGGATACGCGAACTCATACGGAGAAGACGGAGAAAACAGAGAAAACGGAGAACGCGGGAATCCAGTCTTACAGCTTGCGTTTTTCTCGGCGTATTTGGTGCATGCGCTCGGAAAAACCGCCTTCGTCTATAAATTTTTTGGATTTTTCTTCAATCTGCCGTCTGAGAAAATAGACTGCGGACGCAATCAACAGCAGCGTTGCATTGGCGACCAATATAGACTTATATGGAGTCTCAGGATAGGTCTTTACGTTCGTTGCAGAACTTTCAGCCCACCGGATGAAAGCCTTGAATCCAGCCCGGTCGGCAATACGGCGGGCGACAAATTCCTGATAAAGCGGAGAATCTTTGCCCCATTCCGGCGAATTGTGTTGTCTCAAGTAATCCTGATAATCCAGTCGGAGCTCTTCCAGAGAAGCTCGTGCCACATTGTATAAGTTCAGTTTCATCCGAACTGAAGTTGCAGCATCTATCGAACCCTCTGCTATATTTTGAACTCCGGAACGTGCCGCCTGAACCATTTGATCGCGGGTTCTGGATTGCAAGGGAATATACAATTCGGTAAAAGGCACGGTTATATCGTAGATCAGCTGAGACAATTGGAAGGACTTCAATTTCCGGTATCCGCCAGACGGCAAAACCAATGCTGGAGTTTTTTCGGTATTCATACAATCATCTGTCTGTATAATTCGTTGTTTTGAATGCAATATAACGTGGTTTAGATAAAAGTCAAATGGAAAATCATGGATCCTCGTGCCATCTCTCGTCTTCCGCGCACTCCGTCTTCTCCGCAATCTCCGTCTTCCGCGCACTCTGTCTTCTCTGTCTTCTCTGTCTTCTCTGTCTTCTCTGTCTTCTCTGTCTTCTCCGTCTTCTCCGTCTTCCGCGCAATCCGTCTTCTCCGTCTTCTCCGTCTTCTCCGTAAAAAGTCTGCGGAAAAGAAAAATTTTTCACTTTTTTTCTTTTCCGCTCTTGATTTCCTTCTTTTACACTGTATTTTACCGGATAGAACAGGTATAGGACAGGTCATCATGATTCTGGAAAATAAAAAGCTGAAATACAATACCGCGCGGGACCGCATCCTCGATGCCATCCTTTCCGGCGGACTGGCCGAAAATCTCATGCTCCCGTCCGAACAGGAACTCGGACGACGCCTCGGCATCGGACGCAATACCGTCCGCACCGCCCTGCGCGAACTCGAACAGGACGGGATCATCATCAAGCAGAACGGCCGTCCCAGCCAGGTCAATCCGGAAGCCTTGCGGAAACAGCGCGAACCGTTGCGCCGCATCGCCTGGGTCGACACCTCGCCGATCAACCATACCAACCCGATCTATTTCGATATTTTCCGGTCGGTTTCCGAGGATGCGGCCAGCCGCAATGTCAAACTTGATTACATTTCTCTGACCATTGATGCCATGGCGGAAAATTTTCTTCGTCAGCAGCGTGCTTACGACGGTCTGATCCTCGGCGAATTCACCCGGCAATACAACCGATACCTTCCGGAAATCAACCACCCGAACGTGGTCTGCGTAGACTGCCCGCGTCAGGGCATCGCTCATTGTGTAAAGACCGATTGCTATCTCGGAGGACAGCTCGCCGCACGCACGCTGATCGAATCCGGCCACACCAGACCGGCATTTCTGGGGTTCGCCGGGCAGATCCGCATTTACGAACCGTTCAATGAGCGGTTCGCCGGTTTCACTGCCGAATTGAACGCCGCGGGGATCCACCTCCCCGAGGAAAGAACCTTGTCCGTCACCACGGTCGAGGACGAGGATAATATCCCGGAATTCCTGAAAAAACATTCGTCCGGACTGAAGGATGCCGACAGTCTGTTTGCCGTTACGGACGGTTTTGCCGTGGAAGCGCTTTATACCCTGCCGAAAATCGGGATCCGCATCCCCTCCGGTCTTTCCATCATCGGGTTCGACGGGCTCACGCTTTCGCGGTTCGTTTCACCGGTCCTGACGACGATCCGCCAGCCGGTGCAGGAAATCGGACGCAAGGCGCTGGAAATCGTGCTCAATCCTGCGGAAAGCGCCTCCTATCCGGAGATCATTCAGATCCCTCCGGCACTGGAAAGCGGCGGCACCGTATTGAAAAGAGAAAAAGTGCTCTGTTCCAAATAAAAAAAACAATCCAACCATGAAAGGGAAGAAAAAAATGAACAAAAAATCGAAATCAACGAGGATTCAAAGGGGAAAGTTCTTCACGCTCATTGAGCTCCTGGTCGTAATTGCTATTATTGCCATTCTCGCCGCTATGCTGCTGCCGGCACTGAACCAGGCGCGGAAAATGGCCAAAGGCACGGCATGCCTCAACAACAAAAAATCTTTTGCCTTGTGGATTGCCCAATACGGTGACATGTATAATGACTATATCGTTCCCGGATACCTCAATTCACCTGAAAAATACAAAACCGGTCAGCATAAAAACATTTATCCGGGCGCTGGTCTGGAATGGTATGAGACCCTGTATTTATTCGTCATCAATGAAACCTTCAGTCATGAAAAATTTTATGACAAGATATTTTCCTGTCCGCTGATCGAAAACCGTGAACGATATTATTATAACAAAAATTATGAAAATGTCACGTTTTCTTACGGGATCTGCACGGATATTGCCGGAGATCTGACAAAGACCACTTATCCGATGCATAAGTTCGGCAGGGTCAAAAATCCATCCCAAAAAATCATCATTGCCGATTCGTCAAATATAAATACAACGAGTCTGACCCGGTTAACTGATTCGATGGGGGACTACAAATATCTTAATAATAAACGGCATGGTGTAAATCAGGTCAATGCCCTGACCCTTTCATTTTCGGTGATATCCGAAAGATATGTCCCCAGCCGAACCTATTGGCAAAGCAGAATAAAACCATAAGCAGCAGAAAATGATTTAAAGGAGTGAAAATGACTGCATTTAACTATGTGACGAGTATGGGGAAATACATTGGGGTGTCACTTCTGCTGTTGCCGATGGTGTTTTGTGGTGCGGTGGAGGGAATTTATTCTCCGGCCTCTATCAAAGTCGACGGCAGACTTCGTGAACCGGTTTGGACAAAAGCGCCCGTCATCCGGGGATTTGTCCGGCCCGATGGCAAAGAACTCGAGCGCAAGACGGAAGTGCAAATCGTCTTTACGCCGCAGGCCGTGGTCTTCGGCTTCCGGGTGTTCATCCCGAAGAAGGAATTGAAGATTGTGAAGACGCCGCGGGACAAGTCCACCACAAGCACCGACTGCGTGGAAGTGATGATCGACACCGCAGGTGCGGGCGACAACTACAAGCACATCATCGTCAATGCGGGCAATGGAATTTACGACCGTTACTGCGAACAGGGCGGTTACGTAGGAGACGACAAATGGGACGGCGAAATCAGCAGTGCGGTCACCGTGGAAAATGACTGCTGGTGCTGTGAACTGGCGATACCTTACCGTACGCTGGGCCTGCAGGCGAACGACGGCAGGACATGGAAGATCAATATTGCCCGCGAGAGTTTCGGGTCTCCGTCTTCGCCCCGCGAAATTTCCAGCATCTGCGGCGGAGCGTTCAATACAGCTTCGCTTTTTGTGCCGCTGGCAGTGCCCTCCGAGGTCGATCTGGAGCCTTACAAACTGGACGTCCCGTCTCTGTCTACTGCGGGGCGCATCGACGGCGGCCGGATGAATCTTGCCGTTACGGCCGACATCGGCAACCTTGTCCCGCTGGACCGGGATCTCACAGCCGAAATACTGATTCCGCAGCCGGGCGGGGAGCCGGTCCGCGCCGCCGACCGGATCAAACTCGCGCCGGGCGGAAAAAATCGGCTGTCCGTGAACAACATTATCCTCGGCAAACCGGGAATCTACCAAGCGCTTCTCACTTTGCGCGACCGGGCGACCAACCGGATCCTGCTCCGCAAAGAATTCCAGGTCGATGCCCGCTATATGCCGATCGCCCTCCGGATGATCGCGCCGCACTACCGCAATTCGATCTTTGCCACGCAGAAGCTCAAGGAAGTGTGTTTTACGGCCAAATTCGATTTTGCCGGAAAGCGGCCTCCCGCGAAGGTCAGAGGGGGGATCCGCAAGGACGGCAAAATTCTGGTTTCCCAAACTGCCGTTCCGGATGCTTCCGGACAGGCCGGGTTCGTCTTTCCAGTTGAAGGACTCCCGCATGGGAAATTGGAAATTTTCGCTGCGGCCGGAGAGGATGAGGCGGCAATGACACTGCGCAATCTGCCTTACAAGCAGGGCGAAGTGTGGCGGGGGACCGACGGCAACTGGTACAAGGATGGCAAAAAACTCTTTATCCTGGCCGGATGGAATTCTTCTCCTTATAACCGATATTACAACATCGTGACCCGTGATCCGCGCAAAGACGAGGACTTTTTCTTTTACAATGTCAATACCTACCTCGGCATAGGCAAAATCAGGAAGGACATCGTCGACGGCAAACTTACCGATGCGGTAAAGAGATTTTACCGCAGGAAGATCGAAATGTACAAGGACCATCCCCGGCTCTTCGGCCATTTTCTCTGTGACGAACCGGATATCGCCGGGTATTCGCATGACGGTTTCCGCAAGGTTCTCGATTATCTGCTTGAACTGGATCCCTATCATCCGTTCATGATCTCGCCGGGCGGAGGCGTGCTCGACTTCGCCGATTGCGCCGAAATCAGCGGGTATCATGCATACCCCAAAGTGGCCGTTGACCGCCAGATGGCCAACTTCGACAAGATCGTCCACAACATGGACCGCTGCATGACGTATTTCCGCCGTACCGGGACCGCACCGACGATCACGTATCTGCACCAGGGGTTCGATTACAGCGACTGGGGGCAAACCGATACCCGAGTGCCGTCCTACGAGGAATTCCGCAACCAGAATCTGCTTTCGCTGATCCTGGGCGGACGCGGGCTGATGCACTACAACCGCGGCGAGGACAACTATCCCGAACTTTCCATCGGGATACCCCATCTTACCCATGAACAGAAGGTCATCGGCAATGAAGCGATCATCGAAGCGGATGCTGCCGAGCCGGTCAAAGTGCTGGCCGGAAACTTGCGCACGCTGGCCAAACACAATGCCGCCGGAGAATACTGGGTACTGGTCTGCAATACCTCCTTCCAGCCCGTTGAAGGATCGTTCCATTTTCCGCCGTTCGGCAGCGGCAAGATACGGGTTTTGAGCGAAAACCGTTCGGCTGCCGCGAGCGAAGGTGTGATCAAAGACCATTTCAAGCCCTACGAGGTCCATGTCTACACCACCAGCACACGCGATTTCCAGCTACGGAGCATTGAGGAAATCAATCGGGAGATCCGGTCCGCCTATCTTGCGCGGCGCCAAGCCAACGCGGGCAATCTCTTTTATCAGGAACGGGATAATGAAACGGTCCGGGTCACGGCCTCCAGCAACAAATATCCGATTTTCCGCGCTGAAAACAGCCTTTGGCACCTGGCCGACGGGCTGGCCGGCGATCCTGCCAAACCCGCCGCAGGGCCTGGCCGTAAAGGCATCATAGTCTGGCAGGACAACACGCCCAATCAAGTCCCCGACTGTGCGACGGTCACGACTTTCAAACCGGTGACCATCGGGAGAGTCGAGGTTTATCCCGCGCAGGACTCGCTCAAGGATTATGTGATCGAACTTCTGGTCGACGGCAAGTTCGAAGTCGTTGCGGAGGTCAAAGACGCCAAAGGGGCGATGCAGAGCGTGAGTTTTGCACCGCGCCGGACCACTGCGCTCCGGCTGACCGTCAATGCCAATCGCGGCGCATACACTAAGGTATTTGAAATCAAGGCATTTGAAAAATAACTGTCCGGCCGGTGCACGGCCGATCAAAAAGGAGTGTTCGACATGTTCAAGAATCTGTTGTCTGCCGCCGTCCTGTTCCCCGTTATGGCTTTTGCCGCCGAGCCGGAGGCGCTGGTCGATCTGCCGCTGAACGATGGCGATCTCAAGGCCATTCAGGATGTTTCCCCATCGAAAGCGGCGGTCAGAATCGAAAATCCTGAATTCATCAGCTGGGTGGAGGGGCCGCAGGGCAAGGCGCTGGCCTTCGCCAATGCCGACGGCCCGGTCAAGCGCGGCCGGGTGCTCGTGAAGATTCCCGCCAAACTGGATATTGCCGAAGGGTTTTCGTTTGTCTGCACCTTCAAGACTGCGAATAAATTGGCCAGGAAGCGCATATATCCGCTTTTCCGTTATTCGGATGCACATCAGAAGAGCAACGGATTTTTCATTTTCTGTTTTTACCACAAGATTTATGTCAGGACCGGAGTGGACGGCAAGCAGAGCGATCTGGTCACCAATACCGCCAAAACTCCCCTTCAGGCCGATACCTGGTACCGCCTGGTCGTCACTTACGACGGGAAAACACTCTCGACCTGGCTGGACGGCAAACTGGCCGCCACTAAAGAAGTGCAGCTTCAGAATCCGAAAAAAATATCGTTTGCGATGCTTGGAAGCACCGGGGACAAGTATGGCTACGGTTTCGACGGTGTGCTGTCGCAGGTCAAAATCTTCGACCGGGCGCTGACCCCCGATGAAGTGACGGCTTTGCAGACTGAAGAGTAAAACGTGCGGCCATGCGGCAGCCGACAATGCGGGAATGCGGGAGGAAAATTCGGAGTTTCCACGCTCAACCGTGTCTTCCGCGGACTCCGTATTCTCCGTATTCTCGGTATTCTCCGTAAAAAGTCCGCGGGAAAGCGCATACTGCCCGATTCAAGTTGAAATAACAGGTAAAGATGATATATTGACCGGATAAAAACAACTGAAAAAGCTGAACAGGAGCTGTTTTTTATGAAAATCGCACATTATGACCAGATCATCACCCCGGAAGTGGGGGAACCCGCCGCCGGATACGGGGTCAACGACGTCACCGTCCGGATCCATGACGACCTGAAACTTTCCATCCTGCTGCTGGACGACGGCGAGGCCAGAGGCGCGGTGCTCGGTTACGACCTGCTCGGACTCGATGAGCCGTTTGTCAGGAAGATCCGCAAGGATGTCGCCGCACAGCTGGGATGTCCGGAAGCGAATGTGATTCTGAGCTGCACGCATACGCACAGCGGACCGCATACGCGTTCGCTGAAACGGCGGCAGGCCAATCTGGATTATATCGAAAAACTTTACGGCTGGACCGCGGAAGGCGTGGAACGGGCACAGAAGAACTGGAAGGAAACCGACCTGTATTTCTATTCCTGCAAGTGCGGCCAGAATTACAACCGGCGTTATGTGGACGGGTCCAACCATTGCAAATTCCTGCCGCATTACCGTTCGCTGGAACCGCTGGGCACGGAATTCGTCGACCAGGAACTGGGAATGCTGATCTTCACGCCGCTGAACAGCGGCCATCCGCTGGGCGTGCTGCTGAACTTTGCGGCACATCCGCTGGCGTCGCATTCGCCGGGACTGGGCGCGCATCAGATCTCGGCGGATTATCCGGGGGAAGTGCGCAAGATCATGGAAGACAACAGCTGCTGGTGCGTGTTCGTGGACGGGGCGGCGGGGGACCAGTTCCCGAAAGATTCCGAATGCGGATGGGAAAGTGTGCACAAATGCGCGTCGGGCATTGCCGTGGAAGCGATCCGCGGGATCTGCGACGCCTGCCGGAACAAGGACCTTTACCGGATCGAAAATCCGAAGATCCATGCGTCGATCGAAAAGGTCACGGTAAAACTGCGGCGCGACCAGCAGGAAAAGCGTCAGGAGATGCCCGTCTATGCGGGGAAGCGCGAAACCGAGGCGGAGATCCAGCTGCTGGCGTTCAACGATGCGGTCTGTCTGGTGGGCGTGCCGGGCGAAATGCTGGCGGAGATCGGACAGGAGATCAAATGGCATTCGCCCTACCGGAGGACGTTCATCCTTTACAATTCGACGGCGTACCTGAGCTATCTGCCGCATGCGAACGCGTATGTGGCGGGCGGTTACGAAGTGGCGGTCAACTCGGCCTTCATTCAGCCGTTCGAATCGCTGAAACTGGTGAACTGTGCGGTGGAAGGGATGCGCAAGCTGCACGGTCCGATGCCGGAAGAACAGGAAAGCTGACGGGGAAATCAAAATGTATCTGGAACGGAAATGGCAGGGGCGTTGGATCAACGCCGGAATGACGATGGGAACCCCGACCGATACGGTGCCGAGTGCGCCGTATCTGCGGAAAACCTTTGTCTGCACCACGAAACCGAAAAAAGCTTCGGTCTTTCTGTGCGGACTGGGCTGGCATGTGCTGTATGTGAACGGACGCAAGGCCGACGACCGGGTGCTGGCTCCCGCCGTGACCCAGTTCGACAAGCATGTGAGCTTCATCGAATACGACGTGACGAAACTGCTCAGAAAAGGGAAAAACGCGGTGACGGTCCTGCTCGGCAACGGACTCTTCAACTGCCGGGTGCCGAAATGGAGTTTCGACAAGGCGCCGTGGCGGGATTTTCCGAAACTGCTGTGCGATATCGTTGCGGACGGAAAAACCATTGCGAAAAGCGATGCGGGCTGGAAAGTGCATGACAGTCCGGTCACGTTCAACGAATTCCGCAACGGGCAGTATTACGATGCGCGTTTGGAAGTGCCGGGTTTCGCCGATCCGGGGCTGGATGATTCCGACTGGAAAGCGGCGGCGTTGTGCATGCCTCCGGGGGGACGTCCGATCCGGGAAACCATGCCGCCGTGCAAGGTGATGCAGAGTTACGGGCCGGTCGGAAAACGGTTCGTCACCTGCTGGGAAACCACATATGATTTCGGCACGAACCTGACCGGCTGGTGCCGGATCAGGGTCAAGGGAAAAGCGGGAGCGGCGGTCCGCGTGCTGTATTCGGAACAGATCGATCCGCTCTCCTGGCACATCAACCGGCAGGAGATCGCGCCGTATAACAATTTCGGCCAGTTCCAGACCGACGAGTATATTCTGAAAGGCGATCCGAAAGGGGAAGAATACGAACCTTCGTTCGCGTATCACGGCTTCCGCTATGCGCAGGTATGGATCTACGGCGAGGCGGAGCTCCTGGACATCCGGGCGCAGTTCGTGCATACGGCCTTCGCCGAGGCGGGAAAATTCGAGTCTTCGGACGCGATGCTGAACACGCTTCAGCGCAACACGCAGCAAAGCTACCGGTCGAATTTCACGGGGATCCCGACGGATTGTCCGCACCGGGAAAAGAACGGCTGGACAGGCGACGCCGCCATTGCGGCGGAAACGGGTCTGTGGAATTACGACATGGCCGAATCATATGCGCATTTCGTGCAGATCGTAGCGGACACGCAGCGTCCGAACGGGCAGCTGCCGGGCATTGCGCCGACCGGCGGCTGGGGCTACAACTGGGGCAGCGGGCCCGCGTGGGACAACATCCTGTTCGAATATCCGTATCAGGTCTATCTGTTCCGGGGTGACAGCAGTCTCATCGAACGATATTACGACAACTTCCGGCTGTATCTGGAATACTGCGGGACGCGCGAGGAAGACGACGGACTGCTGGATTTCGGGCTGGGCGACTGGTGCCACTGGGACCGTGCGGCCATCACGCCGGTGGAAGTGACTTCGAGCGGATATTATTACCAGAACGTGCTGCGGACGGCGTTCTTCGCCGACCTGCTGGGCAAAGCGGAAGATGCGGCCGACTGCCGGAAACTGGCGGACAAGATCCGCCGCTCCTTTCTGCGGAAATTCGCCCATGCGGACGGAACATTCGCGGACCGTTCGCTGACCGCGACCGCGGCGGCGCTGTATTTCGGTCTGGTTGAGGAACGCAAGGCGGAAAAAAGCGTCAGGGCCCTGGTGAAACAGGTCCGGGAACAGGAGCACAAAGCCAATTTCGGGATCCTCGGAGCGAAATACATTCCGCGCGTGCTGGCAGAATACGGTTATGCGGACGATGCGTTCGAAATCATCACGCAGAAGGAATTCCCCGGCTGGGGCTGGCAGGTCGAACACGGCGCGACCTCGCTCTGGGAGGAGTGGAACGGGAAAAATTCGCGCAACCACATCATGTATGGCGACATCTCCGCGTGGATGTATCAGTATGCGGGCGGGCTCCGTCCGATGCAGGAAACGCCGGGTTTCCGGACGATGGTGATCCAGCCGTGTTTTGTGAAGCAGCTCCAGTGGGTGAAGATGAGCCATATGTCTCCATACGGCAAGATCCGGATCGAATGGAAACGGACCGGGAAACGGCTTGAGTGCAAGTTCGAAATACCGAAAGGGTGCGAGGCAGATATCGTGCTGCCGGGGAAAACGGTCCGGAATGCCGAAGGAAGTTTCAAGTTGCAAGTTTCAAGTTACAAGTAAGAAAGCATATTATGCGAACTCCAACGGAGGAAACGGAGGAAACGGAATAGAACGGAGAACGCGCACGAACTGAGGGGGGAAGTTGCAAGTTTCAAGCAAGAAACTGTGAGCTGAAATATTTTTGCGTTTTTTTCCGGAATGATGTAGATTGTGCTGAAAATCCGCATTCTTAAGGGTGGAGCAGAAATGAAAGCTCCGGCAACCTTAATGAAGAAGGAGTAGTCAGTATGGAAATCATCATCACCGTCGCCGCAATCGGAATGCTTATCGCCGGATTCTCCGCCCTCTGCCTGAATCATGCCGCGAACACGGATACACAGGACGGCCCCACGGAATAAACCGGATCGCGGGAACCCGCAGCGGCAGACTTTCATGGACTTGTCATCCGACGGACCTCTGCCGCGGGGTTCCCACAGGTTTTCCGCAGAAACGTAAACTTTCCCCCACGAGGAATAAAAAATGAAAAAGATACTTGCAATAACGATCATCGGAACGGTGCTCGCCGGAATGTGGACCGATTCTTTTGCCGCAGAGAAAAATTACCGCGGCTCCTACCGGCTGGCTGCGAAAAAAAGGCAGCAGCGTCAAAAAGAAGAAAAGGCCGAACCGAAACCCCTGAACACCGACGAAACCAGCCTGCTGTCCAAACGGGCGGAAATCGATCAAATGCGGAAGGATATACTGCAGGAACAGCTGGCCGCGGCAAAAACCGAAGCGGAAAAGAAAGCCATCCAGCAGAAATACGACGAAGCGACTGCACGTCTGGAAGAGCAGCGCAAGGCCGAGGATGCGGCCAGGAAGTCCGGCCAGACAGCATCGGAAAAAAGTCCCGGCAGCCGGCAGAAACAAACAATCTGGCGCGGACATTCCGGCAATGGAAACCGGAGAAGGAAATAAGCGGGGAGAACAGAGGGCCGGCGTGACTGGATTGATGACGCGCACATATGTATGATGTCAGTCGAATTGGGGGAGTTGGCGTAGGGTTTCCGCGAACTGATACGGAGAAAACGGAGAAAACGGAGAAAACGGAGATCGCGCCAGACATGACTGGGCTCAAGTGAACCTGGATTTCCCCGCCAAGCCCCGAAGGGGCGATGGAATATAGCCCGGGGTGAAGCCCCGGGAATCGATTCAAATACGAGATTCAAGCCCCAACGGGGCGACGGCGGAAATTTCGCACAAACCCTTTCCTTCGCCCATCCAAGGAATTATTGTTCTCCCTAACTCCACTGACGCGATACGCACATATAATAAAAAACCGATATTTTTTTATTTATGCCCTTGAAAAAACCGGAATTTAGATTATATTGACTTTTGTTAATAAAAAAATATCAAAGCTTTATTGAAAGCGGCTCACTGAAAAATCGAATGGACCCTCCCTTCCCGGGTAGATACACCCGGTCCGCTCCCGTTCTTACTCTCTCGGACGGGAGCGGTTTTTTTGTGCCGGAAACACGGATCAGCAGAGAGAGGGTGTTTCCGAGACGGTTTCTTCCGGAGCGGCGGTGATCAGCTCGGCCGGGATGGCGGAATGGAAAGGCAGACGCTTTTCCGCATAACCATCCAGCAGCCAGCGCTGGGATTCGAGATAGAGTTTCTCATTCTGCTGGCGGAGCATGCCGATGCCGTCGTATTTGCAGAGTTCCGGGAGGAAATCATAAGTCAGGAGGCAATAATCGCGTCCGGGAGTCTTGCCGTAGGTATGTCCGAGCGTGACCAGGGAAACGGTGATGCGGGAATCGAGGACGACGATGCCGGCGGGGGTATGGCCGGAAGCGAAGAGCCGATTGCCGATCTCGGAAACCTGGGCGGGCAGATCAAGAACGGGCATCACCTGGATATGTTCGGGACGGAGCGACATGTTCAGGACGGCGGCCGTTTCGTAAAAGGCGATCAGGCGTTCGGCAAGATAGGGACGGGCGAGATCGGCACAGCCGGAGACCAGGGCACATTCGGGACCGGCGACGCCGCGGAGCCACTCCATGCCTTTGCGGATGCTGGCGGAGGAATCGGTGCCGGCAAAATTGTAATGCAGATAATTGCGGTTGATCAGGAGCTGGGGGACGTCGGCACGTTCGAGATGGGCCATGAACCAGAGGGAATCGACCGCAGGCGTGACCCAGATCATGGCGGCGCCGGGACGGGAAACGATGTCCATGTGACGGAGCAGATCAGTCTCGCGGATGGCGCGGACATTGATCGATGATTCCAGATCGGGAAAGAAGAGTTCGCGGATCTCGCGCTCGGAATGTTCATGAAGGGTGCCGGAAACGACAAAAAGATCGGACGGACCGGCGGCATTCTGGCGTCCGGAATGCTGGGATACCCGGGTGGAGCCGCCCTGATTGGAAATCAGCACGCCCCGCTGTTTCAAGGAAGAAACGGCTCGTTCGACGGTATTGCGGGAACACTTGTATTTCCGGCAGAGCTGGTTGCGTGACGGGATCGGATCGCCGGGTTTCCAGCGGCCGGAACAGATTTCATTCAGGATCATGTCCTGCAGCATTTGCGATTTGTTCATGAAAAAACACCTTTTCGATTCGTGCACATATTGTAATGCCGGAAACGGAAATATCAAGTGCCGGATCGAAAAAAGGATGAAAAGAATACAAGTTTTAGCGGAAAAACACAGGCGGGAAATTTGAAGAACAGAGAAACAGGGGGTAAGTTAACAGCAGGCCAGAAAAAAAGACAACCGAGGAAAAAAGGAGATCGGAAAATGTTCTTGACAGGATTTGCAGACGAAGCCTCCCACGATCTGGAGAAACAAATCAAAGCGACCCGGGAGCTGGGATGGAAATTCATTGAAACCCGGTTCATCGGGGAGAAGTTTTTCGGCAATCTTTCCGACGAGGAATTCGAGACCGCATGCGGCCTGCTGGAAAATTCCGGGATCCGTTTCAACTGCTACGGCAGCGGCGTGGCCAACTGGAGCAAAGCACCGCGTTCGGAGGAAGATTTCCAGGAGACCAAAGCCGAACTGCTGCGGGCCATCCCGCGGATGAATCGGCTGGGGATCAAGATGATCCGGGGCATGAGCTTCAAGCTGACGGGCGATGAACAGTTCGACAGTCCGGAACTGGAAGCGATCATTTTCCGGAAGGTGAACGAACTGGTCAAAATCTGTGAAGACAACGGTATCATCTACGGCCATGAGAACTGCATGAATTACGGGGGCCAGTCGTTCAAGCACACGCTGAAACTGCTGGACAATATCAAAAGTCCGAATTTCAAGCTGATTTTCGACACGGGCAATCCGTGCTTCACGTTCAGGCGGATCGGCAATCCGCCCTATCCGCTGCAGAGCAGCCGCGAATTTTATGAAAATGTGCGTGAATTCATCGTTTACGTGCATATCAAGGACGCGATATCCACGATTGAGCCGGACGGGACGGTGAAAACGACTTACACGTATGCGGGCGAAGGGAACGGAGATATTCCGTGGATCGTGACCGATCTGCTCAAGCGAGGCTATGACGGGGGCTTTTCGATGGAGCCGCATGTGGCGGTGGTGTTCCATGACAAGGAAGATCCGAAGGATGCCGAGCTGCTGGCGCAGAAACGGTATGACACCTACATCGACTACGGCCGGAGATTCGAAAAGCTGCTGGCGGAATGCCGGAAAAAAGCCGCCGGGGCGAATTGATCGATCCCGGACGGAAACGACATCCGGCCTTGGGTTACGCCGTTTTTTTGCAGGTTTCTGATCATTTTTTTGAAAATTTGATTTGAAAAACAGGGAACAACTGCTATATTATATGGTTTACAAACGGCAAAAACGATCAACCCAGATAAAGGAGATACTGCCATGGCAATGCCAAAAAGAAAAGTTTCGAAGATGAAAAGACGTCAGCGTCAGGCTCATAACCGCTATGAAGGCGTGCAGGCGACGTTCTGCACCAACTGCGGCGAACCGGCTGCGCCCCACACGGTCTGCAAACACTGCGGCACCTACAAAGGCAAACAGGTTTTGACGGTCGAATAACACCGGAGTTTTCGTAGATGAAAATTGCGGTGGATGCCATGGGCGGCGATTACGCGCCTGGAGTGGTAATGCAGGCAGTTTCCGAGCTGCTTCAGGAAAAAGACCAGCAGAATATCCAGATCCTGCTGGTCGGTCACCTGGAAAAACTGTCTTACTACCTTGAAAAATACAATCTTCAACCATCGCCCCGGCTGGAACTGGTCCATGCCGAGACAGTGGTGGAAATGTCCGATCTTTCCACTGCCGCAATCCGATCCAAGAAAAATTCATCCATCACGGTCTGTGCCGGACTGGTGGCAGAAGGACGAGCCGACGGAGTCGTTTCCGCCGGCCATACCGGAGCCGCGGTAGCAGCATCGACCGTGAAAATGCGCATGGCCAAAGGCGTCGACCGCCCCTGTCTGGCGACGGTGATGCCTCGTGCAGGAGGCTACGGCAACTGGGTGCTGGCCGATGCCGGAGCCAATCCCGACTGCAGTCCCATGAATCTGGCGCAGTTTGCCATCATGGGGGAAATTTACGCCAAGGTGGCCTTGGGACGCACGAATCCGACCATCGGTCTGCTCTCCGTCGGCGGGGAAGACTGCAAGGGCAACGATTTGACCAAGGAAGCCTTCAAGATCCTTTCCCGCATGCCGATCAATTTTGTCGGCAATGTGGAAGGACATGATACATTTACTGGTGAATGCGATGTGGTGATCTGCGACGGATTCGTCGGCAATACCGTGCTGAAATCCAGCGAAAGTCTTGCCAAGGCCACCGTGCAATGGCTGAAAGAAGCATTCACGCGCAACGCCTTCCGCAAAGCCGGCGCCCTGCTGGCCAAGGAAGCTTTTGCAGAACTGAAGAAACACGGAGATTTTGAGGAATACGGCGGAGCGCCGCTGATGGGATTGAACGGAGTCTGCATTATCGGACATGGGGTTTCCACGCCCAAGGCGATCAAAAACGCCATTCGCGTGGCGCATCAGTTCGTCGAGCAGAAAACACCGGAAAACGTCAGCAGCAGGATTTTTGAATGCGGGGTGGAAAAAGGCGCGTTCGCCGCTCACATGCATTCGTGATTTTCGAGCCGACGAAAGGAATATGGGAGTTAGAAAATGTCGATCAGGATCATTGGTACAGGTTCCTACGTTCCGGAACGTGTTTTGACGAATCAGGATCTTGAGAAGATGGTGGACACCACGGACGAGTGGATCACCAGCCGGACCGGCATTCAGGAACGTCATATTGCCGGTGAAGGCGTTTTCACCTCCGACCTTTCCGCCGAAGCCGCCAAACGCGCACTGGAAATGGCGGGCATCACCGCGGACCAGCTGGATCTGATTTCGGTGGCGACCGTAACTCCCGATACGACTTTTCCCAGCACCGCGTGTGTCCTCCAGAGAAAAATCGGTGCGGTCAATGCCGCCTGTTACGACCTGGTGGCCGCCTGCACCGGCCTGATCTATTCCCTCGAAGTAGCCTATTCCCTGCTCAAGGCATCATCCGGCAAATACCGCTACGCGCTGGTGCTCGGCGCGGACAAACTTTCGTCCATCGTGGACTGGACCGACCGATCCACCTGCATTCTGTTCGGAGACGGTTCCAGCGCGGTGGTGCTGAAAAACGACCCGGACGACCACTCGCCCGATTTCGTTGTCGCCTCCAAGATCGGAGCCAACGGCAATTATACCGATCTGCTCAAACTGCCGGCGGGGGGATCCGCCATGCCGGCCAGTCATGCCACGGTCGACAACCGGCTCCATTACATCCACATGGCGGGCAAGGAAGTCTTCAAGCTCGCCGTCAACGGCATGGCCGATTCCTGCAAATATGTCATGAACGTCTCCGGGGTCAGACCCGAGGAGATCGCCTGGGTCATCCCGCACCAGGCCAACAAACGGATCATTTCCGCAGCCGCCCAGCGTCTGAACCTGCCGCTGGAACGGGTGTATGTCAACATCGAACATATCGGCAATACTTCCGCCGCCTCGGTGGGCATCTGTCTGGACGAGCTCAACCGGGCCGGCAAGCTGAAAACCGGCGACTATATCCTGACCACCGCATTCGGCGGCGGTCTCACCTGGGGCGCCATGCTGATGCGCTGGACCTGATCCCGCGGAGAGAAGCCGATGCCCGTCAAAACCATCCCGCTGCTGTTCATTTTTCTGCTGAACGCGGGATTTCTGATGCTTTCCGCCGACGAAAAACAACCGGTCGGCCTGGCCGATCGGGAAAACACTCAAACGGCCTCGCCCAGGCAGGAAACCAAATCCCGTTATTTTCAGGATTCCGGTTCCCAGGTGGACAGCTTGGTGGACCGCATCCGTTTCAAGATTTCCTATTCCTGGGACAAATCGGCAGAGTATTTCCGTCTGGCCTGTTCATCCGTCACCGATAATGCGGTCTCGAAAGGTCGGGATATCAAAGCACATGCGGACAGCAAAAAGGACGAATTGCTGGAAAAAGGCCGGCAGACTGTCCGGGAGACCACCCAGCAGACCATGGAGGACCTTTCCCGCAAAGGCGAGGAGCTCAAGCAGGATCTGAACCAAATGGGCAGGGAAGTCAAAGACGAGGCTGCCAAAGAAGTCCGTGAAAAAACGGACAAGTTTTTCAAATGAGCCGGATCCTGCTGGCCGGAGGATTCCTTTACGACGGAACGGGCGGCGTTCCTTTCCCTGCGGATATCCTGATCGGAAACGATAAGATCCTTCAAGTGGAACCGGCCGGCAAAGCAGTGTTCCCCGGAGCCGAAAAAAAAGATCTGACGGGGCTTTCCGTTTCGCCCGGCTGGATCGATCCCCACGCCCATTCCGATGCGTCTCTGCTGGCGGCGCCCGAAGCGTTCGGCAAGATTTCGCAGGGCATCACCACCGAAATTTCCGGCAACTGCGGACTCTCCGCCTTTCCCATTCTGACCGATGAAGTGCGGGAACATCTGCGCATTTTATATTCATCCTACGGGATCGAACCGGACTGGACGGATTTCCGTTCCTATGCGACGGCGCTTGCTGCCCGGCAGCCGGCGGTCAATGCCGTCTTTCTCTGCGGACACAATACCCTGCGCGCCAATATTGCCGGCTACCGGCAGCAGGAACTCACGGACGCCCAGTTGACCGCCATGAATGCATTGCTGACGGAAACCCTTAAGCAAGGTGTCCGCGGCCTGTCCACGGGACTGCTCTATACGCCGGGCTGTTTTGCCGATGAAAACGAACTGCTGACCCTGCTGCGTACCGCGGCTGCCCATGGTGGAGTCTATGCGACACATCTGCGGAATGAAGGCGACCGTCTGGAAGAAGCGGTGCAGGAAGCGATCTCGCTGGCGGAACGGAGCGGAGCCGCATTGCAGATCAGCCATCTGAAAACCGCCCTGCCCCGCAACTGGCACAAGCTGGAATCCGTTCTGTCCGTTATCCAGGCCGCGCAGCAGCGCGGCGTTTCCGTTCACGCCGACCGGTATCCATACACTTTTTCCCAGACCAGCCTGAGCATCGTGCTCGATCAGCCGTATGACAAGATGACCGACCGGGCGATCCGGGATGTCCTCCGGAACGATCCGGCAGCCTATGATCGGGCGCTGCAGTATCTGAAGACTTCCGGACGCGACTGGAACCGGGTCATACTGAGCCGTTCACAGGCATCGGCGGCTGCGGGTCTGATCGGACTGTCCGTGTCGGACGCGGCAAAGCAGACCGGCAAAACACCCGCGGAACTGGTCATGGAGATCCTGCGGGAAGATGCGCCCGGTTCGCTGGGGGCTTTCGGCGGCATGTCGGACGACAATCTGAAACGCATTCTGAAACAGGATTGGGTCTGCTGCGGCACCGATGAAACGGCACGGCCTGCGGATGATTCCCTCGGACTGTCGCATCCCCGCGGTTTCGGTTCATTCCCGGCTTTTATCAGGATCCTCAGGAACGAAGGCGTCCCCATGTCGCAGATCATCCGGAAACTGACCTCACTGCCTGCCCGGATCTTCAAGCTGACCGACCGCGGAGTGATCCGGCCTGGCTATTATGCCGATCTGGTGATCTTCAAGGAAGAGGAACTGGATTCGGAAGCGGATTTCACCCGTCCGCACACACCGGCGTCAGGGATCCGCCAAGTTTATGTGAACGGCAAAGCCGCTTACGACGGTCTCGCACAAAAAGTCACCGCCCGCGCAGGCAGGATCGCCTGAACGGCAAACAGAAAACCCCGGGCCGGAGAGTTTCCGGACCGGGGCTGACAGATCGATTCAGCAAAAATCCTTATTCGATCGTGAGGGAAACATCCTTGAACTGGGTTTCCAGTTTCTTGGCGCCCCAGTTGGCCAGGATGACAAACTGAGCGTATTCGGCTCCGACCGGCCACTTGTTGCCGGCCCATCCGGATTTGCTGGAACCTTTGATCTTGCCCTGCATCACGGTCCACTTGCCAAAGACATTGCGCGAACCGGCAGTATACAGATAACCGCCCATGGAATGGACCCGGACGGCGTCTCCTGCCTTGGCATCTGCGGAGAGTTTGCCTCTGACCGTGATCTCCCACACATCGCCTTTCTTCTCGACCTTCTGGATGCCGCGGGCCAGGACCTTACGGTTCGGCAGATCGGAAAGATCCTCTTTGGCGCCGGCTACGATGGTATAATACGGCGCGGACTTGACTTTGGAAGCATCTTTGACCGTCAGGACGCTGGTCCCTTTGGCGGCATCGGCGGCAACCGTGGTAAGCGTCCCATTAACGACGTTGACATTGTCACAGCTGATGGCAACGCCTTTTTTGTCAAACACGGCAAATCCGGCCAGACACCAGGAGAAATCTTTTCCCTGAATATTCTCAGCCCGGACTGACAGCTTGATCGTATAGGTCTTGTCCGGATCGATCTTGAAACGCGGACTGACCAGCATGACGTTTTTCGAAACTTTCAGGCAGTCTTCGCCGTCGGTGATTGCCGGACTTTTGTTCCAGTCGGCTGCTTTGTTGAAAGTTTTGACTTCCTGAGCGGAAAGGACACCTGCCGCCAGCAGAGCCGCGGCACCCATCAGAATTGACATTCCTTTTTTCATTTTGATTCCTCGTTTTATTTAACTGTCAAGGAAATATCCTTGAACTGGGTTTCCAGTTTTTTATTGTTCCAGTTGACCAGGATCACGACCTGGGCTTTCACTGCGCCGGCCGGCCAGGCACTTCCCGTCCAAGCGCCTTTTCTCACTCCGGTAATGGTTCCGGACATGGTGATCCAGTCTTTTCCGGTCGATTTAACGCCCGCGGTATAAAGATATCCGCCGCGCAGATGTTCCCGGACCGCCGTCCCGGCTTTGACCGGACGGCTCAGCGGAGACTGCAGGGACACTTCCCAGACACCGTCTTTCTGGACGAAGTCGGTAACAAATCCGAGCAGATTGTAATTCGGGAGATCGGAAAGATCATCCTTCGCACCGGCATTGAGGGTGCCGTAAGGTTTTCTGAATTTGGAAGCGTCTTTGACCTTGATGACTTTGGCGCCTTTGGGGGCATCTTCCGCGACTTCCGTCAGGGTGTTCGGAACCGTACAGCAGTTGTAGCAGTTGATCACGCGGCCGTTTTTATCCAACACATTGAATCCGGCATAGATCTGGGACCGGTCGCCGTCTTTTTCAATATTGACGGCGCGGCAGGAAAACTTCAGCGTGTATTTCTTCGCCGGATCGATATCGAATTTCTTGCTCAAAAGAATAACATTATTCTTTTTGACATTGATGACGCCGTCGACATCCGTAACATTGGCGTTCTTGTTCCAGTCAGCGGCCGAATTAAGGGCAGCCGGCGGTTCCTGGGCGACAACAGTGCCGAATGCAGTAAGCAGAACAGCTCCGACCATCATTTTCACAACAGATTTCATTGCTTTTCCCTTTCATAAAAAGTTTGTTGTATAGACGGTGAACATATCATATAATAACATGTTTTTTCAAAAAATCAAGTCTGCTAATGAAAAAAGCTGTTCCCGAAGGGATTCATCAGGGAATCACAGGAAGAAACGGTTATAGATGCCCATGGCGAACAGATAGAAGATCAGCAGCGGAAGCACGATGACCAGGTAATATTTGATCCAGGCTGGAAAACGGATGCCTTTACCCGTATTGGCTTCCGCCAGGAAACTCTTCCATTTCCAGCCGATGTTCCAGACGCAGAAGATCACGACCGCCAGCGACCCCAGCGGCAGACACAGGTCGCTGACCAGCCAGTCTTCGAAATCCAGGATCGTTGATTTGCCGCCCAGCGGATGTACATTCTTCCACAGGTTGTACCCCAGCAGGCACGGGAACGAAAGCAGTCCGACCGTCAGGAAATTGATCAGTGCGGCTTTTCCGCGGCTGAAATGCCATTCATCCATCATGAAGGCGATGATGTTTTCGAACACCGCGATGACCGTGGTCAGGGAAGCGATGCTCAGGAACAGGAAAAAGAGCGCACCGAGAAAACGTCCGCCCGGAAGATGATTGAAAATACCCGTCAGCGAGATCAGTACCAGCCCGGGTCCTCCGTCCACTTT
>SUWI01000079.1 GCA_015061565.1 Lentisphaerota bacterium
GGAAGCCGGAATCCAAATAATTTTTCAGAAAATCCCGGATTTTTTCCGAAAAAGCCTGTGACATGTATCTCGCTGGGCGCTTACCTACGGAGCTTGGTTTTACGGTGTCAATGCGCTGGTTTTCGGAAATAATACTACTTCTGTAACCTGGGCGACCGGGGTCAAAAAAACATCGGTCATTTTGCATCCCAATACCTTATGGGCCATGGGCGATCTCTATTCAAACTCCACCCAAGGGTCTCTCGTCTCGGACATCAAAATGCTGGCTTTCCGTCACAATGGCGGAGATCCACGCGGCTACCCGGTGAATACAAGCGCAAGTCCGATTCCCAGCAACCGACGGTCGAACAACTATTATTACGACCACCATGTGGCATCGGAAACCTTTTCGGAAATCAAAATGAAGCCGTTTTCACCTGAAGCCAAAGTCTGGAGCGCCAATCTGTATTACCCCAATTTCCAAACCAGCGGTTTCCACGGCACGCCCCGTCCCTGACCGGCTGACAGACATGATAAAAATCAAAATGCTGACGGATGACAATGAAAAAATCTCATTCGGAGATTTTCAAACTAGAGCAATCGGAATTTCAGTCAAAAAGGCATTGACAGAGATTCCCGTAAAAAGGAGAAAAAAATGAAAACTATTGCAGTTTTATCCGCAATTGTCTGCACAATCGCCGTAATGGGAGTGGATACCATGTCCACGGATTTCACCAGCCCGGAATCCGCAAAAGCCTGGGTCCTGGATGGTTCGCCGAACAAGATGCCGGCCCTGAAATACGGTTATGATGCAGAAAAAAAAGTTTTTGTCGTAAACAACGACGAAAACAAACGGGCGTGCTTCAAATGCCGGGGACAGTATCTGGACGCAAAAAAAGGGGATGTGATCCATGTTTCCTTCGAAGTTTGCGGAGAAGGTGAAGTATATGTGACTTACGAATGCTTCAACGGATCAAAATGGATCTGCATGGGGAACTGGAGCAAGAAATTCCAACTGAAACCGGAATGGACAAAATTCGAAGCTGATCTGGTCGTAAAAGACGGCAAACTCCCGACCACCAAGGTCATGATGGATTTCGGCGTAATGGGCTCCGCCAATATGATGATCCGTTCATATTCCGCCGCCAAAGCGGCAAAGTAAGCAATCCTGTTTCAAACAGACTTTTTCAAAAAAAGCCGCACCGAAACGTAATCACATGTTCCGGCGCGGCTTTTGATTGTCGCGGAATCAGGCAAGCGCGATTTCCGACGCCGTGTTCTTCGTCAGATCCACCGTTTTCGATTCGCATTTGCCATTCGCCTGGTGGATCATGATCAGGAGCTTGCCGGCGGCGGACCCGCTTGATCACGGACCGTGATGCGTTCGATGAGCTGTTCCTCTTCGAGGATTTCCAGCGGCTTCAGGATCGTGACCGGCCAGGCCGAAAAATCTACCGCAAATTTCCGGATCGGAAGAGAGCAGACCGGGCAATCGACTTTTTTCAAGTTTTTTGAAGTTTCATATTTGAAAATAATATTCATTGGTGATAAATTAATGGTAAATGGAGGAAATGATCATGAATAAAGTTAAAAGCGGAATGGAATCGGACAAGCATATTGTCCCCGCCCTGTACCGGGGGCTCGGGCTGCTGGAAAAGATCGCGGAACATCCGGAAGGGGCGCCGTTTTCCCTGCTGGTGCAGGAAACCGGACTGCCGACCGCCTCGGTTTACCGGATGGCCGAAACGCTGGAAAAGTGCGGATATGTGAAGCATTCCGTCGACCGGCGCTACCGGATCAGCCGGAAACTGCTGAAGCTGGGCTCGCTGAGTTACGGGGAACATTCCCTGGTGGAACGGGCGATGCCGTTCCTGCGGAAAGCGCGTGACCTTTCCGGCGAGACCGTGCTGCTGGGCGTGCTGAACGGTCAGGAGGGGATCGTGCTGGCCTGCGTGGATTCTCCGCAGGCGGTCAAGGTCAGCATCCAGGTCGGCCATCATTTTCCGCTGCATACCGCGGCTCCGGCGAAAGCGATTCTTGCCATGCTGCCGGCGGATGAACTCTCAACGATCCTCAAAAGCATCGTCTACACCAAATTCACGGCGGCGACCATTACCACGGAAAAAGCCTTCCTCCGGGAATTGGCAGCAGTGAAAAAACACGGGCTCGCGTTCGACCGCGGCGAAGAACTCGATGACCTCCGCTGCATTGCGGCCCCGATCCTGAACGAGGAGAATTATCCGGTCGCAGCGGTCTGGTGCAGCGGCCCCGCTTCCAGATTCAACACGGCGAAAGAAAAAACGATCGCCGGAATCATACAGCAGACAGCCGGAGAAATCAGCGGCGAACAATAACGGAAAGGAAACTTGAACATGCAGCTCGAAGGGGCAAAGACACTGGTGACGGGAGGCGGTTCCGGATATGGCAAGGGAATCGCAAAAGTTTTGAAACAGGCTGGGGCGGAAGTCTGGATCACCGGCCGCAACCGGGAAAAACTGGCAAAAGCCGCCGCGGAAATCGGAGTTCATGCCATTGGCGCCGATGCCTCCAAAGGCGAAGACTGGGACCGGGTCATTGCCGCCATGGGCGGGATCGACATTCTGGTCAACAATGCCGGTTACGGCGGCAAGATCGTCCCGGTCGCCGAGCAGCAGGATGAGGATATCCTTTCGGTCATCGAAACCAATCTGACCGGGGTCATCCTCGGCTGTTCCCGGGCGGCGAAAATCATGTGTGCGCAGCGGTCCGGCGCCATCATCAACATTTCCAGCGTGTGCGCGCTGTATGCCTGGCCCGCGTGGAGCGTTTACACCGCGGCCAAAGCCGGCGTGGCCAAATTCAGCCATGGTCTGTATACGGAACTGCGGCCTTACAACGTCCATGTGACCTGTCTGACGCCATCCTGGGGACAGACCGGCTTCAACCGGGCGGCGAGCATCAGCGGCGCTTCCGAAGATCCGGCGAAAGCCTCGCAATGCACCTCACCGGAAGAACTCGGAATGATCGTGAAAAACATTCTTGAAACGCCGGATCATCTGGCCATTCCGGACCTGACCGTCCAGCCGATGATCCAGGACATCTGTCCGATGTGATGGAGGGATAATCATGAACGACCGTATTCTGCTGGAAACCGCCGTATTTGAGGATCTCGGCGGCTGGACGATCGACACCCAGTGCGTCGAAGCCATGGGCGCGCCGTATCTTCTCGCACACGGCATCGGCAAACCTGTTGCGGATGCCGTCACCGCGTTCAGCACCGATGAGGATGCCGAATGGTTCGTAATGGCAAGGACGCGCGACTGGACCGCGGAATGGAAACGCGGCACGCCCGCCGGACGTTTTCAAATTCAATTAGACGGCGCGGTTTTGCCGCAGGAACTGGGGACCGTCGGCGCGGAATGGGACTGGCAGCGCGCCGGATCCATTCGCCTCAAAGCCGGCGAACATACGCTCGCATTGCATGACCTGACCGGATTTGACGGCCGGTGCGATGCGGTTTATCTGACCCGAAACCATGATGATGTGCCGCCTAAAAACGGCAAGGCGCTGGCCGAATTCCGCCGGAAAATCTGCGGGACAGTCATTGAAGATGACCCCGAACATTACGACCTGATCGTATGCGGGGGCGGATTTGCCGGGATCTGCACGGCGCTGGCGGCGGAACACCGGAAACTGAAAACGCTCCTAATCAACGACCGTCCGGTCCTCGGCGGCTGCGGCAGTTCCGAGGTGCGGGTCTGGATCGGCGGCAAGACGCATCTGCCCCCGTTCGAAAAACTCGGCAATCCGGCTTTTCTGATCAGTCCGCTCACCGGAATACCGGGCATGAAGAAAAACGCGGAGTTTTTCGAAGACGACCGGAAAGCCGTTCTCTTCAAGCCGGGTAAAAACCTGCTGCTGAATGAGCTCGTGGTCGGCGTGGAACGTTCCGAGGCGGATCCGCGCAAAATCACGGCCGTCATTACCCGCGGGGTCCGAACCGGGAAGGAAACCCGGCGGGAAGCGGAATTTTTCAGCGACTGCACCGGGGATGCCCTGCTGGCACGTCTCATCGGATGTCAGGTGATGTACGGACGGGAAGGCGAGCAGGATTTCCACGAATCGCTGGCTCCGGAAACGCCGGACCGTCTGGTGATGGGACACTCCACCTTGTGGGAGACGACGCTCCGCGATAAGGAGGTCCCCTTCCCCGATATCGACTGGGGAATTGAGTTCGACGAGGAACGCGCGATCCGCCGGTTCAACTGCTGCTGGGACTGGGAAACGGGCCAATACCGGGACCAGGTCATGGATATCGAACATATCCGCGATTACGGGCTGATGACCTGTTTCGCCAACTGGTCCTATCTGAAGAATCACTCGTGCGACCGGGAAAAATGGAAAAACTGGGACCTGGAATGGATCTCCGCCATCGGCGGGAAACGGGAAAGTTACCGCGTGGTCGGCGATTATATCCTGACCCTGAACGATCTGGAAGGGAAAATCAGTCATCCGGACGCGACCGCTTCGCTCAGCTGGAGCATCGATCTGCATTATCCCGACCCGGAAAACGAGCAGACCTTCGGCGAAGCATTCCTCTCCTGCGCCTATCACCGCGGACTCGAAGATTACTATCCGGTGCCGTACCGCTGCCTCTGTGCCAGGGATGCGGACAACCTGTTCCTCGGCGGACGCTGCATCAGCCTGACGCATCTGGTTTTTTCCAGCGCGAGGGTCATGCGGACCCTGGGAATGCTGGGGGAAGCGGCCGGACTCGCCGCCTCGCTCGCCTGCCGTTACCGTTGTTCCACCCATCAGATCTTTTCGGAACATCTGGACGAACTGAAAAAAGAATTGGAGCAAGGCGTCCCGATCCCTGAGCCGCACAGCTACGCGGCCGGATATATGGAATCGTATCATTTCATGCGTCCGATCGGATCCGTGGGAAATGACAAAGATGAAAACTGCTGGGTCGGCTATGACAGACAGGGAAATCCGAGGGGTCCGATCCCGCCGCCCCTGAAGCAGAACATCAAAAAGCTCGGCTCCCTGCATCTGAAGGGAAAAGACGACACCTGGAAGAAAAACAGTGAGATCGAAATAAAAAAAGCCACCAGAAAATGAGGAGATTTTTCAGGAAATGAACAGACAAAATTATGAATGCAACGACTGGAGCGGGACGCTCTTCGGGAGAAATTTTACCCTTATAGAACTGCTCGTGGTCATAGCGATCATTGCGATCCTGGCGGCTATGCTGCTGCCAGTCCTGAACAAGGCCAAAGCATCGTCCCATCGGGTCGCCTGCATGAACCAGATCCGGCAGCTGGGACAGGCCAGCAGCATGTATGTCAATGACACGCAATATTTTCCGAAAAGCGGGACGGGCGGTGTGACGGGGGATTTATACTTCACCCATATTATTGCGCCGTACATGGGTCTGGCCCTGAAAAACGGAAATTACTTTGCCGACGACCAGAATATTCCGATTTTCCGCTGTCCGTCCGCTTTGATTGCGATGTTCACCAGCAATAATAAATATATCGGCGGGAAAGGCGGACTTTCCTATACGACCAACGGCTATCTGAGCCGGGCGACAAAGCTTGGCGGAGTCGACTGGGGAATCCACTCCGGACAGGTGCCGAGACCGGCTTCCCAGATCTGGCTGGTGGAATCCGCCGGCGGCTCCACAGGCGTATATCAGTACAGTCATAGTGCAGTTGCCTACAATCACTCCGGCAACGGGCCGATCGACAAGCTGCCCGGAGCGGCCAATTATACCCTTCCCTCATCGATCCCGTCAAAACTCGGCGTGAACATCGGCTGGGCGGACGGACATGCCAGTTCGGCTAACGGGTTGGTCACCACGGCATC
Organism: Lentisphaerota bacterium; assembly: GCA_015061565.1. Taxonomy (GTDB): domain Bacteria; phylum Verrucomicrobiota; class Lentisphaeria; order Victivallales; family UBA1829; genus SIG94. The sequence continues at coordinate 5,830 of SUWI01000079.1, forward strand.
CGCCCGCGCCAATCCGGATGAATGGTTCTTCCGGTGGATCACGAAATGAGTTTCCCGCGATCCGTCCGCAGTTCTGTCATTGCGATTTGGTGCCTTTCGGCATTTTCTCTGTCTGCGGCTGAACTGATCCGCGATTCGGTCCTTCAGGCGGAGATCATTCTTCCGGAAAAGGCCAACCCGGTCGAACGATATGCGGCGGACGAACTGGTGTTTCATCTGAAAATGATCACCGGTTTTGATTTTCCTCTCAAAACCCGCCCCACGCCGGGGAAACACTGTATCCGGATCGGAAGGGCAGCCCGGCCGGCCGTGGAAATCCGTGAACCGAACGCGGGCATGGTGAGGATCAGCAAAGATCACATTGACCTGGCCGGATGCGACGATCCCGGCCGCGATCCGCTGAAATTCGAAACTTCCGCAGGAACGCTGTTCGCCGTTTACGATTTTCTGAACCGTGAACTCGGCGTCCGCTGGCTCTGGCCGGGCGAAGACGGCATCGTTCTGAAAAGACAGACCACGCTGTCATTTGCTCCTGCGGAACGGCGGACGGGCGTTCCTCTGCGGTTTGTCCAATGGCGCCAGGCCGGTGTCCACAGGACGAACTGGACGGATCCCCGGAATGCCGACCGTTTTCTCCGAGAGACCGCAGTCTGGCTCCGCCGGCACCGTTTCGGCATGTCATGCAACCTCAATTACGGCCATGCTTTCACGAAATACTGGGAAAAATACGGGAAAAGCAAACCGGAGATTTTCAATCTGCTGCCGGACGGACGGCGTCATGCCGATCCGTTTTATTTCAATGGCAGACCGTCCCTCATTTCCATGTGCGTTTCAAATCCCAAACTGCACCGGATCATTCTTGAAAAAAACCGCCGCAAGGGCATTCTGAACCTCAATGAAAATGACACGGCCGGGAAATGCGTGTGTGCCGAATGTTTGAAATGGGACGGCGATCCGGACGGTTCCCGGGTTCAGAAAGCCGCGGACGCTTTCCGCGCCGGGGATCCGGTCTGGTATAAAAAACTCGGATCGGTGTCCAACCGTTATGCCGAATTCATAGCCGCGGTCCGGAAACTGGCGGAAAAGGATGTGATCATCGCGGGGATCTATGCCAATTATACCGATCCGCCGACCAACCGTATCCCGCTGGATCCCAATGTCATTCTCCGGTATTGTCCGCCGCTGATGTATCCCTGGACGAGAGAAAAGATCGATCATGCCAAACGGGTGTGGCTGGGATGGAGCAATACCGGCGCCGCGCTGATGTTCCGCCCGAATTTCACGCTGGACGGGCACAATTTCCCGCTGGATTATCACCAGGAGTTTGTTGAAGTATTCGATTTTGCCCGGCTGCACGGCATGGCCGCGGTCGATCTGGATTCCCTGACGGGTGCGTTCGGAGCCAATGCCCTGACCCTGTATACCATCGCCGCCAAGTGCGGGGAAGGTTTCGAAAAAAGCGGCGAGGAAATCGAAAATGAATTTTTCCGCGCTTTCGGAGCCGGAGAAGGCTCCATCCGCCGATATTTCCAGCTGGCAGCTCAAACGGCGGCCGCGGGAAGCCGCGTCATTGGTAAGAGCAATGCCGTCGAAGGCAGTGCCATCTTTGCCAGCTTTTTCATGGTCGCGGAGAAGATCTTCACGCCCCACAGGATGCAGGAGATGGAAACAATGCTGGTTCAGGCGGAGAAAGCGGTCAGAAATGATCCGCTTTCAGCCCGCCGCGTCCAATTCCTCAAAACGGCTTTTGAGGATTGCAAACTGACGCTTGCCGTCCAGCACGCTTATGAAAAATACCGGACCGACGGCGAGGTGAAATCTTTGAAAAAACAGCTGGTCAGGCTGAAGAATCACCGGGCAAAACATGAACGGACGAACGGAACGAATATCGGCTATATGAAGCAGATGGAGACCCGTTTCTGGCCATGGAACCTGCTTTCCGTCGAGGATGATGCCGTCCGGCTGTCGCCGTGGTTCGTTGCGCTGGATGTCCGTGACCGGGATTTCGATTCCTGCCGCTGGCTGCCGTACCGCACCGATACGCATCTTGAAAAACAGCCGGCGGGAAAAGACTGGATAAACAGCGGCAGCCGGTTCACTTCCCCGGTGTGGTATCGGACGGAATTCACGCTTCCCCCGGAAGAGACGAAAAACGGTATTTCATTGCAATTCGGTGCGGTCGACGGTTCGGGCGAGTATTTCATCAACGGCCGCCTGATCCATCGGCGTCCTTATCCATATCAGGGTGATGCCGATTCCTGGAAAAAGGATTTTGCCTTCAATGTTCCGTCTTCATTTTTGCGGACCGGGAAAAATATCCTGATGGTCAAGCTCACGAAACAGGCGGGACTTTCCGGTATCTGGCGGACGGTTTATCGCGGCAGACCGGTCCGGGAAAAGGTGCCTATGACCCGGAATCTGCTGAAGGACGGTTCCTGCTCGGAAAAAGTCGGAACCGTCTGGAAAAAGGATGTGCGCGAGGGCAGCTTCTCTTTTGAAAACCGTCCCGATGCCGATGCCGCCAGCGGTAAAACGATCCGGATCAAATGCGTCGAAACCGACCCGAATACCCGCCGTTCCCTCGGCCGGATCTATCAGTCTTTTGCGATTGAGCCGGGGAAATATGCATTCCGGATCCGTTTCCGGACCGAACCGGGCTTCACGGGCAAAGTGATCGTCTTTCTGCGCACCGGCGGGAAAGGCCTGTCGGAATCCAACCGGAACTTAGTCTCCATAGGAACAGACGGGGAATGGAAGGAACTCTCAGGCGATTTTTCGCCCCGGAACCGGACAGGAACGGTCTACATCAATCTGCAGAACGGGACCGGAACACTCGTCATCGATGAAGTGCAAATCTACCGGATAGACGATCCGGACCAGGATGCGGCAAAATGAATTTTTCACTGCTCAGCTGCTGCATGTGCGGAAAACCGCCGGAAATTGCGGTCCGAACCGCGAAAGAAATCGGTTTCACAGCCATCGACTGGGTCACGCTTTGCGGCAAAACGCCGGAATATCTGCGCAGAATCACGCTGGACGCCGGACTTGAGATCGGAACCTACACCTTTGTCCTGAAAGGTTTTCCGGACGGGAAATGGCTCGACACGGCAAAACGGGAAATCGACAATGCCGCTGCTTTGGGCGCGTCTGCGGTGATGCTGCCCACCTCGGAGATCGCCGGAATCACCGACCGGACGCTGGCCCGCAGGGAATGGATCGAGGCGCTGTCCGAGATCGTTCCCCTGGCCGAATGCTCGAATCTGGTTTTAACTATCGAAAATTACGCAGGGATCTGTTCCCCCTGCATCGCATTCGATGATTTTATGGAATTCCGGAAAGCGGTCCCTTCCCTCTGCCTGACCTTTGACTGCGGCAATGCGTTTACCGGGGAAGATCCCGTTGCGTCCCTGCAGAAAAGCATCCCGTATATGCGGAATGTCCATATCAAAGACTGGACCGCATCCGGCAGTCCGCAGTCAGCCGGAAACTGCAGGATGCCGGACGGACAGTATTATGATATGGTCCTGCCCATGAGCGGAATTGTGCCGGTCCGGGAAATCATCGCCGGTCTGGCCAGGCTGGGATACCGGAAAAACATTGTGCTGGAATATCTCTACGCCGATTATCCGGTTTCGCTCCAGCGGAAGATGCTCGCGGAATTGAAAGATATGATCGGCCTTCCGGTCAATTATGATCCGGAAAAATGATCGGCGGACGGAACGGTTTCAGCCGATCCCGCCCAGTTCGGCGAATTTCCGGCAGAGCCGGGACGGCGAATAACGCGGCATCATCAGGACTTCGGACTGGATCACCTGAAGACGCGGCGCTTTCCTGAGCAGCGGGATCACTTTGTTCCAGTTGATCGTTCCGTCGCCCGGCATACTGTGGGTGTCGTCCGAACCGTCATTGTCATGCAGATGGCAGGAAACCGTCTGAGGCAGCATTTTTTCCAGGATATGATCGTCCCATTCGGGTTCATCCGAACCGGCCTGCCTCCAGTATTCCCGGATCTTCGCATCGGGATGATCCCGGCCTGCGGTCAGCTGATGGGCATGACCGGAATCATAACATAATCCGAGCGTATCGGTCGGATATTCTTTCTTCAGCATGACCACGACCGAAGGTGCGGCGGCACGCGACATGCTGTTTTCGATGCAGATCGTCAGTCCGCAGCGTTCCGCTTCCGGCAGCAGCCGGTCCAGTCCGTCGCGCATCAGATCCCAATGTTTTTCCAGGGGGATCTCGGGATGGAACCGTGAACTGCCGGGATGGATGGTGATGGTTTTCACGCCGAGGGAAGCGGCGATCTTGAGCGCCAGCTGGTGCCGCAGCAGCATCTGCGGACGGAAATCCGGATCCGGACAGTTCATATCCAGAATATTGCCGAACGGCGCATGGGCATCCATGAAGGAAAGGCCTTCGGCGGCCAGTTCCTTTTCCAGCTGCGGGGCAAACTTGTGGTCCGCCATGACCGCCTTGATCAGCTCTGAAGAAAGCACGAGATGTTTTGCCCCGGCATCGGCAAATTCATGGAGCAGGAATTTGCGCATCCGTTCATCGGCGCCGCCGAACTGCGGCACAAAAGTTACGGGTACCGAAAACATGCTCTTATCTCCCTCGATTTTTCATAATTTCCTGACACTTTCCCGCAGGATCAATTCCGGCTTTACGTAAATCTTTTTGTATTCCGAACTGTCTTCGAACAGCATCTCCGTCGCGGTAGAGGCGATCACGTGTTCCTGAATATTGAACGTGGTGAGCCCGCTTTCCGGCCCGGCAGTGTCATAGAACCCGACAACCGAGAGATCCTCCGGGATCCGGATGCCGAGTTTCCGGAGCGCCCCGGCATGAAGATCAACCAGGGAATCAAAACCAAGGGCTGCGGCCGTGATCCCCTTCCGCCGGATCCGCCGGAATGCTTCTTCCGGCGAAACGGAATCCCAGAGCATCTGCGGGATCTTCTCATCGTATTCCAGTCCGGCTTCCATACAGGCTTTCCGGAGTGCCGCATGATGGAGATACTGGGGCGGTTTCCGCCGCGTTCTCCGCAATTCAACCACCGGGGAGGTGATGAACGTGATTTTCCGGTGTCCGTTTTTACGGAAGAGCGCAACGGTTTTTTTCGCCACTGCATCGTAATCGATCAGCACATATTTCGCGGGAATATCCCGGTTATGAACATAACAGCAGATAAAGACCAGTTTCCCGATTTTCGCCAGGTTCCGTTCCAGCATCTCATACGGGATGAAACGCTCCCCGTAGACGATCATCCCGTAAGGCATGGCATTGACGCAGTTTTCCATATATTGCAGAAACTGCTTGTGGTTCTCATCGACAGGTCTGGACCAGAACAGTGAAGGCGGGATCCAGACCGGATGGAATCCGCGCTTCATAGATTCCAGGGTGATCTCTTTTTCCATGTTCGCAAAGATAGCGCCGGAACTCATTGCTATGCAGTCGACCACGTTGGTATGTTTCGGGACGATTTTCTCGCGTACGACCACAGACCCCCTTCCCGGCGCACGGGTGATCAGACCTTCGGCAACCAGACGGGTCAGTCCCCCGGCCACGGTCCGTTTGTTGATCCCGAATTCCCGTGCGATATCTTCATCTGTCGGCAGACGGTCGCCCGGCAGATACAGACCGGAAAGTATATCTTTCCGGAACCGTTCCGCAACCTTCATCAATTTCGAACTTCTGACCGCCATTTTTTGAAACCCGAAAAAATTAAGTTAGTGCATACTTAGTGCATTTTATCAGTTAATTTATCACTATTTTTTTTAATGTCAAGTCTTGAAATGAAGAAAAAACAGAATATTTGCAGGCGGGATGGAGGCAATGGAATTTTGGGGATGCCGCCGCGATTGACGGACAGGACTGACCTGACGGACGGGACGGGCAAAACACGGAAGAGAGGGCAAATTATAAAAAAAGGAAGGAGAGAGAAAACCTCAATCCGTTGCCTCCCGCATCATGACACTGGGTTTCGCGACATCGTCCGTCTGGTCCGTCCCGTCCGTATTGTCCGTCAATCGCGAAAAGCTGGGATTCCGCAAAAGTTATTTGCAGACGGCTTTTTTCAATGTTTTATGCAGTTTTTTCTTGAAATCGGGAACATATAATTTATATTGTCATAAATTTCAATGAGCCGTTGAGAGGGAAATACCATGAAACTGAAAACGAATTTTCACATCCATTCCCAGCATTCCTGCGACAGCGCGTGCGCCAAGATTCTGGACATTATCAAAGAAATGGAAGAGATGGGATTCGAGGAATACGGACTGACCGACCATCTGCACACGTCCTACAATCTGCCGGACATCATCAGCGCCAGGCGCGATTTCCTGGCGAGCTGTCCGCCGGAAAATTTTCATTTCGGGATCGAAGTGAGCGTGATGGACCAGCGGGAAATCGACCGGGTGGCGGCGGGGGATTACCATGCCTGGGGCGATGAACCGGTCTACGGATTCCGGGACATGACCGATTACACCGGCAAATTCGCGATCGACCTGGACGAACAGACGGTCCGGGAACAGGGGATCGAATTTGTGGTCGGGGGTATCCACTGGCCGCTGAGCAGCAGCCACGACCGGCAGGAACTGATCCGGCATTACTTCGATCTGATGATGTTCCTGGTCGATCATCCGCTGGTCAATGTGCTGGCGCATCCGTGGGATTCGCTCGAACTGGCAGTCGGGGACTGGTACCGGTTCCGCGACAAAGAACATATCGACAAGACCGTATTCGCGGACATTCCGCGGGAATACAACGACCGCCTGGCCGCGGAACTGGTCCGGCAGAACAAGCCGGCGGAAATCAACCTGGCGGTGACCCTCAAGCAGAAACCGGAGTTGCAGACCTGGTATATGGAGCTGTTCCGGAACTGGAAACGGCAGGGCGTGAAATTCACGATGGGATACGACCTGCATGCCGCTCATTTTGACAAAGAGAAGATCGAAATGCTGGAACGTCTGCTGACGGAGTATGACTTCAGCGAATCGGATTTTGTGCTGCCGTTCAGGCACGATTGAAACCGCTCTTCCGCGACCTGGAAAACCGGATCGCCGATCCGCTGGACAACGGTCAGGTGGAAGGCAATGTTTCACTCTCGGATATCGCCGCCTTCTCCGAGAAGGAAGCCGAGCTCAAAAAACAGCAGAGTGAACCGAAGGGAAAATGAGAGTTGCAAGTCTCAAGACACAAGCTTCAAGTCTCAAGACACAAGCTTCAAGTCACAAGATACGAGTTTCAAGTCGCAAGGATAAGGAGATGGGCATGAAAAGATTGTTGGGCATCGGGATCCTGCTGGCGGGATTGTCCCTGCCGGGTGCGGACCAATACAAAAGCATCGACACCAAAGACAAACTGAAGGACAAGGACCTGCTGTTCGCGGCGACCTTCGACCGCGGGACCGTGAATGCCGATTTTGCCAAAGGCGAACCGCTGTCGATCAACATGAAAAACGTCGGTCTGCTGCTGCGGGGAATGATCGGATTCGACGGCAAGCCGGCCTTCCGTCCGGAACCCGGAGAAGACCTGATGTTCGACGCGGTAAAAAATGTGAATCCGCATCAGGGGACGGTGACCATGTGGCTCTGCTGCCGCGACTACAATCCGAGCCAGCCGGACAAGCGCGGCAATATCGCGCTGCTGCAGCTGATGTTCAAGCAGGGACAGCGGCATATCCTGATGCAGTTCTACGAATGCGACGAACTGTATTTCGACTGGTGGAGCTCGGAACCGCCGAACACGCTCGGACGCGTCGTGGCCACCCGGCCCGGCATCGGCAAAGGACAGTGGCACCAGGTCGCGCTCACCTGGGTCGGCAATGAACTGTCGATCTATGTGAACGGGAAACATTACCAGACCCGGAACCTGCCGCTGAAAGCCGCGAAGACCAAAGACCTGAAACCGGAAACGGGAAAATCCTTCATCGGCATCCGCAAGCGTTTCTACGGGGACACGCACAAATATGATGTGGCGGTGGACGATGTCAAGATCTACGGCCGGGCGTTCTCCCCGATCGAGGTCCGCAACCAGTATCTGCGCCTGGTCTCCGGCAGCACCGCCGAAAAGATCCAGGATTTCGGCATTGTGATGAACGGCGTGGACCGAGGCCCCGCGGAAAAGAAATACGACCAGATCGAGGCCGAACTGGATTTCTCCCCCCTGCCCGACAATGCCAAGGAACTGCTGAAACAGGGCAAACTGAAACTGTTCTACGAACTGATCGGTCCCGACGGCAAAAAGACTGCGGGCAGCTGGATTTTCGGTCCTGATTCGAACTGCCGTCTCTTCTCAGGCATCACCAAGCCCGGCAAATATACGCTGACCGTCTGGATGGACCAGGGCAGCAAAGTGACTTGCACCATCGACCGGCCAGACCTGAGTTTCATCGGCAACGGTTACGGCGATGAGGAGGAAGTCCCGGCCCTGTGGAAAGATTTTGCGGTCGACGGCCGCACAGTCACCTTGTGGAACCGCGTGTATAAGTTCGGCGAAGGCCCCTACCCCGAATCCATCACGGTCAAAGATCTGGAGCTGCTCGACCGCGCGCCGGTCATCCTGGTGGACGGTGAGGCGGTCACCGACTGGAAGGCCGGAAAGACCGAAAAGGAAATCACCAAAGTGATCTACACGGGAACCGGCAGAGGGAAGGATTTCACGCTGGATTACCGCACCACAGTGGAATACGATGGTCTGATCAGCACGGTCTTTCGTTTCCACGGCCGGCCGGAGATCTCGTCGCTGCAGCTGAACTGGCAGACGGCCAAGGATTTCCGTCAGTTCCTGATGGTGCCGACCGTGCAGGAAAATTCGACTGGCAAGTTCGAGTATCTGTATCCGGGATTCGGCGGCAGCCACCTGAACCGCGGGCCGGAGATCTGCAAGCAGCTCTGGCTGGTCTCCCAGCGCAAAGGCGGATTCTGCTACTCCATGCCGCATGACGCCAACTGGATCTACGATCCGGAAAAACCGGTCTTCTTCGCCGATAAGAACACCGGCGAATGCACCGTTTCCATGGTAAATAAAAAAGTCACGCTGCCGGAAGATACGGATTACACTTCGCTGTTCATCGCCACGCCCACGCGGCCGCTGATTCCGGACCGGCGCGGCCTGCGTTTCGGCGATTCCCTGCGTGCGGATGCCAAAACCGTGTTCGGCGGCGGCGGCAAAACCGGCACCCTGGGGGTCTGGAATTATGAACCGGATCCGCCGGTACTGACGAGGCTGCTGAAAAACGCCCTGCCGAAATCGAAATATTTCTACGGCGGCGCGGGCGCGCTGACCGAGGAAAATCCGGTGGCGGTCTATTTCCGGAAATACCGCGACGTGCCGCGTTCTTCCGGTTACCGCATGCCGTTCCACCGGCCCATGCCGGACGGCTCCTTCAAAATCATCCGCTACAACTCGGTCGCCACCTGCAACGCGACCAGCCATACGGACTATCAGCTTTACGGCATCAAAAAACTGATGGAGCATCCGATGGTCAGCAAGATCTGGTGCATCGGCTTCGACCTCTGCGGCTCCACCCAATGCGCCAATCCGCTGCACGGCTGCGCGTTCAAAGACAGATTCGGACGGACGATATCCAGCTTCACGCTGCTGGCCAAGCGCAACCTGGTCCGCCGGACCGTGGCGCTGGCGCACCGTTACGGCGTCTATGTCTACTGCCATGCCCAGCGGCAGTATATGCCGGTCCTGCACGGCCTGGCCGACCTCTGGGAACCCGGCGAAGACATCAGCAACATGGCGCTGGTCAATCCCTACTGCGTGATGGACGACATCTCCGACGCGCGCTTCCGCAGCGAATTCAATTCCGACACGCTCGGGACCGCGGTCGTCATGGGTCCGAACATCTGTCAGCAGCATTACGCCTATTTCAAGCCGGACGGCTTCAAATACACGATCGCGTCGATCGGCATGACCCAGCTGTATGACATCGAGATCTCGCGGGATTATCTGGCCGGCGTGCCGACCCGCCGGATGTGGGATATCCTGGAAAACTACAAGATCTTCGATCCGAAAACCCGATGCCATCTTTTCTACGAGCAGAACGAGGTCACCTCCTCGCATCCGGAAGTGAAGGTCACCTGGTGGAAGACGCCCGAAAACCGGTACCTGATCCACCTGGTCAACAAGGACATCCGGAAACGGGAAGTCACCGTGGACCTGACCAAACTGGTCGGGACAAAATCCTTCCCTGCCTGGGAAGAATACTATGAGAAACCGATCAAGGTGACCGACGGCAAGTTCAAGACCACGGTCCGTTCGCGGACCTTCCAGATGATCGTGTTCCCGCAGAAAAAGTAATATCCCATGCGGCCGCCGATGAGTCACAGCTGGGGCAACTGGACCGCACCGAAACGGGATACCGAGTTCAAGACGGCGCAGGGCAAAGGCGTCAAGGGAAGCACCTGTCTGATCCAGGTCTGCAAGACCACCGGCACCGGCTGTTTCACCAAATCGCTGCCGGTCACCGCCGGACATACCTATATCATGAAAGTCATGGCGAAACATTCCGTGCCGGGCGAAAAGGTCACGCTGTCGCTGAACGGCCAGGTCCGGGAAGCTTATCAGGGCAGCCTTTCCGCCGGCGCCACAGCCAAAGCCACCGGCGAATGGCAGGAACTGACCTTGAAACTGGATATCCCGGCCGCCGGGAAATGGTCGAAATGCGATTCGGTCCTGGTCAAGCTCAGCGGCACGGGCAAAAACTGCACCTGCCTCTTCGACCGGTTCGAAATGGATGAAAAAGAGCTCCAAAAATAAACCGCCGTTCCAACTCGGAACGAACCACAGGAAAGGAAAGATCCGAAATGAAAAAAATGATGACAGCCGTCACGGCGATGTGTGCCTTCGCCGCCCTCGCGGAAGCCGACCAGTTCGAAAAAGGGATCTGGGGCAGCTGGAACAAACCAGCGGCCAGGATCAAATATGAACGCAGCGCCGACAAAGGGAAAGACAACTCCGGCGCCCTGCGCCTGGTCATGCTGCCGGACAACCCCGCAGGGGCATCCGGGATGTTCATCAAAAGTTTCCCGGTTGAAGAAGGTTTCTGGTACCGGGCGGAAGTCAGTTTCAAACAGGACGGCGACCCCAAGGCGGAAGTGGCTGCCAGCATCTCGCTGAACGGATTCAATGAGAAGAACGGCATCACCTGTTCCTCTTCCACGACCCGGGTCGAGACCGGTTCCGAATGGAAAACAGTCTCCGTCCCGATCTATATCGTGCCGGGGACCAAAAAACTTCAGGTCCTGCTGTGCGGACACAACGGCAAGGATGCCGCGGTCCTCTTCGATGATTTCAAACTGGAAAAGAAACAGCCGGAAGGTGTCGCCGAAGCATTCGACCATGTCCTCTGGGGGATCTGGAAAAGCGCGGGATTCAAAGGCATCTCTTCGCATGCGGCGGACGAAGGCCGGACCGCCAAAGGCGCGATCGCCCTTCATTCGCAGAACGACACCAAAGCCGGAGCTATGCCCAGCGCCTGCTTCATGTATGCGGTCCCGGTCAAACCCGGGGAAGAATACACCTTCACGGTTTTCGTGAAATCCAAAAATCTGGTGCCGGACGCGGTGCTCTCCATGGGGATCCAGGCGCAGAACAGCAAGCGGGCGTTCCTGGGTCTTCCCAGCAAGAGCGCGCAGGTGAAAGCCGATGCCTGCGCCGATGAATGGAAACGGCTGGTCCTGACCTTCCGCGTCCCCTCGGAAGGCAAATGGAAACAATGTGCCTACATGCTGGTCACGCTCGGTCTGCGCACCAGCCAGCCAGGCACCGCGTTGTTCGACGATTTCGAATATTTCAACTCGAAAGAAGAATAATCTCCTTCGACAGGTCAAAAAAATATCCGCCCGGCAGCCGGGCGGATATTTTTTTGTTGTCTCCAGATTTGAAACCGTCTATCTGGTCCGGTCGATCCGGATCAGGACCACGGCGTCCAGATACAGGGAATTTACCTTTTCCCCGGCATTCTTCCGGTAAGCCGAACCTTCGGTTTTCAGATGGACCCAGCAGTCGAAATCATTCGGCTCCCGCCCGGAATAAGCATCTGAAACGCCGATCAGATGATTCCAGCCGGGGAAGACCAGAACCGAGGACGCGGTGAGATTCGTGAGACGCGCCAGCTTGATCCAGTGCCAGCCGGGTTCGGTCAGCTGGGCAGCCTTGATCACACCGCCGTAAAAACCGCGCCACACATCATAACGGAAGAATTCGCCTTTCAGCGGGAAAGCATACGGTTTCACCGGCGCTTTCTCCGAATGATACAGGCGGATGCGCCGTCCGGTCAGCGCTTCCGGGTCGGTCTGTTCGATCACGTTTTTGCTCCGGCAGGACATCTGCGGTGGGAAAAACAGATAAACGCGTTCCGGCGGATAATCCTTGAACTGGTCGGGGATCCGGCAGGCTTTTTCATGCAGATCCAGAAGACCTTCCAGCCGGACGTATTCTTTTTTGATCTCCTCAACGAGTTTGGGCGCTCTTTTGAGGAAATACGGAGAAACCGCCTGCCGAACAACGTATTTATCCATGTAATTGAGATGGACCTTGCGTGCCCGCTGCCAGACATTCCGGTAATCGAACGGGAGCGTGCCGGTCTGGCCGCCGGCGCGGCGGAAAGCTTGCGTAAGATGCAGCTGACGTTCCAAAATCGCCCGGTCGAGCGCGAGCCCGGCGATATTCCACCGTTCGAGGCGGACCGGATCGTCTTTCAGCAGTTCCCTGCCCTGTTCGAACAGCGCCAGGGATTTTTTCAGGGTATCCACGTCCAGATAGGCAAACATGCCGGCACTGGTCGGATACATCGGGACAAATGATTTTTTGGCGTCCGCCGAGTCGCGGAGCAGCTGCCGGTACTGCAGGAACAGCGAGCCGGCGGGACCGTAATACAGATTGGCGAACTCCTGCGATTCCTTCCGGAAATCCAGATTCGGATTTTCCATAAAACGGGAGAGGAGATAATACTTGTATTCCCGTGCGTCGGGATAAATCGTGGAACTGATCTCGCAGAAGATGATGTCGGCATATTTCGGCAGGAACCGGTAGTCGTCCTGATACGTGAATTCCGAGGGGGCGGGCAGATTGTGCGGAGGTCCGAAATTGTCGCCGTAATCCCAGATGGAAAGACGGGCGATATTCTGCCAGCGGGCCAGTTTCTCCTGGAAAAACCGGTTGGAGGGATGCTGGATCGGCAGGACCTGATTGCCGCGGGTGTCGCACAGCCGGACTACCACATTGGGACGAGCCTTGATGTTCTCGGGTTCGGCCTCCGTATACTGATAGGCGAAAGTCGAGACCGACACATCGGGATAGTCGTCCCGGATGCCGTCGGCGAGTTCGTTGACGAGGTCGAGCATGATGCCGGACTGTTTGTTCCCGTATTTTGCGGCCAGCGCCTTGCAGTTCGGGCAGACACAGTATTTCTGATTGTCATTCTGGGTGACATCGTAAATCTTCGGATAAGGCTGATTGCTTTTCTGCGCCTTTTCGCGGTCGGTAGCGATATATTTCCGCAGCTGCCCGAGCATAATCCGGCGAACATCCGGATTGCTGAGACAGAGCTGACCCTCGAACTGACCGCCGACGCGTTTGCCTTCTTTGGTCAGCGAAAAATATTCCGGATGAGTCTTGAAATAACGGTGAACGGGGACATAGTAGGCAAAGGTATGGCAGGGAGCCGGACTCCCGGTCCGGGCGGCTCCGCCGTATTCCGGCGCAATGGTCGTCCAGCCCTGGGAATTGATCCTGCGTCTGGCGGCGTCACGGCCGCGGCTTTTGGCAAAAACGGTGGTGAGACTCCGGACGCGGAATGCCGGTTTGCCCTGCAGGTCCAGCGCCTTCACCGGGAGTTCTTTCAGTTCGGGAACGAATTCGGCATCGCCGGTGAGGAACCGGACGCCGCAGCAGTCCTCCAGATAATGATAGGCGGCATAGAGCACGCCGCGACCGCTGCCGCCGGAGAGTTCCACCCCGTCAGAAACGGAGCGGATCCGCCAGGCTTCCTCCGACAAGGCGGGGTCGATTTTCAGAATGAAGCGGACGGCGGATTTTTGGCCGCCGAGCATTTTGCCGCAGTATTCCCGCAGTTCGCTGCCGGCAGTCTTCACGGCGGGATCGGCAGCTTCGGGCAAGACGACTTCCTGTGCAGCCAGCCGGGCGCAGCAGACAATGGCGGCAGAGACCAGAGAATATTTCAGGATCGGATACATGATATCATCTTTCGTTGAGGGTTAAAACAGAGGAAACCGCGGATCACCACGGCCGCTGCCATTTCGAGAACGGATACGGTTTGACAAAAGCGTCGAATTCCTGCGAACGGTTGTTATACGTGGAGATATAAGGTCCGCTGCGGAATGAATGGACGGCCATGTCCAGAGTCACCGCATTGAACGAGCCGAGATGGCGGCCCAGATAATCCCGGTTGCCGTTGTAGGTTTTAAACGCGCAGGTGTTGTAATTGTAATCGTTCACGGCGCCGGAAGCTCCCTGCGCCCGGTCTGCGGCATAAACCACCCGGCCCGGCTGCTGCAGGTCGGTGAAACGCAGCGGACGGTATTTGACTGCGGAGGATGCATAGCCGCCGAGTCCGATGTCCACTCCGATCGACTGCTGTTTGAGCTTGTATCCCGAATGGGTCCAGGAGGTGTAAGTCGGTTCCTGGGCCGGACAGGTCCATGGTGCGGAGCCGATATACTGGCGAAGCAGCAGGACCGAGCGGGTCGACGTGGTGGCAGGATAGGCATTCGACCGGGTTGGCAGCGATTCATTGTTGTCACCAGCATACAGTGCCACGCCGTTGCCGATGGTTTTGACGTTATTGATGCAGGACGATTTCCTGGCCATGTCCCGCGCCTTGTTCAATGCCGGCAGCAGCATCGCCGCCAGGATCGCGATGATCGCGATCACCACGAGGAGCTCTATCAGCGTAAAAATGCGTTTGCGCTCCAATGATGAGCGATGGGAGTTGAGGATGTTTTCGGTTTTGAACATGATTTCCTTCCTTTCATTTTATGTTTTGATTTGGGATCTCGATCTGGAACACTGCGCTTCCGGGCGCTTTGGCGATCTCGATGACCGAACCGGTCCGGGCGAATTGTAAGCGATTAGTCAGCCGCATGTCGGAAGCCGGATTGAATCGTCAAAAACAGAAATCAATCATTTCGTTTGATCGGCAGACTCACTTGCCGTGCCATTGATTCGGCAGGGTAAGCGATTAGTCAGC
>SUWI01000080.1 GCA_015061565.1 Lentisphaerota bacterium
CCATGATGTGACGGGCGGTGTGTACAAGGCCCGGGAACGTATTCAAGGCGTCGTAGCTGATACGCCTTTACTAGCGATTCCGGCTTCATGCAGTCGAGTTGCAGACTGCAATCTGAACTAAGATCGGCTTTCGGGATCTGCTCTGCCTCGCGGCTTTGCTTCCTTCTGTACCGACCATTGTAGCACGTGTGCAGCCCTGGATGTAAGGGCCATACGGACTTGACGTCATCCGCTCCTTCCTCCTGCTTAACACAGGCAGTCTCATTAGAGTCCCCAGCTTTGCCTGATGGTAACTAATGACGCGGGTTGCGCTCGTTGTCGGACTTAACCGGACACCTCATGGCACGAGCTGACGACAGCCATGCAGCACCTGTCAAAGCGCCCTTGCGGGAAAATGTATTTCTACACCTGTCACTAAGATGTCAAACCCAGGTAAGGTTCTTCGCGTTGCCTCGAATTAAGCCACATGCTCCACCGCTTGTGCGGGCCCCCGTCAATTCCTTTGAGTTTTAGCCTTGCGGCCGTAGTTCCCAGGCGGTAAACTTATCGCGTTAGCTTCGACACGAACGGGAGTAATTCCGCTCACATCAAGTTTACACCGTTTAGGGCATGGACTACCAGGGTATCTAATCCTGTTTGCTCCCCATGCTTTCGTCCCTGAGGGTCAGTTGCTGTCCAGTAATCTGCCTTCGCTATCGATATTCTTCCAGATATCTACGCATTCCACCGCTACACCTGGAATTCCAATTACCTCTCCAGCACTCTAGTCAACCAGTCTTCAACGCAGTTCCGGAGTTAAGCTCCGGGATTTCACGTCAAACTTAATCAACCCCCTGCGGACCCTTTACGCCCAATAAATCCGAACAACGCTCGCCACCTACGTATTACCGCGGCTGCTGGCACGTAGTTAGCCGTGGCTTCCTCTGGAAGTACCGTCAATTTTCGTCCCTCCAAACAGCGGTTTACAATCCGAAGACCTTCATCCCGCACGCGGCATTGCTGGGTCAGACTTTCGTCCATTGCCCAAAATTCTCGACTGCAGCCTCCCGTAGGAGTCTGGGCAGTTCTCAGTCCCAGTGTGGCTGGTCGTCCTCTCAGACCAGCTACCCATCATGGCCTTGGTGGGCCGTTACCTCACCAACTAGCTAATGGGACGCGAGCCCATCCGCAAGCGCATTGCTGCTTTAATCAATAAACCATGCAGTCCATTGATCACATCCGGTATTAATTCCCGTTTCCAGGAGCTGTTCCAAACTTGCGGGTAGGTCACTCACGTGTTCCTCACCCTTGCGCCACTAAGCATTGCTGCTTCGTTCGACTTGCATGCCTAATCCATGCCGCCAGCGTTCGTTCTGAGCCAGGATCAAACTCTCCAAACAAAATTTTTTCAACACCACGATCAGCTCGCAGCATCGATTTCGTTCTTCAAGATTCAATCTTGTCGCAAATCGTTTCGATTCGCATTTTTCTACTACGACTTCAAAATTCCTTTCGGAACCTCAAAATCAATTTTCGGGTTCATCGCACTATTCAATTTTCAAAGATCACTTGCTTTTACAATCATCACCGCCTTCATCAGGCGCAATGGGAATGTAATTTAGCATGCTTTTCCGTTTTGTCAAATCGATTTCTCAATTTTTTTCAAAATTTTTTCAGCACCGCCTCGTCCAGCCTCGCAGCTTCAGGGGCGTAAGGATGAAATATAGCATGCTTTTCAGCTTTGTCAAATCAAAAATCCATTTTTTTCAGGATTTTTTCAGCACCGCACCTTCCAACGTCTCCGTCAGCGGGCGCAATGGGGCATAAATATACCACGCTTTTCCCTTTTGTCAAGCCCCATTCCCAAAAAAATTTCGATTTTTCAAAAATCGCCAGCCTCGGATCCGAGCTCACGGAACTGAGCAGAAAAGATGATGAAACGGTTTCCTGCTGCCGAAATAATCCAGGCTCGACCACGAGGCTGCCGGCCTGAACGTTTACCGTTTTATGTCATATAAAATATCTTCATTTTTCATAAAAAAACTGGTCATTTCAAAAAAAGAGACTATATTGGTATGTGGACACAGTTTTTCTGGAGAAAGATCATGATTCTCCTGCCGGCCAATCAGCGTTTGCAGCAGCATTATTACGTCTATCACGTATCGTTTTTTTCTCCGGACAGTTTTTTCGCTTCACAGGAGCGCTTCATGCCGCCGCGAAACATAGGCCGGATAGGCCGCATCCTCCTTCGCCAGGGCTTCCACCTCCGCGCAACGTGCTATGGTGGACAAGCCGGAGGATGTATAGGCAGGATAGGCAATTCGCGGAAAACATCCGCATCATGCCGCATGTCCCATTTCCCGAAAATACGGCCGCTCCGGTATCAGGCGACCCCGGCTTCGTTGGCATACGCCTGGGCAATATACGCATCCTGTTCCTGAGGACTCAAATTGTTCCAGAGGACATTCCAGCCGCAGACGCGGATCTGGAGTTCGGGATATTTCTCCGGATGACGTTTTGCTTCTTCCAGCATCCGCACATCAAAAATATTGAAGTGGACCGCATGACCGAAATTTCGGATATACGTCATCACCAGCGCACGCATGGCGGCAAGTCCCTCATCGCCTCGAACGGCCGCAGGATTCAGTGTCACGTCAAGAGGAAAATCGGCCATGAACTCCGAACTGTCCAGAGAAAGCGCCGACTGAATGAGTGCGGTCACCCCGTTCCGGCAGCGTCCGGATTGAGGCGAGATGTTCTTGGAAAATTCTTCTCCTTTGCGCCGTCCGTCGGGAGTCGCTTCCAGCCGCTTGCCGCTGGACAGAAAGGCATTGGCAGCGTGCAGCGCAGTGGAGTAAAAACCGCCGCGGGAATTCTTCCGTCCGTTGATCCGGGAGGTAAACATTTTCAGCAGGCGGGCGAGCATGGCATCGGCTTCCGGGTCATGGTTGCCGAACTTGCAGGGATCATTCAGGATCATCCGGTGCAATTCGTCGAACCCGCTCCAGTCGGAATCGAGAACGTTCAGAAGTTCCGGAATAGTGAGGAGCTTTTTTTCAAAAACATATTTCCGGATGACGGAAAGCGAATCCGCGGCCGTGGCCGGACCGGCAAGCCAGATATTGGTATGAGCATGAATGGGGGCGGCGGCATATCCGTCGATCCCGAGTTCCAGCGCCCGCGGGGACAAACCGGAAAGCATCAGGACGGGATTGAAATCATCCAGCATGGATTCCATCCGGTCGACCGCGGGGAAAATGCAGCGGCATAATTGGTCGATCCGGCTCTCCAGCGACTTCAGGAAAGACTCGAAATCTGCGGCATCCGGGCTGCAGCGCAAAGTGTTGTTCACAATTTTGGGAAGGATGAAGTGGAAGGGGGCGGTCTCCACCGCGGAATGGCATTCCGTGTATTCGTAACAGCCTTTGATCACGGCGGTGCGGGCATCTTCTTCGGAATACCCGGCTTTGAGCATGGCGCGGCGGATACACGGTTCCCCGACCAGAACGAGACTGTTGTGTCCGCGCCGGATCATGCCCAGAACCCGGTCCAGGAACGGGACAGGCGTATTGAGATTCACCTTGACCTGGATCTTCGGATCGTAGAACCCCTGTTTGTCATACTCATCCAGAATGAGATACGAGAGTTCGTTGATGCCGCTGGAACCATCCGGACGGGTCCCTCCGAGATAAAAGGGGTGCCCCCAGTAATAATGCATGGACTGGATCTTGCCCATGAAATTGCGCAGAACGCACCGGAAGAACTCTTCCGGCACACCATTTTCCCGGTCGTGCAGATAATAGGGATAAAGCATTTGATCCCAGTTTCCGAAACTGCGGGTCTGCAGGCAGTCGGCGTATTCGGAAAACTGGTAGTAACACCAGATCAGCAGGAGCGCCTCGTAAAAGGTTTCCGGCGGACCTTCAGTCAGGCGGCGAATGGCGGAGACGATCTCCGGACGGGCTCGAGAATGTTCCTCGAATCGGAGCAGTCTTTCCATGCACCGCAAAACGGCTTCATAAGCCCGGATCACCGACTGGAAAAACTGCCGCTTCTCCGTTGATTCCCCGAACCGCTGGAAAAAGATATTCTCCGACTCTCTTGCCCGGGCAAGGATACCGGGAAAACCCGAATCGAGAATGTTCTGCCAGTCGGGGACGCTGTGAGCGTAATCCGGCATGAAACAGGAAATCTCTCCGGTCGGGGTTTCCGGCAAGTCGATTTCCGTGCTTCGTTCTGCAAGATTTGCGGCAAGAACTTTCTCAAACGGTTTTTGACCCCATAATCCGAAAGCGGGGAAAAAATCGTCCGGGTCGGAACCGATGCGCATGTTGTCGAGCAGATATTCGAAGATTTCGGTTTTCAGCAATCTCCGGGAAAGGTGTTTTCCTTTTTCGGCAAGGGCGGCTGCACCCCGTTCCAGTTCCTCGGCGGACAGACCGGTTTCCGGCATGCCCGGAGAAAGAAAATCGGACTCATAACTCTTCATGGGAAACTCCATCCTGATCGGTTGGTTCTTTGCAGCACACTTTACAGCGGAAAAGGCGATTTGGCAATAGCCGAAAAAAATAAAAGATATCATTTTGAGTATTTAACGTTGAAAATGCGGGATCGCGGCATACATTATGGTAAAGACACAACAGGAAGGAATGCTGAATGCCGTTTACACATTTTACGGATATCGGGCTTCCGGCCTTTTCCAGGGAACTGAATTTGTCGTTCATCAATTTCTTTCTCGGGAGCGGGGGCGGTATGAACCAAACGAGGTATTATCACGCCCGGCTGATCTTCTTTTTTCAGGCGGACGGGAAGTGTTATTTCGATGACGGCACAGCGCGGCATTGTCTGAAAAGCGGCGACTGGGTTCTGATCCCTCCCCTCGTCGAAGTCCGTCACTTTCTGGACGAGTCAGCCCCTCACCTGTCGCTCCATTTCACCCTGACTGCTTATGGCGGATTTGATATGCTTTCAAACCATCCGGGTTTTCTCACTGGAAACGACCCCGGACTGGTCCGGGAGATCCGCCGGGAAATCGGGAAAAACGACAAAGTCTCCCTGACTTTGCTGTTTCAGGAAATCTGCTGGCAATGCCTGCGGAGGGTCCGGGGAGAATTCCCCGCATTTGAACCGATCGCGCGGCTTTGCCCCGATTCTGAATCGGGACGGCTGCTGAAGCTCCTCGTCGACCATGCCGCACCAAGCCTGACCATGAATAAATTTGCGAAATTTGCCGGGATTCCCAGAGATACCCTCGTCAAACGTCTGACCGAAGCCTGCGGGATCCCGCCCGGCCGTATCGTTGACCGCGTCCTCGTCCTGCACGCGGTGAGGCTGCTGACCAATGAAAGGCGCACGGTCAAGGAAACCGCATATGAACTGAACTTCCCCACTCCCAGCGGTTTTTCCCGTTTTTTCCGAAGAATGACCGGTTCGCCGCCGGGCCGGTTCCAACAGCGGTTCCAGGCCGTGCCGCCCGATACGGCAGATCTCCTTTCCATGCTGGACCGGGAAGCCAAACGGCAAAAGGGGTAAAACGGCTGCACCTGCCGCGAACCATAGGCAGGATAGGCCGTATAGGCAGCAGTTCGCGCCAAACCGGTGATCTCGCGTCATACCATGCCTTCCGCTATTGGCCGACCTGTCCGACTGGTCCGACAAAAGTTCGCGGAAACATCCGCATCATGCTGCATGCCCATCTCCAGGCAGACGCTTTTTATTTCCCGAAAATGCGGTCGGCCATGTCCATGTAATGCTGCCAGTCGGAAAGCAGAAGATCGTGCTTGCCGTTGCGGCAGTAATAACTGACATCCGTGCCGACCGGATGCTCGATCTCAGGCGGATTTTCCGATTCGAGCGGAGTTTTGCCGAACAGACGGAACACCGGACCGGCATAGTAGGCGGAAAGATATTCGCCTTTCGGATCGGCCCACTGGTCTTCGATGGCACTGTGGACCGCCACGGCACGAGGTGCGACCAGAGCGATCAGTTCATGCTGGTCCAGGGGCAAGTCCTCCGGATGCGCCGCTTTCGCTTCGAGCGTCTCGGTGAACCAGTATTTGCCGATGGAGTGGAAATTGCACATGGAAAACAGCGTTTCGCCGTAGAGACGGCGGCTCAGGGCCGCGCCGCCGCAGCCGGAATCGTTCACGCAGACCAGCTTGAACCGTTCATCGGTCACGCCCGCCCACAGAGAAGTTTTCCCGAGCCGGGAATGACCGAACACCGCCGCTTTGGCGCCGTCGATCTCGGGCACCGTTTCCAGGTAATCCAGCATCCGGGAAATGCCCCACGCCCAGGCGCCGATGCAGGAATATCCTTTCGGACGCTTGAGTTCCTCACCTTGGAAAAAGAGCTGATAAATGCTGGTTTCCCAGCCGGTGAGCCGGTCCGGAAAAACATCGTGATACGAGGCGACCGCGAGCGCATAGCCGCGTTCGAGAATGGTGTCGATGGGGAACCGCCGCACCTGAAAGCCGCGTTCGCGGTTGATGGGATTGCCTTCCTGGTCGCCGGCTGTTCCGGTGATGCGGGCATCGGGCTCATCGGTGATCACATGATTGCCGATGAAAGTGAGGCCGACGAACACGGGCACTTTGCCGGACGCTTTCGCCGGCAGATAGTAAAGCATGTCGATATGATGGCTGCGGCCGTTGTTCATTTCGAGGTGGATCCGGACCTCCCGGCGGATGGCTTTGCCGCCGCGCGCGTCGCGTTTTTCGCTGAGCAGTTCATAACGAACGCGGTCAGGCAGCGGAGGCAGTTCGCCGTACATCACATCCTTGAACATCCGGAGCAGTTCGCCCCGGCGTTTTTTCATCCATTCGTCAGCGGTTTTGACCGTGGAGCCGTCCTGACAGCGCAGGGGATCCGGCAAAGTATAAACAGGCATCTGCGATTCATCGTAATTGGCTTCCCACGGAATTTTCTGAACATACATTTTCCTATCCTCCATAATTTTACCGGAAAACAAAACGCCGGAACGCCGCAAATGCGGACTGTCCCGGCATAATATACATCATGCGGCCGGAAAGTCAATTCAGACGAAAAGACCTTGCCGGGTCACTTTATTTCTTCCAGCGTGACCCGGTCGAAATTGACCGAGCCGGAGGCATTGTTCAGCCGGATCGAGACATAACAACTTTTCAACTCGGCCGGCGTCTTGAAACGGAACGTATGGTACCGCCACGGGAACGTTCCGGAAAAACCGACAGGCGGGACCTGCAGATGTTTCCCGAAAGCGACATTGACCCAGGCGCCGGACGCAGGATGATTGTTCATTCTCAAAACTCCGTCGCAGCGGACATAGAACGAAAGCCGGTAATCCGTATTCGGTTTCAGTTTGCCTTTCAGCGACTGCACCACACCGGTCCGTTCCCCTTTCTTCACCTCGGCGAGACGCAGGGACTGTCCGCCGTAAACGAAATGTTCCTTATCCAGCGTGATCGAACCTTTATCCGAATCCGCCTGCGTGATGCCCCATCCGCCGCCGGTGAAAACCCGGGTGCCTTTCTTTTCCCCGAGGAAATCGGGATTGAGCAGCAGGGATTCTTTTGCGGGCCGGGGAACAAAAAACAGGCTGCCGAAATTCTCGGTTTCATGGAATTTTTTGATCAGGAACGGACTCCAGACGGAGTAACTTTCCTCTGAAGTCCGGCGGTGACGGCAGAAATTGGCCCGGATGATTTTGCCGTCGAATTTCTCGAGCGATTCAAGAGGAATCGCGATTTCCGCGCACCAGCCGGAATCTGTGCGGCCGACCGAGGCTTTCACCTCAGGCTGCCACGGCGGATCGTCATAGAAACGGCCGCCCATCGTTTTCCAGCGTTTCATCCAGAGCACACCGGCGGAGTTCAAAATCACCTGATAATAGCGGGGCCCTTCGATATCACTTTTCAGGAAAAGCTCGACGCCGTCGTCATGGTATGGATCGTGGCCTTTGGTACCCGGCAGACTGACGACCCGCTGGTCGTATTCGGGTTCGACGCACTCGAACAGGCAATAGAGGTTCTTTGCGTCGCGGCAGACCTTGAAACGGGTTGGATGCGGCGTTTTTCCACCCAGGATCCCGGAGAATTTCTGCAGGAAACCGGGACGGACCGTTTTCCAGCCAGCGTCCTCCGGGTTGCCGTCGACTGCGATAGTCTTGACTTCAGGAACATCCATACCGAACTCGCTGCGGGCGGAGCCGAAATTGCGGTAATCCGCCAGACCGGCCTCCAGAGCGCCGAGGAAATGTTTGCGGATAAAATCGACCCGCCGCTTCTGCTGGTAGTTTTTCACGGCGCACAAGTCGGCGGCTTTATCGAAAGTCTTTTTCATTTCCGCCAGTTCGCGGTCATTGTAAATTTCTTCGTAGAGTTCCTTTTTCCCGACGGTGCCCTGCGTCGGCCCCAGCGCCGTCTCGATGATCTGGCCGTTGACCCGGTGGAGCCAGAGATATTCCAGCCGGTCGAAGAAAGCCATCATCAGGTCGGCCGCAGGACCGTAAAGCAGCTGAAAATGTTCCTTCATCAGCGCATCGACGTTTGTCCTGTTGTCCCAGGCGACCTTACCTAAGATATAATAGGTCAGGTAATGGAAAAGGTAGAAATCAGTGCCGCTTTCCATGAACATGCCGCAGATGTGCGGTGCGTTGTCCTGATAGTATTTCGCGACCGCCCGCGGGGTGGAATCGGGGATCCACGGGGGATTGGTTCCGAAATATTTCAGAGCGTAATTCCACATGATCAGCGGCTTGCCGGCTTTTTTCCGCCAGTCGCGGATCAACTTAAATTCCTTTTTGAGACCGGCGGGATCGCCAACCGCCCAAGGTCCGTAGGCACAGAGCGTCACCATCACGTTCTCCGGGATGTCGCAGGAAGGAACTTCCTTGTAAACGGCGTAGGCATTCTGAGAAATCCAGCCGGGAACTTTCGCCGCGGACAGAGCATTGGCAATATCCGCAGTGAACTGCCAGATCAAATCGGAGCCGCCCTTGCCGTCCGGCCGGGTGTAGTATTTCTGACACCCGGGACAGCGGCACTGATACATGCCGTCGCTGGGCATGACGGAAAAGACGCCGTTGCCGGCTTGCGTGGTAGACCACCGGGAAATTCCGCGACTGGCGGAACTCTTTCCCTGGAAATAGGCAATGGCATCCTGTGCAATGACCTCTTTCAAGCCGCGGGTATAGCAGAAATGGTTTTCGCTGACGACCGGATTGCCTTTGCCGTCCCGCATCGGCGTTTCCGCCAGATATTCGGGATGGGTTTTACCGAACCGCTTATAGATCTGCAGATGATGCAGTCCGTGATTATTGGGCGTATAGACGGTCTGCATCCGGTTGCGGTACCAGTTCAGCGTTTTGACCGGAGAAGGTCCTTTGACCGTGGCTCCGGGCATCGCGGGATCGTCATAATACCCGTTGGTCGGGGAATGCCACCGCACCTCGAAATCAGGCCGGTCGAAAATATCCGCTTCCGGCAGTTCCAGTTCGCCCGGCGGCACCACGATGAAATCCTCGTGCGGGAAGTAGAAGCGGACTCCGGCAAAACGTTCCAGAAAATCCAGCACACCGAAATAGGTTCCCCGCTCGAAACAATGGATCTTGGCCAGATGGTCCCCCTTTTTCAACAGCTTTTTCGGATTCGCACGACCGTCGTCACGACCGGCAATGACCGTCGATTTCGGCGTGATTCTGATGACAAAGGAATCGCGGCAGAGATCGGCAGGTTTTACACCTTCCGCGGCGCTGAGCGGATTGAGGCCGAGGATGATCGGATATTTGCCTTCCGCGGGAGCATCGGCAATCTGAATTTCCCGTTTCAATTTTTTGGAAAGCTGCTGCTGAAGTTCCTCGGCGGCAAACCGGACCGTGGCCGGAGAACCCGGCACTACCACAATCACCGGGTCTTTTCCTGGAGCGGAACGGAATGCAATCTTTTTCTGAATTTCAATACGGCGCGGCGGACGGGCATCTCCTCGGACAGGCGGTTCCCAGGCTGCAAGAACGGAAGCGGACAGAAGCAGAAACAGTACCATTTTCATCGTATGATCTCCTTTGTTCTCCATTATCTCAGGTCGCCATAGGTTGGCGAGGAAGAAAGTTCGGCCAGCGGCAGCGACCGGACTGACATCGTGTGGCCATCCAGACAGACATAATTGAGGTTGCCGTTGTGCCGGAGCGCCATCCGGAAATTGAACTGCTGCTTCGCATTTCCCGCCAGTGCACCGAAATACCAGGGGGACGTGGTGTTGCTGTCGCTTCCGCCGGCGTCGTTTTTATCGGAAGTTTCCCTGAACAGGATCGTCTGCGACGGATGATGATGACGCGCCAGCGAATTGTTTACGTCGAAATAGCCCAGATAATAATTCAAACCGTAACTGTAGGCAGGGTAGGTTCCGGGATACAGGACCGGCGCCGGACAAAGATAAAGCAGCTGCCGCCCTTTGAGATTCTTTGAGTTGGCGCCGACTGACGCACCGACATAGTCCGGGAAATTTTTCTGTGTCGCATCGGTGAAAGTCCCGTAGGCATATATCTTGTTGGTGCCGTAGCAATAAGCGATGTGCTCACGGTTATCGTCGATATAGAGCGACATGCACTGACTGAAGAATTTCAGGTTGTTGGTGCATTTCGTAGCCGTGGCCATGGCCCGCGCCTTGGCCAGAGCAGGCAGCAGCATTCCCGCGAGAATCGCAATAATTGCGATCACGACTAGGAGTTCAATCAGCGTAAAACTGCGCGGAAATCCGCCATTCGATTTGTTTTGTTGACGATTCATAAATTGCTCCTTTCTTTGTCTTTATTCTGAGATTTATTCCAGCATGATTTGCCGAAAACTCTCGATTTCCGCGGCGGTTACCCCGTTGGTCAGCAGATAATTTTCGATCCTTTTCTGCAGGGAATCGCCGGGTTTTCCATATTTTTCAAAACCCGCGACGGTCGCAGGGAAATTGAATTTTTCCCGGTACTTTTGCGACATATTATCCGGCAGCCTCGGATAGAACGTGTTCCCCCAATCGGCGCAGAGGTCGTTTTCGGACACGCCAAGCACGCCGTTGAGCACAAGCGCCAGTGCACCGGTCCGGTCCGCGCCGCCGCTGCAATGGAAATAAACCGGATAATTCGCCGGATCGCACAGCAGTTTGAATATCTTCGCCATCGTGGGACGGCCGTAATCACCGAAAATCCGCTGGTATGAAGGACAGTGGATATTGACGAACTTGACCGAACTGCCCAGCGGGGACCCTTTCATCCCGGCCGTTTCAACGGAACTTCTCAGGTCGAGATCGGTCCGGATCTTCAATTCGTTCCGGAGATATTCGGCATCCTCGATCATCAGCCGATTTCGTCCGGGAAGAGCCGGATTGAAACTGTTTTCATTAAGCCGTTCGCCGCGGAAAAGCATTCCCTGTCTGACTTTGCGTCCATCGGCCGTGGCATAGCCGCCAAGGTCGCGGATATTCCGGCAGGGCCCCTCGAGCATGATCCAGCGCGGTGGCTGAGAATCGGTCATAAAAGAGCCGGAAGCCGAAATTTTCTTCCCCCGGTCCAAGCTTACACTCCAGTAATATTTTCGTCCGAGCCGCAGATTCAGCAGAAACGGCGGGACCTCGATGGATTCCTTTCTGGAAATGACCGTTTTGACTTCCCGGAATCCGGGATCGCGCGCGATCCGGACAAGGAACGGTCCCTTTTCCCCCGCCGTGCATTTCCAGCTGAAACGGACCGGCAGTGAAGTGCGCCATTTCAAAGCGTCGCTGTGATACCCGAAATTACTTCCTTTGGCGCGGTCGGCAGCCAGCCGCGCGACCCGTGCGGCGTGGGACGGCAGCGCCAGCAGAGTTTTCTGATTTTCCGGCAGCAGTTGAACAATCGCGCCGGAGGACGGTTTCTGAAGAACTATCTCCGCAGACAGAAGAAAAGGAAACAGCGTCACGCACACGCAGGGAAGCTGTTTCAACCGGAATGCCATTCTGAACGTTTTCATCTCAATTCACCTCGTCTTCAATTGGAAATGGGAAAGTCCGCCCCGGAACGAACCGGGCATGAAGGGTTGCCGACCGGCGTTCCTCCTCCGGCGAAATGATGAATTTGAGGATTTTCCGCGCGAGGGCCGTACCGCAGCGTTCCCAGCCGGGATCGATCGTGGCAAGATAATCCGGACAGCCCGGCGCAACGGCGGCAAGATGGTCATAACCCATGACCATGATATCCCGGCCAGGTTCCAGTCCGTGACGCCGGATCGCATCGCACAGTGCGAAAGCGGTCAGATCGGAAGTGCACCAAATCACTTTCTGCCGGGCCAGCAGCGGCCAGCATTCCGCAGCGGCTTTTTCCGCCTGAATGTAATCCAGCACGTTATACCGTGATCCTTTCGGGAAAAAAAGTTCGGCGACTTCCACCCCGGCCGGAGCATGTTCCCGGATTTTGCTCAATTTGGAAATACTGGAACCGTCCCGGCAGCCGAAAAAGGCGAAACTCTGCCGCAGCAGCGTTTCCGGCATCGCGCGCCAAATCTGTATGATGGCCCGGTCAATGCTGATCTCAACGGCGGGAAAACCGCCGGTGGACGGCATGTTGTGGTAAGCGAGCGAAACGATGGGTCTTCCCGTGCAGCGAAACATTTCCATCGTCTGTTCTTCCAGCAGGCCCGCACCCAAAATATATCCGTCCGCGCGGTCGGACAGCAAGGCATCACGCACCCCGCCCTGAAATGCCCGGTCCTCGTGTTCGACCGGGATCATGATCAGGGAATAACCGTGACGCTGAAGTTCCGTACCCAATGCGGCAAAACAGGCCGAATAATACGGAGACGACATATCGAAGGCCAGTTGTCCGGAAACATAGCCGATGGAAAAAGTCTTGCCGGCAGCAAAACTCCGCGCGGCAGCCTGAGGACGGAAGCCCAACTGGTCGCACAGTGCTATGATCTTCTGGCGGCGTTCCCGGCTGATCAGGGAAGCCGTGGCCGGGTTCAGAGCACGGGACACCGTGGAAGGATTTACCCCTGCCAGCCTCGCAATTTCCGCCAGTGAACGTCGTCTCATCTGTTCTCTCCCTTTGTGATTTACTCCAATATATCACCGGCTACTTCTTATTGCAAGCGCTTGCATTGAAAAAAACTGTTTTTTTCGTCAATTCCCCAGGATTGTTTGTTATTCCAGCCCTGTCCGCTCGGCTTCGCTGCCGGGCAGCAGCTGCACCAGACCGAACCGCCAGGTGGGGTAATCGGAGATGCCCGCCATGGTCGGACACCAGAGATCGTAATCGTTCCAGACATCGGCATAGCGGATGAACTGCATCCGAAGCGCGGGGATCCCGCCGGACAGCAGATTTTCCGCCTCGATCTCGCCTTCCGCGAGCCAGGCCTTGCCGTCCAGTGCGGTCCGCACGCGGTATTTCGGGAAGGCGCCGTAACGGTAAGGTTTGCCTTCGCGCGGAATGCGCAGCTCCGCGATGCCGGGCCAGGACCGGTTGATGTTGGCCGCGTATTTGCCGCTCAGCGGATTGGCGCCGGTCGCAATCTGGATCCGGAATTCATCCTTGGCGACGGAATCTTCGAAGCGGGCGAGGAAAGCGATTTTGCCGTTTTTATGCACGAGCTTGACCGCGGTCTTGCGGGGCGAGGGTTCGCCGCGCTGGAATTTCACCAGCTTGATCTCGGCGGCATCGCGCCACGCGGGATCATCGCCTTTGCCATCGACCGCGGGGAAAGCGGCGACCGGGAAACACTCATAAGTATTCAGCCGGCCGGTGGTCTTCTGATAGTGGTCGGATTCGCGGAAGAAATTGCTGTAGACATAATTCTTGAGATACGCGATCCGGCGTTTGGCATCGGGGTCGGATCCGGCCTTTTCGAGGGCGGCATCCAGACGGCGTTTCAGCTCGTTCACCTGTTCGAGCGGATAGCGGATCCGGTGGATGTAATCCAGCTGGGTCATGGTCTGGTTGGTCTGATAGTAATTTTCCCAGCGGTCGATGACGAGCTGATAGAAGTCATACATGGCATCGGCGGCGGGGCCGTAGGAATTGGCGCACCAGTCGCGCAGCAGCCGATCGGGATCGGCCTCGGGATCCCACATCAGGCGGCTCTGGATCCAGACCATCGGCAGGGACATGATCGTGCCGTAGATCCGCACCGCGCCGGTCCGTTTCAGGTAGGGACTGAAGCCGTTGATGAAAATGCCCGAGATCCGGCCGAGGTTGTCCTTGAGGAAACGCTTGAACAGATTCGGATACATGAACGGCACGGCGGAAATATATTGCGTCGGATTCACGATATTGAACCAGAGATTCAGCCGCATCGGGTCGTTGCCGAGCAGTTCGGACCAGCGTTTCAGATAGTTCTCATGCTGACGGTACATCTCCGGGTCGGAGGTGTAGATGATCCGCGGACCGACATAGGTCACATCCAGATGCGCGGGAACGGCGGCTTTTTCGGGCGGCGCCAGATAATGGTTGTAAGCCAGCACGGCCAGACGGCGGTCCGGATATTTCTGCCGGATGCGGTCGGCGTAACGCGAAACGAAATTGAAATACAGTTCGCTCCCCTGCTCTTCGTAGACGCGGTCCGTTCGCAGCAGCTTGGCACAATCCGGACAGTGGCAGGTGGTCCCGGGCAGCATGCCGTCGTTGCAGGAGAAATAAACCGTTTTGGCATCGGGCTTCATCGGACCCCAGGCGGGTCCGGGGTCTTTGCCCTCATCCAGCGCGGCGAGGTTCTTCATCATCTGATCGAGCACGGAGGGACTGCTCAGGCAGATATAAGTGCGCGCCTTGTGCCGGAAATTGATCCGGGGCCGGCCGGACTTCGATTTGGCGAAATATTCCGGATGCGTCTTGCCGTAAAGGTCGACCCAATAGATCTGCGTATGGTTGGCGTTCGGATGCGGCCGCGTATTGCCGAACCGCAGCACGGGATGCCATAATTTTTCGATTTCGATCCCGTAATATTTCTGATACATCACGCCGCCTTCGCGCTGGCGGAGGACCGGTGCGGACCTTACTGCCTCGGAAGGGAAAGCGACCGTTTTACGTTTCGGCACGATCTCGCCGCTGCCGTAGGCGCGCCAGTCTTTATAGAAAGGATAAAACCAGCGGATCCCCAGCTGGCGTTCGAGAAATTCATACACGCCGAACAGCGTGCCGCGGTCGATGCCGTCCGGGGAGACTTCCCCGCAGATGATCAGGTCCTTGCCGTCCGGGATCAGCGCCAGTTCCTCAGGCTTCAGCTGCTGGAACGAACCGATTTTGCGGACCGCAGCTTTCGTGGCTCCCACAAAAATCGTCCGGACGCCTTTTTTCCGCTGCGACTCCTTGACCACCGCGGTTTTGATCCCGGTCGATTTCCGGATATACCGCTGCAGGAACGAGGCCGGATAGCGATAGGTTTCGCCCGGCGGGAACACGATTTTCCCATCCTCATCGGGGATCACGATCTGCAATTCCTGAGCCGAAAGCAAACCGGAAAACAAAAACAGCAGCCAAATCCGGAAATTTCGCATGTCAATCTCCCGTTTCACGGTTATTTCGCATCGGCGACTATATAACTGTAATATCCGCACTGCGCCTTGATATCTTTGTAGATGCAGGGTTTGGCGGATCCGTCGGCAAACGCAACATTGGCCCGCCGGTTATGACGATAATTCACACAGGCGGCATTCGGAACCGCTGTTTCCGCATTTGTGCCTTTGACCTGGTTGATCTGCGACATGTAGAAATTCTTGTTCGACCCGGTGAAGATCGAATCGGCAAGAACCACATATTTCGATGGTTCCTTGATCAATTTCAGCGTATG
The DNA here is from genome assembly GCA_015061565.1 of Lentisphaerota bacterium. GTDB lineage: Bacteria > Verrucomicrobiota > Lentisphaeria > Victivallales > UBA1829 > SIG94. The sequence goes on from SUWI01000080.1 coordinate 15,762, forward strand.
ATAGTATCCGGGAATCGACCGCATCCCGTAAACATAATTCGAGGCGCCGGAATAATATTTCGCCGCAGGACAGCGCAGCGTTTTCATATTATTCTCCTTCACCATGCCCGCCAGGATCAGCGAACGCGACCAGTGGACCGCGCCGGGCATATTCGTGCCGCCGTCGTTGAAGGCGATCGAACCAAAGGTATCCATGTACATCAGGACTGTCAGCATGGATTGTTTGATCGAAGATGCGCAGGAAGTCGCCTTGGCAGAATTCCGGGCACGGTTCAGCGCCGGCAGCAGCATCCCCGCCAGAATGGCAATGATCGCGATCACCACCAGGAGCTCGATCAAAGTAAAATTCCAAATTCTCCCGGTTGAAAAGCGGTTTCCTTGTTTCGTCATAATAACACCTCCTGTTTCAGGTTAATCTATCATCATTGCCAGATTTTTCAAGGGTCGGATGAAAATTCCGCCGTCCCGGAGGACGTATTCCTCCGTTTGATTGCGGTCGACGATCACACCATAACGGATCCATTTCAGATTTCCGGAATTTTCTTCAGGTGTTTCACTCGAACAAATATAACACGGAAAGGCCGGATTTTCAACCCGGAAACGGCAATAATCCGCTTGTAATCCGGAAGAAAAATGGTATATTGAAATCCCAAAGTAATGAAACTGAATCGTCATGTCAAAGGAAACCGATCATGCCCGATGCCGCTACTCATTCCGCGATCACGCGCGCCGCACTGCAGCTCCAGCCGTTCGATCCGGGCGATAATTCCCGCCTGATCGATGATTATTCCTCCTGGCCCGACCTGTACTTTTCCAAACGCCGGGCGGAAATCATGCCTTACATGTTTTTTCTCGACGGCATTCAGTTCCACTATCCCCCGGACACTCCTTATACCGAGCTTTACCGTTACTGGGATATGGATGAAAACTCGAATTTTCACCGCAGCCGTCCGGCGGTCAACGAAAATTTCCGCCATGTCAGTGCCGGTTTCAGATTTTATCTGAATCATATTCTGGAACATTTCGCCCGCCATGAGATGGAGGAAGGGAAAAAATATCTCGGCTGCCTGATCCACATGCTGCAGGATTCCACTTTCGGACTCCATGCGCTGGAAGGCGCAGGCGGCAGCGACGCCTTTGTGCTGGACCGTCTGACCGGCACCGAACCCGCCCCGTCGACCATCCTGACCCGGCTCCGGTTTCGTGACGATTTTGCCGTGCCCGATTATCAGCCGCGTCCGCTCGGCGATTCGGCGGAAGAAACGGTCATGCGGCTTTATGCCGAATACTGCCGGGTTTCGGCCGATTCCCGGCAGTGCGTTTTCCGGTATGTCATGAACACCCTCGAAAACCGCACGGAAATGAATTTTGCCGAGGAACAGCGCATGTTCGGCAATGCGGTGAAACTGACCGCCGATACGATTTGGACCGTTTACCGGATCGCCCGCGGGGAGACCGGTCCGGTCCGGCCGTGCCGCCTGGAAGATTTGGAACCGTATCAGTTCCCGTTCGGCGGGTTTGGCGGCTACCGTTTCCGTTCGTTCCTGCGGAACAAAGCAGTTGACCGCGAAGGGAAACCCCTTCCGCTGCAACTGGATTGCGGACAATATGAACACGGACTGTCTTTCGGCACCCACCTCGAAGGCGCCCTGCTCTACTCGGTCGCGCCGGATGTGTTCAGCCGGTTCACCTGCCGGATCGGACTGCATGCCGCGTTTCCCGCCGCCGGTAAAGTTCAGCTGACCTGGATCGACCATGGCCGGGAAACCGAAAGTTTCACGCTCGATCCCGACTGCCGCAGCCGGGCGGTGGACCTGCCGGATCCCGGCGGCGAATTCGGGCTGAAATTCCGTTCCGGTCCGGCCTGCGGCGTCCTGGTCCTGGCCGATCCCCTGCTCCACCCGGGAAACTGACCGCCGCGCTCCGGATCGGAGACTGCGGGGAATAAAAAAGCCGCCCCGTGCGGGGGCGGCGCTGTCTTGCGGACCGGTAAAGATCAGCCGCGGATGAGCTTCAGCAGTTCATCGCGCCTGGCGGCCATCAATTCCGGCGTTTTCGCTTCCACGATCAGACGCAGCAGCGGTTCGGTGTTCGAAGCCCGGACATTGAACCACCAGTCGGAATATTCCGAGGAAATGCCGTCGAGCTCGAACATGCGGCCGTCGGCATAAGTTTTCCGGATCTGATCGAGAATGGGTTTGACATCCGCGACCTTGGAATTGATTTCGCCGCTGGAGAAATATTTGCGGAGGGGTTTGACCAGTTCGCAGACCGGACGGTTTTTCGCACAGATCAGATTGGCGAGCTTGATCATGGCCAGGCCCTGACTTTCGGCCGTGAAGTTTTCCTTGAAATAATAGTGGCCGGAAAGTTCGCCGGCGAACACGGCACCCGTTTCGCGCATCTGCGCCTTGATGAACGCATGTCCGACCCGGCTCATGATCGGCTTTCCGCCGTTTTCCTCAATGCATTCCCTGACCGACCAGCTGCTGCGCAGGTCGTACAGGATCGGGATCTTCGCGCCGGTCTTGTTCTCGGACAGGATGTCCTGCGCGATCAGGGCGGTGAACAGATCCATCTGGATGACTTCACCGAGGTTGTCGATAAAGCCGCAGCGGTCGGCATCGCCGTCGAACGCGGCCCCGAAATCGGCTCCGACTTCCTTGACTTTCGCACGTATGGCCGTCAGCGTGTCCTGCTTCAGCGGATTGGCCTCATGGTTCGGGAAAGTGCCGTCCAGCTCTTTGTAAAGCGGGATGATTTCGAACAGGTCTTCGATCCCGGCGATCTCGCTGGAGCCCATGGCATTCGCGTAATCGACCACGACCTTGAGCTTACGGTTGACCTTGGAATGGGAACGCAGGAACCTGGCATATTCATCGGAGATATTGTAGGAGGAGACCGAACCGGCGCGGGCGGGTTTTTCCCATTGGTCTTTCGCAACAAGAGCCTCGATATCGCCGATGCCGGATTTGCCGCTGAGCGGGACCGCGTCGGCGCGGCAGATCTTGAATCCGTTCCATTCGGCGGGATTGTGGGAGGCGGTGATCATCACGCTGGCATCCGCTTTGAGTTTGCCGTTGGCGTGGTAGCACATCGGAGTGGAACACATGCCCAGGTCGATCACATCGGCGCCCTGCTCCGTGATCCCTTTGACCAGTGCCTGAAAAAGAGGAACGGAATGCGGCCGCATGTCGCGTCCGATCACCACTTTCTTTGCCTTGAGAAAAGTCACGATCGCGCGTCCGATTTTTTCCGCCGTCGCTTCGTTCAGTTGTTCCGGATAAATGCCCCGGATGTCATAAGCTTTGTAAATTCCCGCCATGGTCCATCTCCTTGCTTGGCTTGTCTGGTTACGGTTTTTGCCTCAGTAACATAGCACGGCGGGACCGGATTGTCAAGCGCCGACGAGCTTTTCCGCCCGTTCGAGTTCGGAAACGGAGCCTTCCGGCAGTTCGATGCCTTCGGCCTGTGCCCGGCGCTCGGAAATGAATTCGAGCTCGCCGGGATAGTAGATCTTTTCCACGCCGTCAAGCTTGGGAGCCGAGGTCAGTTCCTCAATGACTTTTTCCATCCGGGCGGTGAAGTTGTCCAGCCCGCCGAAAAAGGCGGGATTGATCGTCATGAAGAAATGACCGGTGTCGGCATCGCGGCCGGGCACGGTGTTCCAGGAATTGACCCCGGACAGCATGCCCGCACCGGCGAGCACGCCGGACAGCATTTCCACCATCAATGCCAGCCCGTAGCCTTTGTGTCCGCCGAGCGGCAGCATGATCGCGCCGTCGTAGATCGCCTGCGGATCGGTGATCGGCTTCCCGTATTTGTCGAGGATCCAGCCTTCGGGGATCGGACGGTTGTCCGCGGCCGCGAGCATGATCTTGCCGCTGGCGACCACGCTCATGCAGATGTCGAACAGGACCGCGCGGTATTTTCCGGCGGGTGCGGCATAGGCGAACGGATTGTTGCCGATCCCGGCCGCGGCGGCTCCGGTCACGGCGATCAGCGGACAGGTGTTGCTCATGGAAAATCCGATCAGGCCGGCTTCGGCGCATTTCATGGCGTAATAGCCGGCCGCACCGTAATGGTCGCTGTGGCTGACCGAGGCGGCGGCCAGCGGCATGGCGGCCGATTTGGCGATCAGCCGTTCCACCGTTTCGCAGGACGCCGGAATGCCGAGCCCGCCGTTCGCGCTCACCCGCAGGAAGGCGGGTCCTTCGTCAATGATCTTCAGTTCGGCCTCGGGGCGGATGCCGCCGCTCCGGATGCAGTCGATATACCGAGCCAGCCGGATAACGCCGTGGGAATGGATGTTCCGGGCGTCGGCGCTGACCAGGGTCTCGGCCACCCGCCGGGCGGCCGGTTCCGGGACTCCGGCCCGTTCCATCAGTTCTCCGGCATGCGCGGCAAGTTCATTCATCGGGATCTTCATTTCGGTCTTTCCTCTGTTCTGATTCGTTTTCGGTTTTCAGCATAATTTACCCGGATGAATGAATTTGTCAAGAGCGTTTTGGTTTTTTCCGGAAAAGGACGTTTTCACGCTTGCATGTAGGCGCTTTTGTGCTATCTTATCGGAACAGTCGCAAACATCGATTCCAAAACAAGGAGAAACAGAATGATGCAGGAAAAAAATTATGACTTTCTGAAACGGATGCGGCAGATATTCAAACCGGATCGGCGCGACCCCAAGGCAACGGCCGGAAAAAATGAGATCGAGCTGGACAGCTCCTGGAAAATCGTCATTCCCGAGGGCGCCGCTCCGCTGGTGTACCGCGCCGCGGATGATCTGCAGGAATATCTGCTGGTCAGCATGAACGTGTCCGTGCCCGTGATCGTGAAAAAAGGGCCGGGCCGGAAGGACAAGACCGTGCTGCTGATCCCGAAATCGTTCTGCACCTGCGACAATCCGAAACCCGAGAAAAAAGGTTCGTTCATCCTGGACGCCGCCCCCGGAGACGGGATCGTGCTCTGCGGCTGCGATGACCGGAGCGTGTTCTACGGCGCGATCCACCTGGAAGACCTGATGAATTACCGCGAGGCGCCGTTCATCCCGGCCGGCAAAAAACTCCGCGAGCCCCTCGCCCGGATGCGCAGCGTCCATTCCGGCTGCAGCATCGACGATTTCCCCGACTGGCAGCTCAATGCCATCGTCCATGCCGGATTCAACGCCATCGACCTTTTCGTCAAGAATCCCGACACCACGACCCGCGGTTACTGCAACATCAACGACGTGATCGAACGCGCCGCCTCCTACGGGCTGGATACGGTGATCTACAGCTACCTGAAATGCTAC
>SUWI01000382.1 GCA_015061565.1 Lentisphaerota bacterium
GTCGGCGGCTGCGAGGTCGTCCCGGACCCTGATACGGGCGGATTTTATATGTTTTACATCGGCTACTATGACATCGATACGGCAGGAATCTGCGTCGCATATTCTCCGGACGGTGTTACCCGCTGGACGAGGCTGAAAGGCAATCCGGTCGTGTCGCCCGATCCGGGTTCCTGGGACGGCAACGCGTGTTACAAACCATCCGTCATCCGCGATGAGGCGGAAAATTGCTGGAAACTGTGGTATAACGGCCGCAGCGGCAGCCGCGAATATATCGGCATGGCCCGTCATGATGGATTGAAACTGAGCTGACAGAAGTTTCCGCCGCATGGCATCCGACCGCGCTGCAGCGGAACCGGAAACCAGGCCGGGCGCCAAGTTTCAGTTCCAGTTCATGAGCGTAATCAGAGAAAAGCCCCAGAGCACGAAATCCGGTTTTTCGCGTTCTATGATTTTTTGAATTTTTGCATCGTTCCGCTCCCGGGGATCAACCATATAAATTTCCCCGGTCTGAAGCGCCAGATAAGGAATCATACTGATGCTGAAGGAATCTTTGATGAAAAGGATCTTTTTTCTTTTCCCTTGCGGAATCAGATGATTTACGATACGGACTTCAGCTTCATCGCCATTCAGCCAGATGGCATAAGGATTGGTTTGATAAAAATTATAATTCCATTTGTCCGGGAACAGGAAAACAGAAAAATCGCCGCGGTTATAATATTTGCTGGAAGTGTATAAAGAGAAATCGGTTTTGAATGCGGGCAGCAGAATGTCAAAGTCTTCTGTTTTCGCATCTTCAGCATATTCAATCGTAAGCGTTTTTCCGCCAGAGCCGAGAAAGATGTTTTTGAACCTGATTTTCTGAAAATACCGCGGATCGAATCTTTTGAGATCGTAATCCAGCCGATAATTCTCATTCAGCATCGCTGCCAGAATTCTGGCTCCTTCCAAAGCACCGTAAACATTCCAGTGATGGTCTGTCCGGAAGAATAATCCGCTGCGGTTTGGCAGCTGATCCCATTGCTTTCTCATATCCCAGACAGAAATGCCGGCTTTTTCCAACTGCCGGATCCGGCTGTTGAGATGCCGGGTGTAATGATCCGGCAAACCTCGGTAATTACCTGTGAAGGCATTCGGGATATTGTTCGGACGCACGACCACATGGAATTCTGCCTTGACCTTCCTGGCGCTTTTTTCTGCATTGAAAATGCGTTCAAGAGGGAAACTCTGATTTTCCTCTATGGGCAGCAATCCGAAAGAACCGTCCGGCCGCAGATAATGTCGGGAATATTCAACCGGGACCTTCATGCCGATGGTTTTCCGGAAAGCCATACTGATTTCCGTGAAAATGATGCGGAAAGGAAATGCTTCCACCAGCTGCTCTTCAAAATTTTTTCGTTCCGGAAGAGACAGCAGTGCTTGACAGATTTTTTTCCAGATATAGGCGGAAGAGTAGTCTTTTTCTTTCGATGGGAATGTCTGGGAGAGGACCTCTTTTTGACGTGCATAAACCGATTGATTGATTATTTCTGCCGGTTGGTAATATCGGGTATTGTATTTCCGCATTGTCGAGTCATACCGCTGGAAATAATATTCCTTCAGCCAGCTGACTGTTTCTACAACGGTAGGAAAAGTGCATATGAACAGAAATGTCAGAAAGAAAATTCCGAAAAGGTTTTTGATTTTTTTCATGGCATTTCCTCAGAAATTAAAATAAATAAACGGATTGTTGGTGCTTTTTATGATATAAGAAACGGAGAGCATGAAAACGAGCAGGACAAACAGAAAAATACCGATATTCAGAATCCGGCACAGGATTTTGGCAGGGATCCATTTGAAAAAGAACGGATGGAAAAACCGGTGTTTGAGCAGAAACTTGAAACCGGGGAAACAGAAAACGAGAGAAGCAAGCAGGAACGGAAGATATTCCGATACATTGAACAAATCCCTTGGCGAACACCATCCGGAACCGGTCAGACCGAACATGGTTTTGAGATAAAACCATGCTTCGGAGATATTGGAAGCCCGGAACAGGACCCATCCGAAGATGACCATCGGCATGGTGTAAAGGTACCCCCATGAAGAGTTTTTTTTGCTGATCCCCGTGATGCGTTCGGCGAGGAGAAGGAGGAAATAAAACAGTCCCCAGCATAGGAAAGTCCAGTTCGCCCCGTGCCAGAATCCTGTGAGAAGCCAGACAACCAGCAGATTGAAGACCATTCTCGCGAACGAGTTCACCCGGCTGCCGCCGAGCGGGATGTAAACATAATCCCTGAACCAGGATGACAGAGAGATATGCCACCGGCGCCAGAAATCGGTGATGCTGTTGGCAATGTATGGGAAATTGAAGTTTTCCATGAAATGGAACCCGAACATTTTTCCCAGTCCGATCGCCATGTCGGAATACCCGGAGAAGTCAAAATAAATCTGGAAAGAGTATGCAACGGCACCGCCCCAGGCCATCAGGGTGGTCAGTTCGTTGCCGCTGCCGAATGCCGTGTCGGCCAGATAGGCACAAGGATTGGCGAGCAGGACTTTTTTGCCCAGCCCGCCCGTGAAACGAAGAACGCCGGCGGCAAAATCCGATTTGGTTTCCCGTCGTGTGGTCAATTCCTGCGAAATGGTGTTGTAGCGGACGATCGGACCGGCAATCAGCTGGGGAAACATCGCAATATACAGAGGTAATTTCAAAATAAAAAATTAAAATTACTTGAAAAAAGTCAGCTGAAAGTTCATTTTACGCCAATCACAAAAAAGGAGTAACATGAACAATCAACTGAATCATTACATT
>SUWI01000081.1 GCA_015061565.1 Lentisphaerota bacterium
TGTTTACGAAACGTTTTCATGATACACAAACCTTTCATTTGGTTTTTTTTTGAAATTTCTGTCTGTTACTTCTGTTTTCCCCGGGGGACTGCCGGGGCGGGCAGGAATTGCGCTCTGCAATGGTGACCGGCAGAATGATGTCTTCCCTGGGCAGTGCGGGCTCCTCGCAGCGGCGGATCAGGTGCCGGATCAGGAGATCGCCGAGATCGTTCAGTTGGAAATCCACGGAAGTCAACCGGGGCGAAACATTGGCACAGATGGAACTGTTGTTGATTCCGATCACCTTCATGTCGTCCGGCAGATGAATGCCCCGTGCCTGGATTTCAGCCATCCATTCCACTGCGCACTGGTCGTTGCCGAAAATCAGCACCTCGGGCAGCCCGCCTGGATTTTTCAGGAGCATGTCCACCCCGCCGTCGGGTGGAGCATCGCGTTTTCCGATATGGAAAAATACCGGTTCCAGTCCATGCTCCCGGATGATGTTCCGGATGGTCATTCCCCGGCGCATGTTGTTCTCAGCACCGGCAAACCCGAGTTTTCGGAAACCCTGGCGCAAAACGTATTCCACAGTGCATGACGCCAGATCGGTCTCACGGGGATAAACGCTTTCGTAAACCGCATGACGGAGCCCATAGCAGATGACCGGCACGTTAGGGTAATCCGCCGGGATATCATGCCCGGTCAGAATGCCGGCGACATTGTACTGGTGCATTGCTTCGAGGGAACGCTGGAACTCCTCCACACTTCCCCAAAAGGTATAAAACCCGGTATATCCATGATGGCGGAGAGCCCGGTCAATGGTCTGGACCAGATCGGTGAAAAATCCGTCGCGGACGATATTGAACATCACGCCGATGACTTTGGATTTGCCGCCGCTGAGGATCCGCGCGGACATGTTCGGGCGGTAGTTCATCTTCTGCGCCGCCGCTTCGATCTTCTTCCGGGTGGCATCGGAAATCCTCGTCCCGCTTTTCCGCGGATTCAATGCCAGCGACACGGTCATCAGGGAATAACCGGTCGCTTCAGCTATGTCTTTCAGTCGCGTATTCATTTCCTCACCTTGAACCAGCGGGTTTCACCAGCCTTCATACTGAAAGTGTAATGATCGGTTTTATACGCACAGATCTGGCCGTTTCCCAGATCGATCAGGTTATGTCCGGCCGGGAAATGAACGGTTTTCATCCCCGGCACGGCAGCATGGATCATGATGATGGAATTCCCGGCCATAGTGACATCCCAGAGCGGCCCGGTGGGAACCAGACCGGCGGCTTTGGCCAGGGCGCGCGGGAATTCAGGTGAAAACCAGCCGTTGGCCAGATAAACCGCAGTCCAGTCCTTGTGCCGCTTGACAGCCGCCGCAGGAAGTTCCGGAGCGCTTTCATGCCATGCCAGCGGCACCGCAGACGGATCGTCCACATAAAACAGCGGGACTTTGTCGCCGCGTTCCACGGGGATCTGGCCGAAGCCCGCAGCCAGCGGATCGGATGACTTTTTGTCCGCATACTGGAACAGCACTTCCCGGCGGAGATCCTTGCGGACGGTCATGCCGGTGAGTTTCCGGATATTGTCCTCGAAACCGCCGGGGGTATTCAATCCCGTCGCGAAAGTGAAGACCAGAATATTGCCGTTTTTCTGGTAATGCCGCCGAATGTATTCGACCTGTCCGGCGGTGAGGTTCTGGTTGTCGGCGAATATATAAATCTTCGAGGTCCGGAGACGGCCGTTGCCGATATCGCTGACCAGATAATCGCTGAACCCGACGCCGGAATGCATGATCGCCTTGCGCGGCATCCGGGTGGTGTTGTAGCCGAAACCGTAGCTGCGTCCGGAGTTGCGTTTGGCTTTCAGGTCGGCGATGAAGGATATTGCACCCCAGTCATACCATTCCGGACGGTCCAGTGCGGCCCTGGCGGCACGAAGATATTCCGGGAGTATAGGATAAAATTTCTCGCTCCAGGTGTTGTAGCCGGCAATGGTCAGGATCCAGCAGTATTCCCCCTGGGTCAGGGTCATGGCGAAATCGCGGCGCAGCTGGCTGTTCAGCCGGTCGGGACCGACGGGAACGCCAAGCCCGTAACGGTCGAAGCCGCCGACCCGGCAGCCCAGCTCGGAATAATCCGACCGGTGATCCATTTCAGTCAGCAGCATTTTGTCATTGATCCGGAAAGAACCGGCAGGCTGTTCGATGAAATTGGCCGCCCCGAGCGCACGGTGTCCGCCGTAAAACGGAACGCTCATAATGCCATCGATGTTTTTCGCCCGGATCAATGCGCCGGTGGAATCGTGCGGGAAGTAAACCGTTCCGATCACATTCCGCCCGATTCCCTCCTTGAACCGTCCCAGCAGGGTGTCAATCGTATGCACGAGCGCATCCTCATACACAAGACCGAAATCGATCAGCCGCTTCTGAGCACCGACCGAGGGATCCATCAGCGTGTTGAAGAAAGGTTTCCACTCGGCGGGTTTGGGAATCTGCAAGGTATCGAACTCCGCTTCCGGCATCTGCCAGGCTTTGCGCAGTGCCTCGATATTGTTATTGTATTTCTTCCGCAGCAGATAACATATTTCCCGGCGGCTCTGTTCCGAATAATCGAAATGGAAGGACTGCCAGTCGCTGTGGGTCCAGTCATACCATTGTCCGTCGCCGCCGTCGGTGACGTGAATTCCGATCACATTTTTCCCGTAAGGGGATTTCCGGAGATATTCGCCGAGACGGAACAGTGCATCCCCGACTTCCCTGCGGTAGATCTCCCCGGTGAGCGAATGGAAATATTTGCCGGGCAGTTTTTCGATCCCGAGTTTCGAACCGTCATGTTCGCGCCAGACCGCATCCGGGAAATCCTCGGTGAAACCCGGATACGGATACAGCGCCACCGCCAGCAGCAGCGGCTGGTCCGGGGCATGGAGCAGACGGTTTTTCAGGATTTCATCAACCTGTGAGAAATCGTATTGCCCGCGGCTTTTCCAGATCGGTTTTTTGACGAGCGAACGATACCGGTAATGGGCAGCCAGCCGAAGGGGAACCCAGGCAACCGGATAGCCGGCTTCATCGAACATCCGCGCCGTCGGCCCGTAGGCTCCGGAGTATCCGGTGAACGGCTGCATCCTTCCGTTGATCTCCAGAACCGGACGTTCCGCAAAACGGGTGATCTTCACTTCATACGGTTTCCGGTCCGCCAGCCGTTTCAGCAGAGTTTTCTCCGAAACTTTCGGCGGATACTGGTTGGCCGTGCCGTGATGCCTCGGATGATTCCGCATCGGAACGGGTGCCTCCCGCAGATCGAAATCGGTGAAAATCATTTTCATCGGTCCGAACTCCCCGGCGGCGAAGAAATCCGCCCGGCAGCTTTTCCAGTCTGCCGGAACGGTAAAGCGCAGGAAACCGTCCCCGTCTCCATCATTGTCGATCCGGTTCCCCAGCACGACCCGGAACCGTTTCCGCTCGCCTTTGTCCGAGGTCAGGTCAAAACCGACAGACATGAATGCCCCCCACAGATCCGGTTTTCTTTTGCAATGGAAACCGAAAGTCAAGCGATACATTTTTCCCGGAGTCAGACCGATTCCCTTTTCGATATCGGTGCGGAAAAGACCCCGGCTGGCGGATTTTTCCCACAACATGCCGCCGGCCTTGAGCGGTCCGGCCGCACCATCCGCCGTTTTGATCCCGGCTGAGAGATGTTTCCGGGAGAGCAGATTTTTGCCCGCCGGGAAAATACCGATCCACTGATACGGAATATGGGAGAATTTCAGAATCAGTTCGCCGTCTTTTTCCGCAATGACTTCGAACGGGCGGTCGACGGTCGGTTCGATCCAGTAGGCGCTTCCTTTCCGGATCTGGAATTTCTGCGGACGGATTTTCAAATGCGGAGCAGCGGCAGGTTCATCGAGGCGGAATTCAAAACGGTCGGCACGGTCCAGCCGGGGCTTCGGATCTGTAGCGAAACCGTTTGGAGTCAGACTTTCGATGACACCGGCAAAAGACATCATCCCCACGAGAACCAACAGAATCGCAGATATGTTTTTCATTTTCAGCCTCCAGATTATGATTTAGCGCTAAATATAATCCATCCGAAACGAATTTTCAAGAGGGGGATCGAAAAAAAAAGCGTTTTCAGCGGATTTCCGAAGGATCTTTATGGATGTCTCCCGGAAGGGAAAGTCATATCTCCGCGGCCAGTTTTGCCGCGGCCTGTCCAGTGGAAATACACGTTCCCATGACCCGGACAGAACCGTTGGCACCGCGGTCGGACGAAATGCACCTTCCGGCGGCAAATACGTTTTTCAATCCTCTCGGACATAACGCCCCTCTGGGAATGTCATAAGCCAGACCGTCCCGAACCGGAATGCGGATCTGCGCCGTCCCGCTGCCATGGATATCCACATGATGGCACCCCTGCGCAACGGCATCGGGGAAGACCGCCGCCGAAATCACATTCTCATGCGTCAGAACGGCTTCACCCTCGATACGGCCGCTTTCCCGCACGCCGCATTTGTGGAAAACATGCGATACGGAAGCATCGGCAAATCCGGGCATTTCTTTACGGAAAAACTCAGCAGTCCGGATCACTTGTCCGGCCAGCACAGGAAGCACTCCGGATACGGCGGCGTCATCGGAACAATCCACGCCGGAGGCCCGGGTGACATTCAGACAGACTTCACCCCGTTCCGGGGCGGTCGGAGTGATAAACGCCGCTGTGCAGGGATGAAGCCTGCCGGCCTTCATTGCGGGTGCCAGCAGCGAGGACTCAGCTGAAAACGCGGCATACGGCATTCCCTGCCGCTCCAGCAATTCCGCGGCTTCCCTCCGGTCGGCGGGCAAAGCGGAATTTTCACAGAGCAGAACGTCTTCCGGATGATTCCGGATATGCTCAAGCAGTTTCCCGTAATCAACCCCGCACATTCTGAAAATCAGACTTGCCGGCTGAAATGTCTTGTCTTCGCTGCCGAAGAACACCTTGCAGCCGCACATTGCGGCGAGATATCCTCCGCCGGTGGCATCCACGGCGGCATCCAGCGGCAGGATATATTCACTGTTCTTGCTTCTGACACGGACGCTTTCCAGCACCCCCTGGCGGACCTCGGCACCGATGATCATGGTGTTCAGCAGCAGTTTGATGTGATGCTCTCCGATCAGCCGGCAGACCGCCAGACGCAGCACTTCGGGATCGAGACACAGACCGACGACCGTGCGGTAATCGCAGACCGGCCCGATTACGCCGGCCGGATGGATTTTCCGGCACGAATCCAGGAGTTCATCCAAAACGCCGTGAGAAATCTGCATGCCCTTTGCCGTAAAGGCGCCGAGCAGCGGCATCCCGGAGAACAGGTCGCCGCCCAAACCGCCGTCCATTTCGACCAAAGTCACTTCCGCCCCGGTTTCAGCAGCGGCAAGAGCCGCGGAAATCCCGGCGGCGCCCCCGCCTGCGATCAGGATCCGTTTCATAAGAATATCTCCATCATCTTTTCAGTATCAGCAACGGTAATCTCAAAAATACTGCGTAAAATCTATTTTAGCATACAATCGGCCTTTTTCAAACGCCGGAGAGAAAAAAACAGAACATTCCCCGAAACGGCACGGGTATCCGGTCAGCATCTCCGGAGGCGCACGCTTCCGCAAAAGCGTGGAAACTTGGGCTCAATCGGCAGCTTCCCGTAAGCTCAGTTTCATAGGAGTCGAATTGGGAAAGATGGTCCGTTAGGATCCCGCGAACTTTTATTACGGAGGATACGGAGAATACGGAGCGCCGCGGGAGCCCATCTCCAGTGGCAAAGATCACAGATCGACATCCAGTTCGTCTATTCCTTCCGGGGCCACCCATGGATTACGCGTTGTCCGTATTCTCCGTTCCCTCCGTATTCTCCGTTTCTGTTCGCGAAGAGAACTTTTTACCCACCCAACGCCAGTGACGTCATACCCCGACTCGGCAGAAAAGTGACTTTTTTTCAGTTTTATCTCTTGACAAATCAGGAAAATCGGTTATAATTATCATCATGATCCGTTTCACGTGAACAAAATCATACTTAAACCCAGTGATATAAAACCGAAAATGAAAGCGACCATTGAAATCATAGCAAAAAAATGCGGAGTTTCCAAAGCCACGGTTTCTTATGTGCTGAACAATAAGAAATCGTCGCTCGGACTGTCCCCGCAGACCATCGAAAAAGTGCTGAAAGTCAGTCAGGAACTCAATTACCGTCCCGATCTGGTGGCGGTGGCGCTCGCGGAAAAGAAGAATCTGCCGCTGTCACTGCTGATCCTGACCCCATGGCTGTATGCCCAGTTTTCCGATTTCATGGTGCAGGTCAATGCCGTCATGAAGGATTACGCCGACGAATATCTGCTGAAAACCGTTTATGAACTCTATGAGATCGGCGATCTGGCCAAGATCCTGAAAAGTCCCCGCTGCGCCAAATTCGACGCCGTGCTGGTGATCGGCACGTCCGACCAGGACAACCAGTTCCTGGTCCGCAGCCGCGACAACCTGAAAAATGTGGTCCTGCTCAACCGCAAGGTTCCGGGTTTCCCCTGTGCCGGAGGCAACGACCGCGAAGCCGCCGCCGAACTGGCGGAACGCATCATCGCAGCCGGGTATTACGAACAGTTCATCATCTGCAACAACAGCAGCGCCACTTGCTGCGAACAGGAACGGATCGAAGGTTTTGCCGAAGCACTCCGGAAAAACGCCGATATCGAACCGGTCTTTTACAACCTGGAACCCGCCCTGCCCGCGGAAGCTCAAATGATGCGTCTGCTGGCGGAACGCGACGGCAAACGCACACTCTATTTCATGACGCAGTATTATCCCGCCGCGCAGCTCAACGAAGTGGCGGTCCGGCGCGGCATCCGCGTCCCCGAAGAGATCGGCATCGCCGCTTACGACAACCATTCCCTGCTCAAGGAATTCGTCAAGCCCGCGCTGACCACCATCGATCCGAAGATCCGGGAAATGGCATTGGAAGCGCTCCGCCTTGCCCGTTGTCTTAAAGACGGAAACAAAGCAAAAGGACGGATCATCGAGGGCGTTTTTGTTCCCGGCGAATCCGCGATCCATATATGAAAACCTAAAAATGAGGAGATAAGAATCATGAACAACAGAATCAAATTTTCGGGTCACACCATGGGAGCGCCCAAGTGCGACATCTACCAGGTGATCGACCTTTTCAAGGCCATCGGCTACGACGGCATCGAAGTCCGGGTGGCCGAAGACGGCCAGATCAACAGCGAAACCATCACCGACGACGAAGCGAAAAAGATTTACGCCGCCGCGCAGGCCAAGGGCATGGAATTTTCCTGCCTGACTTCCTACTACCAGAATTTCGTAAAAATGGAAGAACGCGAGGGCGTGATCAAAAACCTGAAACGGGTCATCGAGATCGCCGCCATTCTGCATTGCCCGCTCGTGCGGGTCTACGGCGGAGTCGAACCGTTCAGCCAGCAGGGAGTCTGGTTCAGCGACTGCTGGACGCGCACGGTCGACGGCATCCGCCGCACGGCCGAATACGCGGCAAAATTCGGCGTGAAGATCTGCATCGAGACCCATATCGGTTCACTGACCATGAGCGTGCGCGACGTGGTCCGGCTGATCGAAGACGTCAACATGGCGAACGTCGGCATGCTGCTGGATTATGCCTGGGTCGAACTGGCCGGAGTCGAAACCGGCGCGGAAGCGATCCGCAAAGCCGCCCGCCATATCTTCCATGTCCACATCAAGGACTGGAAACTCGAATCCCGCATCCCGCTCAAGAAAAAGTCCTGCCTGATGGGCGAAGGAACGGTCCAATGGGATGAGGCGCTGAAGGCGCTCCGCGAGATCGGTTATACCGGCTATGTCAGCGACGAATATGAAAAATACTGGTATCCGGAGGATCTGCCCGAACCGGAAATCGGCATGAAGCACAATCTGGAATTCGTCAGAAAACGTCTGCTGAAAGACTGATGCGCCGGCCGAAAGGGATCTGAAAAATGGGCAATGCCGCAAATGCTCCATTCGCCGCCGTGCTGGCGGACGGAAAAGCGAAAAAACGGATGTGTTTCATCAACGTGGTGCCGTTCTTTCCCGCCAAAGTGGATTACATGGTCTCCGAGGCGAAACGGCTGGCCGGGGAAGTCGGCCTGACCAACCCTGCGTATTCGATGACGCTCCAGCCCGAAGGCGATGAACCGCTGAAGAAGATCCGCTATTTTGCGGAGAAGTTCGGCGAACTGCGCCGGAAACTGGAAGGCACCAACGTGCAGCCGGGCATCCTGATCCAGTCCATCATGGGCCACGGCTGGAACGGTCAGACCATCTGCGGCAAAAACTGGCATTATACGATCAACATCAGCGGAAAAACCACCTACCGGATGTGTCCGGAAGAGCCGGAGTTCCTGCAGTATGCGCGGGAAATCTTCCTGGCGCTGACTCCGCATCGTCCGGCATTTTTCCTGACCGACGACGATCTGCGGCTCATCAACAACAGCTCGCACGGGCTCGAATGTTTCTGTCCGCTCCACATGAAGATTTTCAATGCGCGGAGCAAACGGAAATTCAAGGCGGATGAGCTGCGGGAATATCTGATGCAGGCGCCGGCCGGCGATCCGGTTGCAACGCTGTTCGATGAGATCCGGCAGGAATCGCTGCTGAAACTGGCGGGCCTGATCCGTCAGGCGATCGACGAGGCTGGCGGGGAAGACATTCCCTGCGGCAGCTGTGCCGGGGGACGCGAATACATGCTCATGGAACAGTTCTGCAAGACCCTCGCCGGAAAAAACACCCCGTTCCTGCGGATCCACAACGCACTGTATCTGGAACAGCGCACGCTCGATTTCCCGATGCGGATGCATCACACCAATCTGATGAAGAAAGCGGCGGGCAGCATCCCCGTCCTGCTGGATGAAGCGGACACCTGTCCGCACAACCGGTTCAGCAAATCGTCCATGGGAATGCATTCGCATATCACCGGCGGCATTCTGAACGGCCTGAACGGGGCGAAACTCTGGATCACCAACCTGGCGGAACCGGAAGCTTCGGAAAGCGCCCGTTATGAACGGATCATCGCTCAGCACCGCGGGTTCTACGATGCTTTGCTGAACCTCTGCGACGGCATCGACTGGCTCGGCCCGCGCACGGTCATTCCTCCGAAGGAATACGGCTGGCGCCCCGCCCACCTGTCGCCGTATTATCTCGAATGGGAAGACTGGCAGGAACTTTACCTGAACCGGTTCGGCATCCCCGGCAGTTACGGCGATTTCGATCCGAAGCGCGTCACCCTGCTGTGCGGCAGTCAGGCCCGGGCGATGTCCAAAGCCGAAATGAAACGCGTCCTTTCCGGCAAAGTCCTGATCGACGGCAATGCCGCTTTCGCCATTCAGGAAAAGGGACTCGGCAAACTGATCGGCGCGACGCCGACGCACAAGGAATTCCGGTTTGCCTGCGAGATCGATCCGGAACTCGGCCGTCCGATGCCGTTCCAGAATGATTTTTCCGCCCCGTTCTTCACCCGGATCAAAGGCAAAGTCCTGTCGGAACTGTTCTACCGTCCGTTCCGGTCCAGTCCGGATATGAAATCGGTGGCATCCGGCAGCATTTATTTCGAAAACGAACTCGGCGGCAGGAACATCATGACCGCGGTCGCCATGCGCAACACGATCTACAACATGCTCAAGCCATCGCGCAAGCTCTGGTTTCTGACGCTGCTCAAACGTCTTGATCCCGCCTCGCTTCCCGCGTATTGCGCCATCAATCAGGATACGTATTTCCGCTGCGGGATCACCCGGAACAAGGAACCGATCGCCGCTCTGGTCAACCTGAGTTTCGACACACTGGAAAAACCGGAGATCGTGTTCCGGAAAATGCCCCGGAAGATCTTTCAGCTGACCGGCGCCGGAAAGTGGAAAGAACTGAAATTCACCGGCCAAGGGAAGACCATCACCCTGCCGATGACGCTGGTCACCTATGAAAATGTCGTCATCAAATATGAGGTATGAAATGAAAACGGAGCAAAGCAAATTCCATATCTCGAACCTGCAGCCGAAACGTAAAAAGGCCGGTTGTCTCATATCGAAAAAATATCCTGCTGTTTTATCGATGACGGTGCTTCTCGCGTCCGAGCCGCAGGACGGGGCGAAAGTTTCTTTTCTCAGCCGGGAACAGAAGGCGTTTTTCAACGATCCGCACCGGGCAAAGCCTCACACGCCGGATATCGAACCGAGAAAGACCGATCTGACGCGTCCGGTTCCGGTGGATTTCGTCTGGGAAGGCGGGACGGAAAAATCCGTGCTGCAGATTTCCGGCAGTGCGGATTTCAAAAAACTTGTCCGTCAGGTCGAGGGAAAAAGCCGCAAGCTGAAAAACGGCAGGATCCGGTTCCGTGCGAAAATCGTCAATCTCGAACTTGGCAGGAAATATTACTGGCGCGCGGCTTGCGGCAAAAAATTTTCCGCTGTACGGACTTTCACGACCGTAGCCGAACAGCCCCGTTGGATCAGCGTTCCGAATGTCACCAATGTCCGCGACCTCGGCGGCTGGAAAACCGCCTCGGGAAAACGGATCCGGCAGGGAATGCTTTTCCGCGGCGGACAATTCGATCCGCCCTGGACCAATCAGCCGGGAGGCAGCGCAGTTACGGAAGCCGGACGGAGAGTCCTGCTCGAAGACCTGAAGCTCCATACGGAGCTGGATCTGCGCAGCGGCAAAGACAAAGGTGCGCTGCGGGGGATCCCGCGGTATGAACTGATCCCGTTCAGCGCCTATGCCACCTGGGGCGGTCCGCAGGGACAGGGGATCTTTTCCGCGGAACAGCGGAAACAGGTCAAAAAGATTTTCGAACTGCTTGCCGATCCTGCTGCCTATCCGCTGTATTTTCATTGTCAGGGCGGCGGCGACCGCACCGGGACCCTGGCGTTCCTGCTGGAAACCATGCTCGGCGTGAATGACGCCGATTGCCTGAATGATTACGAATTGTCCAATCTGTCCGTCTCGGGCGAACGTTCCCGATTGTCGGAAGTCTGGACCAAGTTCATGGAAAAACTGGAAACCGTCGTTCCCGGCGGTTCGCGTCAGGAGCAGGTCTGCGGATTCCTGCGAGAATGCGGCGTCACCGATGACATGCAGGCAAAAATCCGTTCCCTTTTGCTGGAATGAAAATCAAGGAGATCGCGATGTTCGAAAGAATTACATACAGGAAACCGGCGGCAGAAATAATGCGCTGCCTGAGCACCGATCGAGGACTGGATCAATAACAACAATAACAAACATAGAAAGGACGGAAACCATGCTGAAAAACCGATACGACATCGGCGATACCTCATCTCAACCAATTCATCGCTCAGGGCTGAAGTGCAATTTTACGCTGATAGAGCTCCTCGTTGTGATTGCCATCATTGCGATCCTGGCGGGAATGCTGCTGCCGGCACTGAACAAGGCACGGGAACGTGCCCGCGGCACTCAATGCATGAGCCAGTACAAAGGGATCGCCACCGCGATGGCGATGTACAGATCGGATTACAATGAATATCTGCCCGGCCCGACCTATAACCGGCCTTATGCCCCCAGCGGCAACTACACCGCCGCCAACAACAATATAGTCTATGCTCTTGACTCGCTTTATCTGAAGAAATACCGGGCGGGCAGCGGCAAAGTGGCACCGTTCTGGGAATGTCCCTCCAACGGTCCAATCGTCAGGAAAGCGGACACTCAGCGGATCGCCAAGGTCCACCTGTTTACATCATCCATTAAATCATACACCAATCTGTTCGGAGTGGTCACCGGCACCGGTGATGATAAGTTGCCGAAACGTTTCTTCACCATGAAATTCCCGGTGACTCACTCCCGGATCCCGCTTTACTGCGAAATCAACAATAAATCCGCGGGCGATGCGAAATATGCCGGAATCAATGCGCCGCATGGCGGATCGTTCAACGTGATCTACGGCGATCTGCACGTGGGATCCCGTAGTGATAGAGATCTGCGTCAACAGGTCAACTGGTGCTTGGATAAATAAACAACGGGAGGACCCATTATGAAATTACAAGCAATCGTCTTCAGTCTTGCCTTTTTGATCGGAGCCGTCCATGCGGAAGCATTCCGGATCGAAGGGGAAAATCTTATTCCGAAGGGAAAATGGCAGATCGGACAGCATGCCCGGCAGTATTCCAATGGAAAAATGATCGTCGGGCTGGAACGCAAAGGCGAACTTTCCGGCAGCTGCAAACTCGCCAAAGCGGGAAAATATCAGGTCTGGGTCCGCACCATGACCCAGGGACAGAAATGGCGTAAAGGCGTGCTTTCCATCAACGGGACCGAGCTGGGAATTTTCGGCGACGAACCGTTCAAACCGGGAGAAAAATCCGGTTCCTGGCACTGGATCAAGCTGAAGGAGATCGAACTCCCCACTGGAAAAAACGAGATCAAAATCACCACGCCGATGGGATATGTCCGGATCGATGCGATCATCCTCACGGATGATGAGAAATATACTCCTCCGGAAAAACCGGAGGACATCGCGAAGGTCCCTGCCCTGCCGTCCGATGATCCGGCCGCCGGTCTGGAAAAACTGCCGAAACCGACGGGCAAAGGGGAAAAGATCCTGCTGTTCCACGGCAGCCGTCCCTGGGTGGGAAAAGGCACCGCCGCCATGTTCGCAAAATGCGGCAGCTGCGTGACCCTGCTGGATTCGACTTATCTGGACGGCATGGGCGGCGCATCCATCAAGACGTTCCTGACCGATCTGGTCGAACCGAAAGCCAAGGACGGCATCACCCCGGCGATGCTCCGGCTGGCCGAATACAAGCTGGTCATCATCACGGGCATCCCGGCGGAAATGCAGAAAAAGATGTTCACGCCCGAACGGATCAAAAAACTGAAAGAATATGTCAAAAACGGAGGAACCCTGCTGGTGACCTATTGCGTCCCTTCCGCGTTCGGCGATCTGCTGCCCGTCCAGCCGGGAAAAATGGTTAAGAAAATCGCCGGATTGACGGTCAAAAAACCGGACAGTAAAAATTTTCGGATCCTGCCCGGACAATGGCCGCTGTTCGGCGGGTTCCGGGAAGTGAAATTGGATCCGAAAGCTGAAGTTTTGCTTCCAATCATCGACAAAGATGGGAAAAACGCCGGCATTCTGGCGGCCGTGAAATCATACGGGAAAGGGAAAGTCCTGTATCTCAATGAAAACTGGGACCGCAAGGCAGGACTGCGTCAGTTCATGACCTGGGCATACGGGAAAGCATTGTTCGCGGCGCTGGCGGCGGAAGTCTCCGGCATCCCGCTCGATCCTGCCCGGGCGATTTATTCCACGCCCGCCCCGCCGGCAAGAAAACAGCACGGCTCGCTCGCGGTCACGCTCCGCCGGCCGGTCATGGAAATATCCGATCTGAAGGGAAAAGTTTCCGTCAAGGACAACACGATCCGCTTTGAAAACGGGATCCGGATGACGGTCAATAAAGACGGAACGCTGAACGTTTTCTGGGGGGACGCATCGGAACCGTATGTGACCGAACTGGCGGCACCGAGCCTGGTCTTCTCGGGCAAGCTGGCGGATATCGATGCCTCCACCTCCGAACTGTCGGCCAGCCGCAGCGAAGGAAAAACGGTTTCCGGGGAGTGGAAACTGGAGAAAATCGAACCGTCCGGGGAAACGGTCAAGCTGATTTACAGCACGGATGACGGAACGGTTCTGGAATGGGAATTCAAAGCGGGGAAACTCCAACTGGAAGACCGCACGTTCACCGCCTTTGCGGAACGGGCGAAGATCGTGAAGTCCCCGAAGATGATCGAATCGCTGAAAGTGACCTCGCTGCTGGCACTGGGAAAGGACACGGCCAACCACATGGTCCGCCGGATGTCCTGCTATTCCCCGCCCCGCGGGTATGTGGAATTCGATTTTTCGGGAAAACAGAAAGCTGACACCTGGAGCTGGGGCTTCTTCGGCAGCGGCCAGCCGTTCACCTGGGTCTGCGCGCCGTCCGGAGTCTACTCCGAATTTGTCGAAGAACCGGTCCCGGCCAGTCCCCGGCTGGTCATAGAGGCGGGAGGAAAACGGATCCAGCAGAGCATGAATCTGCGGGCGGGTTACCGTTCGGCTCCGGTTCAAATGCCGTATGTCTGGCACGCGTTCTCGTCGGGCGCGGAAAAAGACAACAACGAATGGATGGCGATGTATCAGTTCCAGCGGAAAAACCTGCGTGCCAAAGCCGGACTGCAGGCCATTGCCCCGGTCCCGACCGCAACCTGGCAGAATGTCTGTTCGCAGGAGCAGATCAATGCGGCGATCAGAACGGCTGCCAAACTCGGTTTCAAGCGCATGGCGCTCCCGCTTTGTCCCAGTCCGATCGAGGGGGTCGACAATCCCCGCCTGATGGCGAGGTATAAGATGATCCGCGAAAACGGACTGATCCCGTTCCCGTGGACAGCCGGCGACTACTGCCACGGCGACAGCGAAATGATTTTCCGGGAACACAAAGAATGGTTCGTCCGCAACATGCAGGGCAAGATCCATGCCTACGCCAATGTCCACCCGGTCATCGACCTGAACAATGCCGATTTCCGGAAATGGTATTTCGCCAAAATGGACAATGCCATCAAAGGAGGCGTCGGCGCACTGTATTTCGACATGTACGGAACGGCCATGGGCAACATCAACTACGGCCGGCGCAACTCCCTGCCCTGTCTGTATGGCGGAATCGAAATCTTCCGCCATTTCTACGCACAGAATGTCATGATCGGCATCGAAGGCCAGAATCCGCTGGTGATCGACAACTGGTGGTACCGCCAGCGGGTCTACCAGCCGTTCCAGGGCCGGGAATTTTCGATCTTCCTGGCCTCGCCGTCCACCGGGACAGCCGGAGACGATATGGCGCTGGACTATTTCCGGACCTCGATGTTCGGAACGTTCACCTATATCAACGTCGACGGCTATGCCTTCGGCTTCGAGCGCACGCCGGGCGAACTGGCGAAGGTCGAACGGATGGCCAAGCTGAATCCGCATATCAACAAAGCACAGCAGCTGGTCGGGTATCCGTATATCCGGGAAACGCCGTTCGGGACTTCCTGGATCAGCGAAAAAGGCGGCGCCCTGTTCTTCTATGACAGCGTGAAGGAACTGAAAGTCGATCTGCCCAAGGGGTGGCGGATCGAAGGCGTCGAAGGCAATGTCCTGCGGGACGTGAAGCCGGATACCATCGTTTATCTGCTGCCGGGGAAATAAAAAAGGATCAAAAAACAACGCAATAAACATAAAACCATATTTCAAGGAGGTAAATAACTATGAAAAAACGAAATCATTCGGATCAGATCCGATGCTGTCAAAACCGGAAGTTTACTTTGATAGAACTCCTCGTGGTGATCGCGATCATCGCGATCCTGGCGGGGATGCTGCTCCCGGCATTGAATCAGGCCAAGCAGCGCGCCAATGCGATGAGCTGCGTGGGGAATCTCAAACAGATGGGTCTCTATGCCATGGCCTACACGAACGACAACAACGATCTGGTCCTGCCGTGCGACCAGGCGCTCACGGCATCCAACAAGCAGACCTATTTCCGCATTCTGGAAAACGCCGGCTACATCGACCATTTCTGGGCGAACACCAATCCTTCCAAGCGCAAGATCAATTACTGCAAATCGGAACAGCGGAAACTGCTGGATTATTATTACGGCTACAACGGGTCACTCGGAACCTCGATCAATGTTCTGAACAATCCGCAATCGCTCGGGATCAAAATCACGAAGATCAGTCAGGCCGGAAAACGCTACCAGCTGGGAGACGGCGGAGGAGAATATAACATCTACTCCAAACTGATCCTGCCGACCGCAGGCTACCGGCTGTATCCCAGGCATCAGCTGGCAGTGAATTTCCTGTATGTGGACGGACATGTGGCGCCCTATAATCTGAAGGCTTATACCACGGCGGCGGGTCTGGATTTCTGGTGATAACTTGTCCATGACCGCATCGGAGTAAAAAAACATCAAAAAAAGCAATCTCATGATGAAAGTCAAAACTATCGTTTCCCTTTTCGGAATTTTGATTTCGGCCGCACTCTCTGCGCAGATCGCGGTGAAAAACGGGGATGTGATCGCTTTTCTGGGCGATTCCATCACAGCTTACGGCAACAGCGTTCCGGCCGGATACGTGAATCTGGTCATGTCCGGGCTGAAAGCCAACGGCATCGAGGCGGTCAAGATCCCGTCCGGGTTCGGAGGACACAACTCCGTTCTCATGCTGGAAAGGCTGGAACGCCACATTCTGAAAAAGAAGCCGCAGATCATGCTGCTGAGCTGCGGAGTCAACGATGTCTGGTATGGGAAACGCGGCGTCCAGCTGGAAGATTACCGGAAAAACATCACCGAGATCGTGACCCGGACCCAGGCCGCGGGGATCAAAGTCGGCATCATGACTGCCACCATGATTTATGAAGCGCCCAACGGCAATTTCAATCGCCGGCTGGCGGAATACAACAAGTTCCTTCGCGAGCTCGCCGCGGAGAAAAAATGCCTGCTGATCGATCTGAATGCAGACCTGGTAAAATTCATTAGGGATTTCAAGGCGGCCCATCCGAAAGCGAAAGGCAATCTGCTGACCGTGGACGGAGTCCACATGAACACCGCCGGCAATGAGCTGATGGCCATCGGTATCCTCCGCGCGTTCGGACTGAATGACGAACAGATCGCCAAAGCCAGAGCCGCCTGGGCTGCTTTGCCGGGCCGGATCGGCTTCATCACGGTCCGGATCGGCGATATCGAAAAAATCATGCTCAAAGCGGCCGGACAGGGCAAATCGATCGAGGAATATGTCGAAGACCTGATCCATCAGGACGCATCGAAGAATTGAAACAGGAGTCAATGATCTATGAACAAAACACTGCTGCTCTGCATGCTCCCCGCGTTGAGTCATGCCGCGGTCGTCATCCATTCTCTGGAGACTGATAAAATGGTCTACCGGCCCGGCGAACCGATCCGGCTTACGGCGCAGGTGGAGAATACCGCCAAGGCCCCCTGCCCCGTGAAAATCGAGATCATCCGCCGGGACGGGATCGACAATACCGCATCCGAGCCATCCGGGGCCACGCTCAAGCCCGGCCGGCAGACTTTGAAATATCAATTCACCGCGCAGGGCGAATACGGCAAGGAATTCCAGCTCGTCATCCGCGACAGGGACCGGACATCGGAAAGATCCGTGCTGTGCGAAGTCTATCCGGGCCTGATCAAATTTCCCCGGATCCAGGTGCTCTGCGTTGACAGCGGCTATTATCTCTCCTATCCGGACAAAAGCATCGTCCGGAATGCCGCACAGTATAAAAAAAGCTATTGCAACATCCTGAAATTTTTCGAATGGATGCCGGTCTGGTCCGAAGTCGTCCCGACGACGGACTGGTGGTTTTCGCCCCGCTGGAAAAACGATATCAGCAAACGGCGGATGAAGGAAATCGAAAAGTTCAAAGTCTCCAAAGCCAGGATCATCAAATGGAAACAGGAACTGCAGAAAAACGGCATCAAGCTGATCGGCTACGACAATCTCACGGTGGCGCCGGGCTACATCTGGCAGAAATACGGACGGCTCATCGATCCTCAGACCCGCAAGCCGATGCGCCTCTGGTTCCGCTGGGACGATCTCTATTCCCCGAACACCGACCGCTATGCACCCGAATACGGCAGAAAAATGCGCCAGTCGGTCGAAATGTTCGGCTGGGACGGTTTCTTCCATGACTCGTTCGTCGGCTGGAGCCGCCGCACCGCCAAAGCGCTGAATGAACAGGGCGGCAAAGCGACCGAACTCAATTATGACGGGGTGCAGTCGAAGGTGCTGGGCGAAATCGAACGCAATCTGAAGGATATCGCGCCGGATTTCATCCAGATGGTCAACGGCCTGCCTTGGGAAGTCATGTCGCTCCAGAAGGAAGTCGAAGGCAAAATGCTGAGGATCACCGACCGTGACACGCTCAAAAGCGAACTGATCCGCAACCGGGAGAAATTCGATCCGCTGACCGCGAAACATCCGAACATCATCTGGATGAGCGAGGTCGTCACCAGCAAACCCGCCAACCGGCTCTATCACACGTTCGGACTGATCCATCAATCGGTCCGGCAGTTCACTTCGCAGGTGGTTTCGAATTCCTCGCTCTCCTACCGCAAATGGGATAAAGCCGAAGATTTCGCGCCCGCGCTCGCCATGTATTATGCCAACGGACTCGGGACCTACTCCCGGTTCAATCTGAACAGAGAATGCCTGGAGATCTACCGGAAATATACCGAATTCGCGATCCGCTATTCCGAATTCATATTCGATCCGCAGCTGAAGTGGATCGATGAAAAATCGGTCTCGGCTTCCGTTCCGGAAATCTGTTTCGCCGATACGTCTTTTGTCAAAAAGGACGGGGAAAAAATCATTTGCTGCATGAACCTGCTGAATCTGCCCGCCAACCGGGATTTTTTCAAGGGTGAACATGAGAAACCGGAAATCCGGAAAAACTTCCGGATCACCTGCCGGATCCCGGCCGGGTTCAGCGGGATCCGCTGTCATGTGCTGAGTCCGGACAACGGCGGCAAGCCGCTCGAACTGAAGGTCCGGGAGGACAACGGCACAGCGTCCGTTACCGTTCCCGAACTGGAATACTGGGATCTGCTGATTTGGCAATTTACCAAATAAACAGCGGGAATTTTGAATTGGACCCGGAATAACAGGAGGATGAAAAAAATGTTCAAAGCCGGAACAGCCGACAGCGGGATCGGCGGAACTCACGCCCGGTCCCGGAGCGCTTTCGAAGGGGTCAAAGGCAATGTTCTGCGCAATGTGAAACCGGATATGGCCGTCTTCCTGAAAACGCAGGAAAAGTTAGGATAAAAGGGCAGGAGACAATATATTATGACTTGGCTGGATTGGTGCATCGTTGTCATGCCGCTGCTGATCGTGTTGTTCATCGGCCTGAAATCGCAGAAGTATGTGAAAAGCGTGGCGGACTTTCTTGCCGCCGGCCGGGTGGCGGGCCGCTACGTGATCTGCGTGGCCAGCGGCGAGGCCAACATGGGACTCGTCTCGCTGGTGGCGATGTGGGAAATGAACTACGCGGTCGGTTACGGGATCGGGTTCTGGGGAACGATCACGGCGCCGCTGGCGCTGATCCTGGGCCTGACCGGCTACTGCACCTACCGGTTCCGCGAAACGAGGGCAATGACCATGGGGCAGTTCCTGGAGATGCGCTACAGCCGGGGATTCCGGATCTTTGCCGCGATCCTGCAGTCGATCTCCGGAGTCATCAACTACGCGATCTTCCCCGCGGTCGGAGCCCGCTGCATCATGTATTTCTTCGACCTGCCGGTCTATTTTTACATCGGCGGCTGGAAATTCTCCACCTTCGGGCTTCTGCTGCTGGTCTTCCTGAGCGTGGCAGTCTGGATCATCACCATGGGCGGGCAGATCACCATCATGGTGACCGACTGTGTGCAGGGACTGCTTTCGTATCCGTTCTACGCGATCATCGTGGTCTATATCATCTGGCGCTTCTCCTGGTACGGCGAAATCATCCCGGCACTGATGGACCGTCCGCCGGGAAAGAGCATGCTGAATCCCTACGATGTGAGCCAGGTCCGAACCTTCAATCTGTTCTATATCTTTGCCGGAATGTTCGGCAGCGTGTTCAACCGGATGTCCTGGAGCGGAGCGCAGGGTTACAATGCGGCCGCCAGAAATCCGCACGAACAGAAAATGGGCGCGGTGCTCGGCACCTGGCGGAACGGTTTTTCCAACATGATGTATCTGCTGCTGGGCGTAGCGGCGTTCACCTTCATCCACCACCTGGATTTCCGTCCGGGCGCCGACCGGGTGCACCAGCAGCTCACTATCAAAACGATTCAGGAAACCGCCGCCGAAAAACGCTTCGACACGATCCGTCCGGATGTGATCGCGATGGCGGAAAAAGGCGAGATCACCCCGAAGATGAAGATGATCCTCCGCAAAACGGGGAAATTCGATATCAGCAAACCAGTGGATCCGTCCAGGTATAAAGAGGCGGCGCAGGCGGCCGTGGCGACCGTGGACCGCGGGAAAGCCGGCACCCTCGGAACGATCTACAGCCAGATGCTCGTTCCGGTAGCGGTCCGGGAAATCCTGCCAATGGGGATCACCGGCATCATGTGCGCACTGATGATCTTTCTCATGATCTCGACCGATACCACCTACATGCATTCCTGGGGCAGCATAATCGTGCAGGACATCATCCTGCCGTTCCGGAAAACGCCGTTCACACCGAAACAGCAGCTGAATCTGCTCCGCTGCGTCATCGCCGGAGTCGCAGTGTTTGCCTTCCTCTTCAGTTTCTTCTTTGCGCAGATGGACTATATCCTGATGTTCTTCGCGATCACGGGCGCGATCTGGCTGGGCGGCGCCGGACCGACCATCGTGTTCGGTCTCTACTGGAAACGCGGCACCACGGCAGGCGCGTTCGCCGCCCTCGGCTCTGGTTCTTTCCTGGCGGTCGCCGGCATCATCTGCCAGCAGACCTGGGCAAAATACCTTTATCCCGCGCTGGACAAGATGGATCTGGTCAAAAGCGTCAGCTGGTTCTTCGAAACGGTTTCCCGTCCCTTCCATCCCTTGATCGTATGGGAAGTCACGCCCGAAAAGTTTCCGGTCAATTCGCAGGAGATCTACTTCATCGCCCTGGTGACCGCCATCACGCTTTATATCACGGTCTCGCTCCTCACCTGCCGCAAGCCGTTCAATCTGGAAAGGCTGCTGCACCGCGGGATCTATGCGGACAGCGAGTCCAAACCGCGGATCCCGTGGACGTTCAAGTCAGCGTTCTCCAAGATCATCGGGATCGATGCCAACTATACCCGAGGCGACAGAATCCTGGCCTGGTCGGTGTTTCTCTGGAGTTTCGGCTTCAGGTTTATCCTCTGCTTCATCTGCATCATCATCTGGAATGCGTTCTACCGCTGGCCGGCGCACTGGTGGGCGATCAAAATGCATATTACCAGTGTCTATGTCCCATGTGTCGTGGCGATCGTCTCCACGGTCTGGTTCCTGATCGGCGGCACAATGGATTTGCGGCGGCTCTTCAAG
>SUWI01000383.1 GCA_015061565.1 Lentisphaerota bacterium
TTTTTGAACCCTTCGCAGAAATTCAGCGCATCCCGGTGATGACAGGTCGGATGCCATTGGAGAAAATCATCGGGGATCCAGAACCTTCCCGTCGCCTGCGTCGTCCGGGAATACAGGTAGCCGGCGGAACGCAGCAGCTCGACCACGGAACGGTCGTAGGTACCGAAAGGCAGGGCGAAGCCGTTGACGATCCGTCCGGTGATTTTTTCCAGTTCGCGGCGGTCGGCCAGCATATCGTTCAGCGCACATGCCCGCGGGATACGTTCGAGGAACGGATGTTCGAAACCGTGACTGGCGATCTCATGGCCGGCGTAAACTTCTTTCAGTTCGTCGGCATGGAATTTCCGTTCGGACGCCAGCGACCCGGCATTGAGGTTGAAAGTCCCTTTCATGCCGTAACGGTTGAAAATCTCGATCAGGGTGCCGTCGAAACGGACGCCGTCGTCGTAACTGAAGGTCAGCGCTTTGATTTTGCCGCCGGGATATAACGGGGTGATTTTCATTTTTTGATTTCGCCTTTCGCTTTTTTCGTCTGTTTGGGACAGTTTTTGCAGGCACAGCCGGCGGTGGGATCGCAGCCGTCATAGCAATAGGTGCAGACCCGTTCCTTCGGCAGACCGATCGCTTTGATGAGGTTGTCCAGAGTCTGATATTTGAGCGAGGTCAGGCCGAGTTCCTTGCGGATCACCTCGACCATGGCATTGTATTTTTCGGTGCCGGCGGTGATATATTCGCGAAGGAGTTTTTCATCGGTGACGCGATGACCTTCCAGCGTCTCAACCGCGCGCCGGGCGGCCAGGTCGAGTTCGGAGCGGGAACGGGAGAAGTTCAGGAATTTGCAGGAGAACATGATCGGCGGCGAAGCGGACCGCAGATGAACGGTTTTGGCGCCGCGCTCGTAAAGCCGCCGGGTAATGTCCTTGAACTGGGTGCCGCGCACCACGGAGTCATCGAGGAACAGCAGCCGTTTGTCGCGGATCTGGTCTTCCACCGGGATCAGCTTCATTTTCGCGACCAGGTTCCGGGCGGTCTGGTTCTGCGGCATGAAACTGCGCGGCCAGGTCGGCGTGTATTTGACCAGCGCGCGCTGATAGGGTTTGCCGGAAGCATTCGAATATCCGATCGCATGCGCCACGCCGGAATCGGGGATGCCGCCGATCGTATCGATCTCGGAATAATCATCATCCGCGGCAATGCTGGCGCCGTTGCGGTAGCGGGTCGATTCCGTGTTGATCCCCTCGAAATTCGAGGACGGATAACCGAAATACACCCAGAAGAACGAGCAGATCTGATTCAGTTCGCCGGGGGCCTTGAGCTGCACCAGATTGTTCGGCGAAAGTTCCACGATCTCGCCGGGTCCCAAGTCGCGCAGATGCACGAAATCCAGGTTCGGGAACGCGCTCGTTTCCATGGTGACCGCCATGGTGCCGTCGGTGTTCCGTTTGCCGATCGAGATCGGGGTACGGCCGAATTTGTCGCGCGCGGCGATGATCTTTCCCTGCGTCATGATCAGCAGCGAACAGGACCCCTGGATGGTGTCCATCGCGAATTCGATCCCTTCGGTCAGCGTGCATTTCCGGTTGATCAGCGAGGCGATCATTTCCGTCGGATTGAGTTCGCCGTTGCTCATCCCCAGAAAATGCGAAGAGCCTGCCCGGAAAGAATCCGCGGCAAGCTCGTCGATGTTCGCCACTTTGCTGACGGTGACGATGGCATAACTGCCCAGATGCGAATTCACCAGCAGGGGCTGGTCTTCGAAATCGCTGATGCAGCCGATGCCGCAATGGCCCGTGAACTCATGCAGGATGCCGTCGAATTTCGAGCGGAACTGCGCATTGGAGATATCATGGATCCGGCGGATGATCGAGCCGTCCGGCGAATACATCGCCATACCCCCGCGCCGGGTCCCCAGATGGGAATGATAATCGGTTCCGTAATAAAGTTCTGTAACACAATTAGAGGTGGAGACTACTCCGAAAAAACCGCCCATGATTTTTTTCCTGTTCTTTATTTAAAACATATCCAGTCCAGTGAAATTAATATTTGAAAGATAACATGAAATCGGGATTTTTCAAGGTTTCATCTCAAAAATTTTTCACTTTCCCGCCGGATCCGAAAAAAAACGCATTATTTCGATTTTCCCGTTTGCAAATTGGGAGGCAGTTAAGTAAATTATGTTTATTTGACCGTCTACGGGGAGGATCATTTACCGATAAACCCAATATATAAGGAACCGCATCCATGAAAATCCGATATGAACAGCTGACACCGCGCGACGCACTGGAAACTTACTGCGATTGGATCATGGCCCAGGCAGCACAGTATGACACCCTGCCGACCTTTTCCTGGTACCGGCTGTTTTATCCGCTCCGCGTCCTCCTGCTGGGCTCGAAACTGCTCGGACGCAAGGATTACGCCGAAACGGCTTTCCATCACATGGAACGTTATCTGGGCGAACAGCTGCCGAACGGCGCATTCACCGCTTATTACCGCAATCAGCCCACCGCGAAGATGACACAGGAGGAATTGGAGGAACTGTTCCGCACCGGCCATATCAATCTGGCGGACAACGGTTCGAATGTGCATGGTCTGATCCTGGGCGCGGCAGCCGCGGACGGGGAACGGAAAGAACGTTATATCGCCGCGGCCCGAAGATGGCTCGACGGCTGGGTGCCGGTCTGGTCACTGCCCAACGGTGCCTACGGCAACGGCATCTAGGCCGGACAGAAGCTCAACGTGCCATATACCATGGCGATCAACGTCTGCACCGCGTT
>SUWI01000384.1 GCA_015061565.1 Lentisphaerota bacterium
GTGCGGCTGCCGATGCTTACGTTTATGAAGAACGGCCGGACTGCTGGCAATATACTGGACAGGATACCGCGACAAAGTTTAAGTCAGAGGACGAAGCAAGAAAAGCCCAAAAACGATTGGAGGCGGATGGCTTCCCGCAGCTAACCATTTTCAAGATGAAACAGACCACGGAAATCGTGGATGTCATTCAATAATCAACCTCAAACAAAGGAGCGAAACATGGGGCACGCAAAATTTGAATGCGCTCTGTACGTCATGTGCAGAGGAGACAAGCAGAAAAAGGAACTGACAAAAAGGTTCGAGGAAGAACATCCGGGAAACAACCGGCTGTTTATGTGGGAGAGTCACAAATCCCCGAACAGGATTGATTTTGCACTTTCAAGCGGGGAATTTGCTTCGTATCTGGACGATGACATTCTTGCCATCGCTGAATGGCTGCAAACCAATTTCAAGCTGAAAATTCAGGGATATTGCTATGAGCAAGACGAAGACACCGCCGCCCGCTGGGAAGTTCATGATGACAAAATCAAATCCGCCAGCTTGACATGGCTGAAAGCATGCACCGTCGAACACAATGAAATGCTCCGTAAAATTGCTGAAGAACGTTTCCACGCAGACTTTAACCAGGAGTGAAGACTATGGACGAAACAGCTCAAAAAATGAATGACGCGCTCAAAAAAGCGGGATTCAACCGTCGCCAAGTAACGGTCCGGCATCGCCGGGCATTGTATGATGACGATTACCGGATCAAGGTCCGCGATCCGAAGGTATCCCTGCTGCAAATCGAGGAAATCGTCGGTGAATTCGAGTCGATCCGTTACGATGAATACAGCGGCGAGATTCTGGAGGGCTGCAACAACTATGTGTCCGTTTCCCGTGATGGAGAACATCCGGTTGACATCTCCCAAATACTGCCGCTGGTGGAACCGGCATTGACCAAGGCTATGCAGGAGGGACACAATCAAGCTTTACAGCTGCCGACCCGGCGTTATCTGATCGGTCTGGCACAGCGTGGGAACCCCGATTTGTGGGGAATGAAGACGGATTACATAAATCGTCTGACCGGAAAGCCGAAATATCCGGACCAGGAATTCAACTACATCACTGCATTTTACTGGTCCGGAGAAAACACTCCGGAAGCGATACGGTCAACGGCAACGGTGATCGCGGAGACTATCGCGGAAAACGAACTTGATCTGGCGTATGTGACCAACGCACAGACAAAGTAGAACCAGACAATCCCGTGCCGGGCGGGAAATCCCGGCGAATGAAAATCATCAAAACCGCAAAAACTTCAGCTGCCATAGGAGATGCAGAAAATGAAAAAACAGAAATCCCTGGTCGGTATCAGTCGGAAAAACACCATTGCGAACGCGCAGGAAGCCAAGTTGATTGCCCGACAGATTGTCGCCAAAATTGATGGCGGCACCAGCGCACTGGAATGCATGGAGCAGGACACAAAATATGCGGGGCAGATCACCACCTACCGCATTAATCCCGAAACCCGAGATTGCGAAGAAATCCACAGGGAATGCAATATCAGGCGGATCAGCCCGCTGACAGTCACAGTGGAGATTCAGGAGGATAAAATCCTGATCGAGGTAAACTACTTCGCAGAAGGCTGTTTGAACAGCAAGCAAATACTCGCAAAAATGACCGTCTATGCCAGATGGGATGATGACTGGTATATCTGGGAACATGCCGCTGAAAACGGCAATCTGGAAGCGCCATACGGCAGGATCTATATAAGTGAGTGAAAGGAACTATGTGTAATCCTGATCAGGAACGCTGGTTTATTGACTCTCCGAGCATAGGCCAGCGTGTTTTTCGTTCCATGGGACTTTCCGTCCCATATCGCCAGAAGAATATCGCAGCTGTCCACGATCTGCCGGTTCCGTTCCTGAAATGCTTTCAGGACCAGTTTTCCTGGAAATTTCTTCCGGTCGGGGAGAAACTGCTGATTCCGGATCCCCGCGGATGCCGCAGTTTGGAACGCGATCGAATCAATCCCCCTGGCACCGCCTGAAATGACTTTGGTGATTTTCCTGCGGCCGAGACCATGCTTCCGGCAAAATGCGCGGAAATCCTTATCTTCCATCATAAAGTATGGCATGAAGTCAAATTGTGTAATGGCCCGACTGCCGGTAATTCCAAGTTTCATAAAGAGGCGCCCCAATCATTGCCTCTTCAGCACCGCCAAGCGCATCCCAGCAAATGAAAGGGGCGCCAGCACGAAATACAGGCGCATCCCTTCCAATAGAATGCTGGTAAAATTTTGGCGGTTTTAAGAGGCTTCTATTGAAAAAGTCTTATTCAAGACAATTCAAAATTGATTTTTCCGTTTTCTGTTTCTTGCAATCAATCCTTTCAAATTCCGTTTCATGCTGAAATAATATACCTCCCCAACAGGCAATGTCAAACCGGGGAAGCAAAAATAATGGACTCTTTCCGGGTTGGGGAAATCAAATAAAGATGGCAAAGAAATGACGCAAGGACATTCCGTTCACCGCTAATGAAGATGGCCGTCAGACCTTACCTTCCCATATGGATGAGGCGCACATGCCGGAATTCGGGGTTCTGTCTCCGGACCAGTTCGGCGACACGGACGACTTCGACCGATTCGGCGACCTTGATCCTGTAAGGAATACCCAGGCGAATCGCATTGTAGACGTGACGGTAAATTGTCCCAATGTTGTCATCGTTATGCGGAGCGACCGGGAACGTTTTTTCGATCCAGTGCAGTTTCTCCGGATTACGGTAAGGTTCCCAG
>SUWI01000082.1 GCA_015061565.1 Lentisphaerota bacterium
TGGCTAAATACTCTACCTGGGAGGTTAAGCGAGAAACAAAGCAGCTATACTGGCCGCGATAGTTGCTTGTATGGTCACAGAAGACGATGGCATTATACTTCTTGCAGAAACTCTCAACGGTTTCAAAAAGCGTCTTTGACCATTCCTGATGTGCTCCGACATAGATCCCGATACGACCATTTGGCAATTCAGGTCTCGGGTTATTATACCGGATCCTTCTTATAATCCGGACTGCAGGCAATTCCTGGACTGAAAAGTCCTGACTGAATGTGGTTTCCAAATTAATATGAACGGGCATTCCCCCATGCCGGGTAAGTTCCAGCATGGCCTGGTTTGCTCTTACTTCACAGCCCCATGCATCTTCCTCGTCTCGAATTGAAGGAATAGTGACGCTTAATTGCGCAATATCATTGGGAACCACTCTTCTGTCAAGGACCTGTGCATGATGCATTCCGATTCTATTTAAATTCTGGGTCGAAGTAATTGCAAGAATTGGCAGTTTTCGATAAAACGCTTCCGTTAATGCAGGCATGTAATTTCTGGAAGCAGTTGCCCCCGTGCAAGAAAGGACAACGGGTTCGCGGGCAGCTGAAGCAAGTCCGCAGGCGATATACCCTGCTGAACGCTCATCCACTGCAGAGTATATTTGAAAAAAAGGATCATGCTGGACACTGGCAACAAAACTGACGTTGGTGCCCCCTGGCGATGCAACGACTTTTCTGATATTGTGTGCCTTTAGTAAAGCAATTACAATCAGAACGTTTTTCTCATTCGTATAGTAGCGATCCATAATAGTTTCCTATCGAAGCCAATTTCAAAAGTTTTGACTCGTGTTCGTTAAAAACCTGTTTTTTGCGCATCAAAACCATTTTTGATGCTTCGGATACGACTTTTTCTTGAAAACGTCGCAAAAATCATTTTTTTGAGCATCTTCCTCCTTCCCGACTTCCAGGTCTGGGCGCCCGTAGTATAAAATTCACTCACTGTCCTCTTTTTTCCCAGTCCTCCTGATAAAACACTTTTGAAATGACCTCATCGATTATTGTTGTTTTATCAGGTATGCAATGAAATATTTGATTTTTTGCTTCATACCGGGAATATTGAAAAAATTAAGTTTGTCTCCGGTAATAATATCCGCTCTTGCTTCAGCCGCTCCACCGCGAAAATTTGGAAACTGAGGATTTGCAAGAAATGATTCAAGGCATTTCTTTAAACCTTCTTCAGGCAAAATAAAATTACTGGTATCAATTATTGTTTTAATTTTTGAGTTGTTGAATACTCGGTTGTAATAGCGATCGTAAATAACTTGATACTTCCCCCGGATCAGATTCGTGCTCTGTTTTGTGTAAAAAACCTCGGGCCGTTTGTTCAATTTCTTTTCAAGCACATCCAAATAAATGTTGAGAATCTCATTCCAAGAGCAATGGTAGTCGTTTGTAATATGAAATGCTTCATGCAGGGCTTTGGGGTTTCCAATCAATGCTTTCATTGCTTTCGCAACATCTGCGCCATATGTCATTGTGGTTATTTTTCCTGCGATATCATCCGAGAAGAGAATCTTTTTTCCATTTATTGCGCGGAAAAGCCAATATTCTTTTTCGAGGACTCCCAATTGCAGACGATTTTCGGCGTAAGTGATATACGGTCGAATAATTGTCCAATTGCTTTTTTTAGAGGAGAACAGCAGATCCTCACATCTGGCTTTGCAGAGTGCATATTCGTCGGTTGCCAAAAAATCTTTGTCGTCAAGAGTGTCAAGCAATCGGGGAGAATCTTCGCATATCGGTGTCGGGGAATCTGCATATACCCTGGATGAACTTAAAAAAAGATACTGGGACGTGTGATTCAGAAAGTTGGAAAACCTTGCTTCAAATTCTTTGGTTGAGTAAACCATGAAATCGACAATCGCGTCGAAATTATCATCCAACAAACTGGAAAGAAAAGAATTATCCTTTGCATTGCCGTGTATATATTTAATGTTGCCGACATCATCGCGTTTTACTCTGCTTGTCAAATAAATTTCATTGTCATCTGCGGAGAGTTGCCTGGCGAGATGTTTTCCCATTGCGCCGGTGCCACCTAGAATTAGAATTTTCATACGGCGTTCGCTTTCTCGAATTTATTTTTTATAAAGCAAAAGAAGGAGAGCCTTTCTTTTGCCGTGATACCGCACAATATGACCGCAATACCAATTACGCAGAAGCTCAGGCCTATAATCAAAAAGGAGCCGATTGCGGATGCAGAAATACAGTATTTCAGGAGGAGAAGCGGAAGAAGTGACAGGAGAACCGTTTTGCTGACCGGAAGAATCACTTTTCTTGAAAAAGCCTTCATGGACAAGCCGGTCAAGCTGTGAACTATAAACAAACGCACAAAAAACATCAATATATTAGCGATGATAGCGACGACAAACGTTGTATATGCCTCACCTCCGCACGAGAGGACGATCCATGAAGCCGGTAATATCAGGATCTGTATAGTGCCCAGCACCAGTTCGTATGTTCTCATTTTTCCGGGGGCCCGAGCAGCCGTCGCCAGGGGCAGTGAAATGGAAAAAATAGCAGCCTCAATGATTGCCAGCTGCGCGAACAGGGATGCTCCGGCGGGAGGTTTTTTCAGCCAGAGGCGTAAAATGAAATCGATCTCAAGAATGCAAGGAAGAGAAAGGATCCAAGTCAGGAAGAAAGCAATCCGGCATCCCAGGTAAATAAGGTCATACATCTCATCTTTATTGCCGGAAGACCAGGCTTTGATAATCGGAGGATACATCCCCGTGTTGAAGTTATTGGTGAACGAGGTTAAGGCACTGGATATATTCAGTGCAATCGCACGTGCTGCGACGACGGTCGGGTTGAAAAATTGATTGACCAGGATCGTGATCGCCTGATAGCGGGAAATCGTTGTGATGCAGCCGAACAGCGTCCAGCAAGTAAAATCAATGATCTCTTTCAGCATCGAACGGTTGAAATGAAGTCTGGAAAAACTGCATTCTTTATATTTGAAAGAACAAAATGAACAGTAAATGGATGCAATGAGAAATGCTTCGATACAGAGCAACGCTCCATAGAGAGGAAGCTTTGCAAATGGAAGAAAAGGAATGAGCAGAACTGCTCCCAATTTCAATACCGCATCCAATATAGAGATATATGCGTAAAAATTCATCTCTTCATGAGCAATGATAACAGCAATGTACGGCGAAGAAACCAGCGAGGCAAGAAATCCCGCTACGGCGAATTGATACAGGCACCTCGCCTCATCGATTTTTCCCGGAGGAATAGCCATTTTTGTGCGAACAAACCATAAACCCACAGTCTCGAAAAGGAAAACAGCAGTCAGCGCAATCATAAAATAAATCACCACATTCGTTCCGAAAACACTTTTCAGCATTTCCTGATCGTTCCGTCCCAGCGCAAAGGAAAAGAACCGCTGAGTGGCCGACGACATGGTATTTGTCAGAAAACTGAGAAGCAGAACAACTCCGGCAACAACATTATAGATGCCATAATCTTCAACGCCAAGAATTTCCAAAACTACTCTTACTGTATAAAATGACAACCCCATACAGAAGAGTTGACGGAAATACAGCATCAAAGTATTCTTGGTAATACGTTTCGTATCAGAACTCATTTTAAGAATCTTTTTTGTTCTTAATATTGAGGTAATCTAGCATACATTTACACATTGTCAAATGTGTTTCGGACTTTTTTCATCTCAAGTCAGGAACATGAATTTGTTCCTGACAGGTGAAACTCTGCAGTGCATTTTTGCAGCTGCAGAGAAGTTTATTGAATGCCTTATTTGAAAATCCCGCAGAAATCGAGGAGGACCTTGTTCGTATCGTGAGGCAGAGTTTTGAACGGATCATGCGCCACAAGATAGACCACGATATCCGCTTTGTCAAATGCTTCCTGATACGGAGTCAGCTTGTAAACTTTGTGTTCCGGAACATTCGGCTCGACAACGAGGATATCCGCATTGTTGCAGCTTTCCATCACTTTCGCCACAATGTGCTTGGCAGGAGATTCACGCAAGTCGTCGATATTCGGCTTGAAGGCAAGTCCCATCATCGCAACGACCGGCTTGCGTCCGTTTTTCAACTCGAACTTCAGCATCTCATTCTGGATTTTTTCCGCACACCAGAAGGATTTGTAGTTGTTGATCTCACGCGCTTTCGCGATCAGCTGGGATTCCACCGGGAAATCCGCCGTCAGGAAATAGGGGTCGACCGCGATGCAGTGTCCGCCGACGCCGCAGCCCGGCCAGAGGATCTTCACGCGCGGATGCTTGTTCGCCAGCTCGATCAGCTCCCAGACATTGATGCCCGCCTTGTCGCAGATCAGCGAAAGTTCATTGGCGAAGGCGATCTGGACGTCGCGCGAAGAGTTCTCTGTCAGTTTGCACATTTCAGCAGTCTTCGCATTCGTCTTGTGCAGTTTGCCCTGTACGAACTGCCCGTAGAATCCCATGGCTTTTTCCGTGGATTCCGGATTGATCCCGCCGATCACACGGTCGTTATGGACGAGTTCATAGATCACATTGCCCGGCAGCACGCGTTCCGGACAGTAGGCAATGAAAATTTTACCTTTGAGTTCCGGACGCTTGGCAAAGATCAGTTCCTGCATTTTGTCCGTCGTTCCGACCGGAGAGGTGGACTCGATCACATACAGGTCGCCTTCCTTCAGGAAGGGGATGACGGCTTCCGTCGCCGCCTGGACGTAGGAAATGTCAGGTTCATGGTTTCCTTTGAAGGGAGTCGGAACAACGATGAAATATGCATCACTGATGACCGGAGTCGTGGATGCTTTCAGCATTCCGGATTTGACGACTTCCTCGCAGAGAGCCTGGAGTCCGGGTTCCACAATGTGGATCTTACCCTGATTTGTCATATCGACGACTTTCTGGTTGATGTCAACACCAGTGATTTTGATTCCGTTTTTCGCGGCGATGATAGCGGTCGGCAATCCGATGTAGCCAAGTCCCATGAAACATGCGTTCATTCTGAAAATCCTTTCTTTATTTGAATGAATCTTTAGTTTTTTCAAGAATTTTTTTTATCTTCTGCTCATCTGCAAGCGGGCAAACCAGCAGAGCATTGCCGGATTTGATCACCGCTGTCCGGTGCAGTCCGATGGCGGCAATCAGCGTGCCGTCATCCGAAAAGAAAACATTATCCGATGAATCCATCGCCACGG
Organism: Lentisphaerota bacterium; assembly: GCA_015061565.1. GTDB lineage: Bacteria > Verrucomicrobiota > Lentisphaeria > Victivallales > UBA1829 > SIG94. The sequence goes on from SUWI01000082.1 coordinate 5,193, forward strand.
CACATCCCAAGGATGCGTTGCCGTTTTGATCAAGAGGAAGGAAGGATCGGAGTGAACTCCAGCTTCCGATATCATTCCATTCAAATGGAGCATCGACAGCTATGATGTTTTCCGCCTTTTCCATGACTGCATAATCAATGGATATTTTTCTGCATGAAGCGAAATCCTGTATGAAATCTGCCCCTTTTGCCCATGCGTCCAGTTTTTTGCCGAGGTCCGGTGCATAACGGCGGAAGGCTTCGGAAATCGTATCTGCACGCCAGACAAAAATCCCGCTGTTCCAGCGGTAATTCCCGTCTTTGAGAAATGCTTCAGCCGTTGCCTGATCCGGTTTTTCCTTGAATTCCAGCACCGGGTAAAAACCTGTGCCGGTGTCTGCTCCCAAGTGCAGATAGCCATACCCCGTGGATGGAAAAGACGGAGGGATCCCGAGAGTTATCAAATAGCCGTTCTGCGCCTGATCGGCTGCCCGTTTCAAGGTATCCTGAAACACTTTTGCCGGACGGATCACATGATCCGCGGGCAAAATGATCATGGTCGCATCCGGATCTTTTCTGCGCACAAGAGCAGTCGCCAGTGCCACACAGGGCGCGGTATCCCGTCTTTCCGGTTCGCCGATCACGTTTTCCGACGGGATCGGCAGCAAGTCCCGGATCTGTTCCACATAATCCCTGTTCGTGATGACGAGCACCTGTTCCGGCGGAATCAGCGGGAACAGGCGCTGGACGGTTTCCTCGATCATGGTCTTCTCGCTCGTAAGAGACAGAAGCTGTTTCGGTCGCATGGCTCGTCCGGCAGGCCAGAAACGTTCCCCTTTTCCGCCGGCCATGATGATGGCAAATAGAGAAGAAGTGCGGGATTGCATATTCATTGTTCTCATGACTCTTTCAGTGCGGCAAGGATCCGCGGGCATGCCATTCCGTCACCATAGGGATTGACCGCATGGCTCATCGTATGATAGTAATTCGCATCATCCAGCAGTTTGGCAACCTCGGATGTGATCTTATCAAAGTCCGTCCCGACTAATTTGACCGTGCCGGCATCCAATGCTTCCGGCCGCTCTGTCGTGTCGCGCATCACCAGAACCGGCTTGCCAAGGCCGGGTGCTTCTTCCTGGATCCCTCCCGAATCCGTCAGAACAAGATAACTCTTTTCCATCAGAAAGACGAACGGCAGATAGTCCAGCGGTTCAATGAAAAACATATTGGCGGGGGAAACATCACCGAACACCTCATGGATCGGCTTGCGCACGTTCGGGTTCAGATGCATCGGATAGACGAAATCCACATCCGGATATTTTTCATTCAGCGCTTTGATCGCCGAACACATCGAAATGAACCCGTCACCGAAGTTTTCCCTCCGATGTCCCGTGATCAGGACCAGTTTTTTCCCGTTCGCCAGACGCGTCACATCGTATCCGGCAGTTTTCAGAAATTCTGTCAGTTCCGACTGCATGGAACCGGAACTTTTCAGTTTTTTCGTGACCCAGTGCAGAGCATCGATCACGGTATTCCCGGTGACAAAGATTTTATCTTCGGATACGTTTTCCTGGAGCAGGTTCTTTTTGCTGAGCGGGGTCGGTGAAAAATTGTAAGCGGCGATCCGTCCGGTGATCTGACGGTTCATTTCTTCCGGCCACGGACTGTAAATATTATGAGTGCGCAAACCTGCCTCCACATGTCCGACGGGGATCTGTTTGTAAAAAGCCGCCAGAGCCGCCGCTGTCGAAGTCGTGGTATCTCCATGGACCAGGACGACATCCGGAACAACTTTTGCAAACACATCGCGCATCCCCGTCAGCACCTTGGCAGTAACATCGTAAAGATCCTGTCCGGCTTTCATGATGTTGAGGTCGAAATCCGGTTTGATCTCAAAAAGCCCCAATACCTGATCGAGCATCTGACGATGCTGGCCGGTTACACAGACAATAGTCTCGAAATGCTCCGTATCCGCTTGAAAAGCCTTGACCAGCGGAGCCATTTTAATAGCTTCCGGTCTGGTCCCAAATACCAGCATTATTTTTTTCATACAACTTTCCATCCGTTATATTTTTAGATTCAAATTCATCATGTCTTCATAAAAATCATTCCGCACGGCAAATGCCAGATGATTTTTATAAAAAACGGCTCCTGTGTATTATATGCAGCAATCTCTCCGCAGCAGCCTTTCCCAGAACGTTTTGCGTTTCGGTGACGGAAAAGGATCGTTGCCGGCGAGTATCTCGGCCGGATTCCTTTCCGCCAAAAGCTCGAAGAGCCCCTGCCCGTACCGCTTGTCCAAAATACTGCGGCACTCCCGAAACAAAAAATGCTGCGGCTTGTGGGCATCGTTCCCGAGCAAATGACAGCCGCCATGGTCCAGAATGAAGGTGGCATTGCTCTTCGCCAGATTTCCGTATCGCCCGACAATACTGCCGGTATCAAGCTGAATGAAGATCCCGTTCTCTTCCAGCAATGTCAGAAGTTCCTTCAGGCTTTCCCGCGGAAGCATCCGTTCCGGATGCGCAAATATGATCCGGAATCCTGCCAGCTTCAGCTTGAAAAAAAGATTCACCATGGAATGGATGATATAGTTGCGGTTCATGTCCACCAGAAGGAACTTCGTATCGCCGATCGGACGCAGCTTTTCCGACGGGATATCGGCAAGATATTCCAAATCGTATTCAGTGCCTTTCAGCAGTCTGATCGAATATTTTGCCGCAAGTTCACTGACATCCTTCCAGGTGTCATCGTATCGAAGCTCCATCTCCGGAGAATAATGGCTCGTTGCTGCAATCATTGTGATCCCTGAACTGGAAGCGGATTCCAGCATCTCTTCCGTGTCCGAAAAAGACTGAGACCCGTCGTCCAAACCGGGCAGCAGATGGCAATGCAGATCTTTCATGAATGCTTCTGACCGGAACCCGCTGAGACATTTTCTTTTTTGGATTCACTCTCATGGAGTTCCCGATAGTGATGTTCGTGTTTTTTCCCGAAAAGTTTTCGGAAAAATCTGCTCAGGCCTCCCTTATGATGGTGTGATTTATCATTATCACCGTAACCGTAACCATAGCCATAGCCGTAGCCATAGCCGTAGCCATAGCCGTAGCCGTAACCGTAACCATAGCCATAACCGTAGCCTCGTTTCGCCACACTGTTCTGATATCGGTTCAGGATGGCTCCGACTATATTGACTTTAGCCTGCTTTGCGTCCGAAACCGTTTGCTGAACCAGACCGAGATGAGTAAAACCGGCACGTATGATCAGCAGGACGGCATCAGCACATTTCCCCAGCAGCAAAGCATCGGCCGTGGAAAGGAGCGGAGGTGTATCAAGGAAAATATAGTCGTAATTCTTCTTCTGTTCCTCGATCAATTTTTCGAATTCATCCGAAATCAGAAGTTTTGCCGGATTCGGGGGAATCGGTCCGCAGAAGACCAGATCCAAAGGCAGATTCATGACATTTTTCTGGACGATCTCGTCAAATGATTTTTCCCCGATCAGATAGTTGACGAGTCCAAGATCGGAATGGATCCTGAAAATCTTCTGGAGAGTCGGTTTCCGCAGATCGCAGTTGACGAGAAGGACCCTTTTCCCGGATTCCGCCATGGATGCGGCGATATTCGCGGAGTTGAACGACTTTCCTTCCCCCGGGATCGAACTGGTGATGATATAGACCAGCGCCTGATTCTTTTTGTTGATAAGGCTGTACTGGAGATTGACGCGGGTCGCACGGAAATGTTCGGACAATGAAGTTTCTTTGGACCCGCCGCCGGTGGAAAGAATATAATTCCCGGTATAATTCTGCGTAAGCAAACTGTCATCCTGCGGGATCGTGCCGATAATCGGGATTTTCAAGGTATTGGTCACCTCATCCGGATTCTTGATCGTGGTATCCAGAAGCGACATGAGGAAAAAGATCAGATAAGCCAGCGCACCACCCAGTATGAATGCTACGGCAGAAGTTTTCACGGATTTCGGATAAATCGGATAAATCGGGATTTGCGCTTTATCGATGATCTGCGAGTTCTGCATATTCATGATCTTCTGGACTTCATCGATGAAAGCATTTGCATAGGCGGTCGCCATCATCTGGCAGAGTTTCGGATCATGGGTCTGAACTTCAATGGATATGATTCTGGTCTGACGAATCGAATTGATAATGCATTTGTAGTAAAATTGCGGAATGGAATGATCCTTCATATATTTCTTGATATCATCCACGTTTTCCAAATTCCGGTCTTTGGCAATTCCCGCCACGGCTTTGGGACTCTTTCCTTTTCCCAGAAGATAAGGAAGGATATCCTTCAATACTTTATTTTCGATCCTGTTCGATTTCAGGAGTTCACGATAGTCGTTCACCAGTTGAAGACCGATGCTCAGAGATCCCGTATATTCGGAAATGGCTTGCCGCTGTGTTTGATCCTGCGGTTCCGTCGAATGCAGAATGCGTCCGCAGAAAATCGTGACATTCGAGGAATAAATCGGTTTGATGCAATATTTGCATAAGAAGAATGCTGATAATCCAAAAATAAAAGACGAGAGAACGATCCATTTCCAGCGTGCAATGAAAATATTCAGGAAATAAAAGAAATCTAACTCTTTCATACCGCAGCAATGCCTTTCTTTTTATTGCTTCTTAACAATCGTTTTCAAAAAACAGATGATCTGAGACCATCAGCCTGATTTTTTTATTTTTGCCGGTTTTATGCTTTTTCTCATGACAGCGATATTCTTGATAAAAAAACTCCGGCAGTCACTATTCTAAAAAATTGTTCTCCATGCGGATCGAATATAGCATGACTTCTCATTTTGTCAAGCTCTGAATCCGATTGCAGGTATCATTTTATCTCATATCTGAACTCAACGACTCTGATTCCGTTTTTCCGTCCGAAGTCATGGATGCGCTGCCGGGTCTCTTCGGGAATGTTCCGCAGTGCAATGACAACCTCATCGAATTTATATTTCTCCTTCAGTTTCGCCAAATCATAGGAAGTCCCAAGGACATTCATACCATACACATTCAATCCGCGCAGCGAAGGATTGTCATCCACGATCCCGATCAAAGTCCGTGTCGGGAATTCATTCGAAACACTGTTTTCCGCCACCAGGAACATCTTGCAGAACAGCCCGCCGCCGTAAATGACCGTCCTCGAAAAATGCGTTTCCTTTGTATTTGCCAGACGCCGCAGCTGACTGTAGCAGAAGCTTTCCAGATAATGCAGGGAAAAACGTTCCAGAAATATGAAAGATATCCCCATGAATGCATACGTTGTGAAAAATTCGCGCATCAGCGAGATCTGATTCCGGTCCTTGCCGAATTCCAGCAGAATGAAGCCCAATACCAATGCCAGAACGATCACGGCGGCCAGAATCAATGTCAGCAGCAGCCGGTAATACCGTGCGATCCCGGGACGCAGCCAATAGGTCCGATAGATCCCCGAAAGGATCAATATGACGGGAAATGGGGCTATATAGCATAATGCCTGTTTCAGAGTAGACGGCGAAAATGTGATGTTCCTCTGAAACAGAATGGATGTCAGAACATACGCCGCTACAAGCAGAAACATATCGACTGCCGGATGTATTGCAGTCAGCAGAAAGCTTCGGTGCGGAATGTGGATGCCGTCGGAGATCATACTTGCGACATCGTAGAATTCGATCGTGGCAAACCTCACCACCACAAAAATAATGCACAGCAGCACTGCGAAACTCAAGGTCTGCAGCAGATCGCTCACCGATGCGGCAAAAATCGCTCCGGCCACCAGAAGAGCGGCAAGAAAATACAGATAATAGGCGGTCTTCTTCTTATCCTGGATGGAATCCTGGATCCGGTGATGCAGATGGTCATGGTCGCCTGTCATGATCCCCACCCCCGGCTCTTTCTTCACATATTTGCGGAACAGCCGCCGCATGATGGCAAGAAATACGTCGAAAATCGGGACTCCCATGGCAAGAACGGGAACCAGCAGGCTTGTCACTGTGGCGGCTTTCGCGGATTCCGCCATACTGAAATATGAAAAAAACAATCCGATGAACAGACTCCCCGTATCGCCCATGAAAATCTTGGCAGGGGAAAAATTGTAGCGCAGAAAACCGAGGCAGGCGCCGCAGAAGGTCAGCATGCAGATAACGATCAGCAGAGATCCGTCTGTAAGCAGGATCCAGACGGACATCGAAAACGAGGCGATCGCAGCCAGACCGGCGGCGACGCCATCCATGCCGTCGATCAGATTGAACGCGTTTATGATGCCGATGACCCAGCAGATCGTGATCGGAATCGTAAACCAGATCGGCAGCGTATATCCCAAAATGTTGTGGATCCCCGCACCGGTAAAACAGAAATACAGTGCAACCACGATCTGGGCCAAAAGTTTGACAATGCTCCGCAGTTCGAACTTGTCATCCAGTATGCCCAGAATAGTGATCAGAAGCGTCGGAGGCCCCAATTGAATGAAAAGTCTGTATTCCTTCGGATCAAGACCGTTCCCGCCGCTGTGATACAGTGCGATCGCTGTGGTGAAGACCCAGGCAAGGATGATGGCGATCCCGCCGCCGCGTGGTACGGGATGTTCATGCTGGTGACGTCCGTGCGGCACATCCAGCATACCGAACAAAGGAAGAACCCGGACGCAGATATTGGTAAAAACAAGGGCAAGCAATCCCGCCGCGATCATGTAGATCGGCACGAGGATCAGATCATTGTCATATAATGCAGCAGTCGACATAAACAGTTATCTCTCTTTCATGCAATCTCACAATCGGCAGCGGCTATTTCCATCGCCATGGAAAAACCGATCGTCTCCACCCGGATCCAGACAAGGTTGTTGTCCGCTCTTCGCTCGATAATACCTTCCCACCCTTTGAACGGACCGCAGGTGATGATGACGCGTTCCCCGACTTTAAGTTCCTGTTTGACTTCGATTCTGTTGTTCCTCGCAAGAAATTCAAAGTCCTGAACTGTATTCAAATCGGAAATCAGCTTTTCTTCCGGGTAATTCTGATTCAGACATATCTGGATGATATGACGATTCCGTCTTGTTTCGCTTATTCCGCCAAGATCCAGCGCTGCAAAAATATAACCAGGAAACATCGGAACCAAAGCGGAAAGACGATTGTATTGATATTTTTTGCCGTTTTTGGCTGTGACCGTATTGATGTAATGCTTGTTGTACTTCGGCAGGTAATGCGGAATATTATATGCAGAGAAAAATCGATCGGCATGGTTTTCCGAACGCGGCATCGTTCTTATCAAATACCACATCAATCCGTCTATTTTTTTGATATAAGATTTGTCTTCCAACAACGGCATTTTCTGCAAGCCTTTCCAAAATCCGGGCAACATAAAGCAAGCTGCTGCAAAAACAGCAACTTTGCAGAATTCAATCAAAAAAAAAGAAAAACGTAACTGCTTTTTATGAAATATAACAACGCGAAACAGTTTCTCTTTTCCATATTTATGTAATATAGTATCGTTACTCATATTTGTCAAGTCTGAAATTGCGAATTTCCCGCAATTTGTGCATATCGCGTCAGCTGTCGTGCCGTCACTTCGCAATCCGCGTCTGCCCCTGCTGTCCGCGTCTCGCCGGTCCCCCGATTCAGTGCGCAAAATTCCACTGGCGCCTTACAGTTTTGAACATATTCGATGCGGCGGCCAAAAGCCTGAAATGCGCAAACGGCGTGAGCGAGGAAACTGTCTGAATATCATCTCCCCGCATTTTATGAAACCGGTTTTTCTATAGTGCAAAATATAAAAAAAAGAAAACCCGGCCAGCCTTTGCAGCGGACCGGGTTCATGCAGAACTTCAGCTTACTGAATGAAATTCTGTTTCAGCGCCCAGAGTCCCAAGGCGGGATTGCTGATGTAGAAGATTTCCTCGCCATCGACGGTGTTGAAGCCGTCTTTCAGCTTGGCGGGATCGTATTTCTTCGTCATCGCCTCCAGATCGCCGCACTCGAATCCGACCGAACGGATCTGTTCCGGCGGCATATCCTTGCCGGGGCAGTAGATGATCCGGAACCGGCCTTCGCTGGAACCGTGGATCAGGTGGGCGGCAGCGCCCAGATTGTCGCGCAGGTCCTGGTTTTCCGCCACCGCTTTCAGCGTGTTCGGCGTCCCTTTGTAGCCGTATTTGCGGATCAGGATGTCGTTCTGCTTGTCCTCGCCGAACTCACGCAGCCCCGGTGCCAGAATGATCAGTTCGCCGTTGTCGGCGATCGCCATTCTCGTGCGGTAGATCGCTTTGTTGCCCAGCCAGGTGCTCTTGAATTCCTCCGGATCGAGGAAGACCACCACTTTCTTCAGCGGCTTGTCCAGCAGTTCCAGATTGGTCTTCACGCACAGATCGGACGAAGCCAGGAACGCATCGGGTCCCTGCCCCGAGAAGAAGCCGCGCATCGCCATCTTGCCGGTCGCCTGGTCCTTCGCCATCACGGTGAGCATGAACACCAGCGGACGGTCCGCCAGATAGGTGTCCACACCGTAATTGAACAGGCGGCGCACCGGGGAATCGGCATGGCCCATGATCTTTTCCATATTGGAGACCGCGCCGAGGAAGTGCGATTTGTTGATGATGTCCGAGCCGCCGACGCCGACCATGATGTTCTTGGTGTAGTTGGCCAGTCCGACCACTTCGTGCGGCACCACCTGCCCGATCGAAAGGATCAGGTCGTAGGGTTCGAACAGGATCTTGTTGACCTGGATCTTGACCTCGTAATCAAGCTTGCCGCCGGAGAGTTCCTTCAGGAATTCCGAAGAGGCGGTCCCGAGCGTGACCACGTCGTTGCGCCAGTCATGCACCTTGAACACGGATTTCGGGATCTTCTTGCCGAACATCATTTCCAGCTGGGCGTCCGTCATCGGACTGTGGGTGCCCAGCGCGGGCATGATGTCGATCTCGCATTTGTCATGATAATCCTCGTAGATCATCTCGGTGATGCGCCCCGCCCGGGAATTCAGGCGGGTATGGTCCGGCGGCAGCAGCAGCATCTTCTTCGGATTCTTGCCGCTCTTTTCGATCGTCTGGTGCACCAGAACCCGCAGCTCGTCATCGCTGATCGAGCAGTCCGGTGCGCCTTTCTGGACAAAAATGCTCATACCGCCCTCCGGTCAGGCATTGTAAGTGCCGGAAACCGTCTTGCCGCTGGTCTCGGTCCATTCGGTATGGAAAGCCTGGCCGCGGGGTTTGTCGACGCGTTCGTAAGTGTGGGCGCCGAAATAGTCGCGCTGCGCCTGCAGCAGGTTCGCCGGCAGACAGGCCGAACGGTAGCTGTCGTAATAGCAAAGAGCGCTGGAGAAGGCCGGCACCGGCACGCCCGTGAGGACCGCCTGCGCCACGACCTGACGCCACGCGCTGAGGCATTTTTCGATCTCGCCGCGGAAGAAATCATCCAGCAGCAGGTTGTCCAGTTTCGGATTCTTGTCGAACGCCTGTTTGATCTTTTCAAGGAAGGTCGCCCGGATGATGCAGCCGCCGCGCCACAGCAGCGCGATCTCGCCGTACTGCAGATCCCAGTTGAATTCCTTGGCGGCCAGACGCAGCAGCTGGTAGCCCTGCGCGTAGGAGCAGATCTTGGAGGCATACAGGGCCTGCCGGACCATGTTGATGAACATTTTCTTGTCGCCGCCGAACGCTGCCGGACCGGCAGAACCGATCACTTTGGAGGCTGCCACGCGTTCTTCCTTGATCGCGGAGAGGCAGCGGGCAAACACGGCTTCCGCCACGGTCGGAGCGGGCGCGCCCAGATCGAGGGCGCTCTGGCTGGTCCATTTGCCCGTGCCCTTCTGGCCCGCGGCATCCAGGATGATGTCCACCACCGGCTTGCCCGTTTCAGGATCTTTCTTCGTGAAGATCTCGCTGGTGATCTCGATCAGATAGCTGTTGAGTTCGCCCTTGTTCCATTCGGCGAAGACTTCATGGAGTTCTTCAGCGTTGAGGCCCAGGACCTGTTTCATGATCCAGTAGGCTTCGCAGATCATCTGCATGTCGCCGTATTCGATGCCGTTGTGGACCATTTTCACATAGTGTCCGGCGCCGTTGTCGCCGACCCACTGGCAGCACGGAACGCCGCCCGCGACTTTCGCGGAGATCGCCTGGAAGATCGGCTTGATATACGGCCAGGCTTCCGGATTTCCGCCAGGCATGATCGACGGACCTTTCAGCGCGCCTTCTTCGCCGCCCGAAACGCCCGTTCCGATGAACCGGATGCCTTTTTCGGCCAGATATTTGGTCCGGCGGATCGTATCCGGGAAGAAACTGTTGCCGCCGTCGATGATGATGTCGCCTTTTTCCAGATGCGGCAGCAGCTGTTCGATCAGTTCATCCACCGGCTTGCCGGCCTTGACCATCAGCATGACCTTCCGCGGGGCGGCCAGGTTCGCGCACAGTTCTTCGATCGAATGGCAGCCGATGAAGTTTTTGCCTTTGCCGCGGCCGTTCACGAACGCATCCACTTTTTCCGTGTGGCGGTTGAACACCGCTACCGTGAATCCGTTGCGCTCCATATTCAGAACCAGATTTTCTCCCATTACTGCGAGACCGATCAGACCGATGTCTGCTTTTTTCGTCATGACAACATTCCTTTCTGTTAAAGTTGGTGACAAGTTTACTGCGGCAATAACTTACTATGTAAACCGGCAAAATGCAAACCTGTTCCATAAAATAATTGCAAAATACGCAATGAACACCGCAAAAAACTTATCCTGTTGTACCCTTCGGACTGGAGAATCATACTTTTTTCCGAAAGCCGTTGGAAAAACGGCTTACCACAGTGTAAATTACATTTCAAATGCAGGAATATAGCCAGACAAGGAGAAATCAAATGATCGACGCAGCTGTGCCGTGCCATAAAACCCATGCGGTATTCCATATTCCGGAAACGAATTATCTGGGCAGTTTCGCCCCGGCCAGCGAACCGGCAGTCGCCGATCCGGCGGCGGAAGTGCGCCGCGCCCTGGCGTATCCCATCGGCTCCGCTCCGCTGAACAGGCTCGCCATACAGGCAAAAAACTGCGTGATCATCTGCAGCGACCATACCCGGCCCGTGCCGAGCCGTTACATCATCCCCGCCATGCTGGAAGAACTGCGCCGCGGCAATCCCGATATCGACGTCACGCTGCTGATCGCCACCGGGTTCCACCGCGAAACTACCCATGCCGAACTGGTCGCCAAATTCGGACAGGAGATCGTCGACCGGGAAAAAATAGTCGTTCATGACAGCCGCAACGATTCCACGCTCAAGGACGCCGGAATTCTTCCCTCCGGCGGACGGTTGATCATCAACAAGCTGGCGATGGAGACCGACCTGCTGGTCGCGGAAGGCTTCATCGAACCGCATTTCTTCGCGGGTTTTTCGGGCGGCCGCAAGAGCGTGCTGCCGGGCATTGCCTCGCGCGAGACCGTGCTGGCCAACCATTGCTCCGAATTCATCGCCGATCCCCATGCCCGGACCGGCATTCTTGAAGGCAATCCGATCCACCGCGACATGGTTTATGCCGCCAGACAGGCCAAATTGAGATTCATCGTCAACACCGTGATCGATGCGGAAAAACGGATCGTCCGCGCGTTCGCCGGCGATCTGGAAAAAGCCCATGCCGCCGGCGTGGAATTCTGCCGGAAACAGGCCAACATCGAAGTTCCCGAGGCAGATATCGTCATCACCACCAACGGCGGCTATCCGCTGGACATGAACGTGTACCAGTCGGTGAAAGGCATGACGGCGGCGGAAGCGGTCTGCCGCAAAGGCGGCGTCATCATCATGGCCGCCGGCTGTTCGGACGGTCACGGCGGAGAAAGTTTTTACAAAGCGCTGTCGGAAGCCCCCTCCCCGGAAGCGATTCTGGCCGATGCGCTCAGTCATCCGCGCAATGCCACGGTCCCGGACCAGTGGCAGTATCAGATCCTCGCCCGGATCTTGAAGGATTTCAAGGTCATCATGTATGCGCCGGAATGTCCGCAGGAAATGCTCCGCGCCATGAAACTGGACACGGCATCCAGTCCGGACGAAACCCTGGAAAAAGCCTTCGCCCATTGCGGCAAAAATGCCAAAGTCGCCGTCATCCCGGAAGGCGTGTCCGTCATTCCGGTCAAAAAATAAAATCTCCATTCACCCTCAAAATAAAGGAAAGAAACCATGATTTTTGTCATTGCCGAATCCATTTTGAAAGACGAAGCCGCCACGGCGGAATTCATCAAAATCGCGAAAGCCAACCTGGCAACCGTGCGGGCGGAAAAAGGCTGTATCTCCTACAACCTGACGGAAGACTGCAAGGAAGGCGCGGCCGCCGCCAACGCCCGGCCGAATGTCCTCACCTTCGTGGAATGCTGGGAAAGCATGGAAGCGCTGCAGAACCATCTGGCAGCCCCGCACATGAAAGCGTTCATGGAAAAAGTCGGCGGCTTGCGCACCGGCAAGACCCTGAAGATCGTGACACCGGTGTGAGCATTTCCAATTTACGGACCTGACCGACTGGACGGACCTGACGGACAAAACCCGGAAGACAGACTGCACCGCAATAATACCGAAAAAATAAAATATCTCCAAGCGGCCCCTCTTTTCTCTCGGGACAGGCCTGCGGTTTTCGCGCCATCGTCCGTCCCGTCCGTGAAGTCCGTCGCGTCCGTAAATCGCGGAATGAGGATGACCTCCATTTTATCCCCGCGGGTGAAGTGGCAGAAGACGATCCCGGCGGCGCCGCCGCGGGTGCAGAGGATCATATCGTTTTCCTTATCTTTCCAGGCTGCTTCGAAGTCCTGGATCCGATATTTCGCCGGCATGGATGCGTAATGCCCGACATCCGTTTTTTCGCGGGGACGCAAAGCGTTGGGATAGATTTTTACCTTGTATCCGGCTTTCCGGAGCAAGGCCGCAGCCCGCTTGACAGTGACCGGGGACGGATACGAACCGATGGTGACGACTGCAATGGTTTTGACCTTTTCCGGAAAAACTCCGGCGTAGTTGCGCTCTTTGCCTTTAGCTTCAAAAATCTCGGGATCGGGAGCTGCGGGAGCTGCCGCGGCACAAAGGACGACGATTGACGTCAGCAACGAAAATAAAACGGTTCGCTTCATGTTTTTTCTCCATCTGGTCATAACTGTCCGGGAAAAAACCCGGAACTGACTGTTGCAATAGCATCTTTCGGCGGCTATTCAAGGTCATCCCCAGTATCGTTTTGAAAAAAACCGGTGGAAATGTATCACGTCAGTGGAGTTAGGGAGATGGTCTGTCCGGAATCCGCGAACTTTTTTTACGGAGAATACGGAGAATACGGAGTTTCGCGGGCCTCCATGTCGAACCCCGAAAAACCAGGATTTTCATTCTGCTTTTCTATTCAGGTGCGCTCCTGTCTTACGCGTCCTCCGTATTCTCCGTATTCTCTGTATCCTCCGTTTCAGTTCGCGAAGAGAAATTTTTTCATACCCAACTCCTCTGACGCGATACGTGGAAATATCAAAACCCTGAAGTTTGCCGATATATGCCCGGCGCATCATGTTTTCCGCTGAGAAATTTTTTTGCTTTTTTCCAAAAAAATGCTTGACAAATGATTTTTCCGCTGTATAATAACAACAGTAAATCATACATGTTTGAAAACAGGTGTTCTCGTGGCGATACTGAAGAAAAATGCGAAGGTCAAGAAAAGTTCGTGCGTGTTTTCCTTCCTTTATGAGGATATCCGGAAAGGGATCACCGCCGGACGCTATCCGCCGGGCATGGCCTTGCCGTCCGAACAGGAAATGGCGGAAAAATACAGGATCAGCCGCTCTTCCGTGCGGACCGGTCTGAATGCACTGCTGAAAGAGAATCTGATCGAAAAACGCCCGGGGATCGGTTCGTTCATCCGGGACGCTTCGCTGGATGTTCCGCAAAAACTCATCAGCATCGGGATCAATACTCCGCTGAAAGAACTGGAACCGTGGTTCAGTGCCCGGATCGTGGATACCCTGATGAAAGTCTGCGGAGAGAAACACGTGCGCTGTTCCCTTTTCGAACCGGACGGATTTTCCGAAAAACTAATCGACGGCGCCATGCTGCTGATGCTGTCCCCGGGAAATGAATTGCCCCTGCAGTTGGCGAAATCCGGAATCCCGGCCCTGCTGTTCAACCGGGTCGCCGTTCACAAGGATATAGCCTATGTTTCCGTGAACTACCGGGAAGAAAGCCGCAATGCCCTGAAATTCCTGCTGGATCAGGGAAAAAATCGGGTCCTGATCCCGAATGCATCCTCAACGGAAACCCCCCGGACGCTGGGGATCATGGATGCCCTGGCGGATTGTCCGGAACGCGGAATTTTATTTCAAACGGAAGCGGGAAAAGATGCGGCCCATTATACGGAACTGCTCCGGAATGCGATCCTGACCGTTGATCCGGATGCCATTTATCTGCCCAACGGCAGTTATGCCGTCCCCGCCCTGAACGCCATGCGCGATCTCAACCGGAACGACATCCCGATGATCTGTTTCGATGACGTCAGATATTTGCAGTCGATGTATGTTCCCCGGTTCCATTGCGTCGTCATGCCCCTGGAGGAAATGACCCGGGACGGCGCCGGATATCTGATCGAAAAAATCCGCGATCCGGACTCCGTTCCGGTTTTGAAAAAGTTTTATAAAGCAAAAATCGTTTAACTGAAAGGAATGCAATCATGAACAGACCGTCTTCAACTTTCTCCCCGAAACCGCAATCAGGTAAAAGCTCCAACGGATTTACGCTGATCGAACTCTTAGTTGTTATAGCGATCATCGCCATTCTGGCCGCGATGCTGCTGCCGGCTTTGAACAAAGTCAGGGAAACCGCCAAAAGCACCGGCTGCAAAAACAACCTGAAACAGCAGATGCTGTATGAATTTCAGTATTCCGATTCTTTCAGCGGATATGTCTTGCCCGCATTGTTTTACCGGCCGGGCATCACTTATGCCAACTACGTCTACCGGAATTATCTGAGGCCGAAAGCCACCGGAGATCTGGCCGCGTCACGTTCAGCCATGAAGGCTGCGCCGCTGTTTGTCTGCCCGACCGAAACCACGCCCTGGGGCTCTTATCACGACAAAGAATTTACCTACACCCATTATTTGAGGAACTACTGGACCGGCTATCTGTACAGCTCCGACCACAAACCGGTGGCGATCAAGCAAACCCGTATCACGCAACCGTCCCTTTTCAAAGCGCAGATGGATTCCGGCCGGCCGTTTTCTTACTTGTTCCGATATGCATCCGAGGCCACGCCGGGGCAACGCCATGAAGGAGGCAAAATGACAGGGCTTAACCAATGGTGGAAAACTTATACCGGCGGCGTATTGAATATCGGGTATTATGACGGTCATGTCGGTAAGGTGCATCGGCCGGAAACGGTGTTTAAGGACAGTAATATGAACGAGGGATATAAATAATGAAAGGGAACCTCTTCATTCCGGCTGTCCTGTTTGCAGGTTCCCTCTTCGCCGGGGATTTTTCCATTCCGGCGACTTTGTACCCGGTTCCGGAAAAACGCTCTCTCGACCCGGCGGCCATAAAAAAAGCGGAACCGTATCTGAAAAAAACTCCGGAACAGCTGGCCTCGCTGGTCCCCGCCGAATCGCCCGGTCCGGTCCTGAATGAAGTCAATTCTTATATCGCCGGTCAGATTCAGCGCTGTAAGAATTGACT
>SUWI01000083.1 GCA_015061565.1 Lentisphaerota bacterium
TGCACGTTGGTGCCGCCGGTCACCCCGATGGCATCCACGATCCGGTAGGAATAATCCTGCAGCTGTTTCTGCACGGATTCCGGCACGGTCAGCATCGGCGCCACGCAGAAGCTGTCGCCGGTATGAACGCCCATCGGGTCGACGTTTTCGATGAAGCAGACCGTGATCTTCTGTCCTTTGGCGTCGCGGACGACTTCGAGTTCGAGTTCTTCCCAGCCGAGGACGCATTCTTCGACCAGCACCTGGCCGATCAGACTGGCTGCCAGTCCGCGGGTGACGACTTCGCGGAGTTCTTCCACGTTGTAGACGATGCCGCCGCCGGTGCCGCCCATGGTGTAGGCGGGACGGAGCACGACCGGGTAACCGAGCTGTCCGGCGATCTTTTCGGCTTCTTCGACCGAGTAGCTCGGTTCGGAATGCGGCACAGGCACGCCGAGTTTCGCCATCGTGGCTTTGAATTCGATCCGGTCTTCACCGCGTTTGATCGCGTCCAGATCCACCCCGATCACTTTGACGTTGTATTTGGCGAGGATGCCTTTTTCGGCGAGTTCCGCCGCCATGTTCAGCGCGGTCTGTCCGCCGAGGTTCGGCAACAGGGCGTCCGGCCGTTCCTTGGCGATGATCTGTTCGATGCGGGAAGCTCGCAACGGTTCGATGTAGGTGTGGTCCGCCATGCCGGGGTCGGTCATGATCGTGGCCGGGTTCGAGTTGACCAGCACGATCTCGTAGCCTTCCGCCCGCAATGCTTTGCAGGCCTGGGTCCCGGAGTAGTCGAATTCGCAGGCCTGGCCGATGATGATCGGACCGGAGCCAATGATCATGATTTTGTGGATGTCGTTGCGTTTAGGCATAATTACCGCCGCTTCCTTTCTGTTAATATATAATATTATAGTGATAAACTAAAATACAGTAATCTACACCATAAAACGGATTTTTCAAGTCCCGATTCGCAAACCTGTAAAAGGTTGTTCCCTTTCCGCCGGGTGTCAATTGAAAAAGTAAACGCATACCCGGGAAAAGAGGTTGAGCTTTTAGTCTTACAAAGAAGGGAGTGAGCGTTTAATCATACTTGAAAATGATAAAAAATCAAGAGCAATAAATGAGAAAACTGAAATTTTGCTGCTGATCCGAAGGTCGACAGGATTCGTCCGGTCCGACTGGTCCGACTGGTCCGACTGGTCCGAAAAACGCGGTCCGGCAGCTCCTCCTACGTTTTTGCTTTTCCCGTTTGCAAAGTGCCGGAACCTGTATTATATTTCTCCCATGGATTCCATTGTCAAAGGTGATACATGATCGATTTTCTGTATGAGATGCGGGATTTCTGGATTTGGTGCGCATCGCTGCTTGCGCTGACCGCAGTATTATGGGCGGTCCCGCGGACGCGCCGGATGCCGGGCATCATGATGACCGGATGGAAAACCATGCCTGCCGGATGCACGCTGGTCCTGCTGGTGCCGGTGCTGGGCATTCTCCTGATGCATCTGGTCATCACTCTCTTTTCTCTCGACCGGTTCGATTCGAGCCTCGGGCGTTTTCTGGTCTTTGCGTCCATCCCGTTTTTCTGGTTTCCGCTGGGGATCGTCTCCGCCGTGCTGACCGTGGCCGGACTCTGCCGTTTCCTGCAGAAAAAATTTCAGGCGGAGTTCGACTGGATGGGGCTGATTTTTGTCGGTATGATGGTCCTGTTCTATTCATGGATCTTCCTGATCGTCTGCAATCTACCAATAATTCTTCCCATTCATCCGAGGTGAAATCATGTTTACGTTCATTGAGATCAGTCTGCTTCTGCTGCCCGCGATAATTCTCTGGGCGATCCCGAAAACCCGAAGGGCAGGGGGCAATACTGCCACGGCATGGAAAAGTGTGCCGTTCGGCTGCGCGACTATGCTGCTGATTCCCGAACTGATCGGCGGACTGATCTGGCTTCTGGCCGAAGCTGGCGCGGCCGTGGGGCATCTGCCGGGTTCGCCGGTGTTTTTCCTGGCCTTACTGTTTCTGAGTGTGACCGCGGGGATCCTGGTTATTCTGAAGATCCGGAACTGCTGCTGGAAACGTTTTCCGACGGAAGAACATGTTTCCAGCTCTCCCTTTTACGTCGTGTTTTCCGTTTTGGCGGTCTTCGGATTGGGCGCCATGATCGCGATTCCGGTCATTTCCTACGGGATCATGATCAAGACCGGACGGGAGTATCACGGTCCGTGGCGGACGTATAAGATCATCCATGAACACGGCACGGAACTGGCGTTTCAGCAGCGTTCGATCCATCCGTTCCTGGCGGAATACGATTACCGGTTCCGTTTCCGCAAAGACGGCGCGGAAACCTTTCAGGATCTCTGGCTCAACACGGGCGGACGGACTTATTTCAATGTCTTCCGGCTGAAAAACGGCAATCTGCTGTTTTCCGACAAGAACAATGACTATATTGTCGAAATGAAGTCGCGGAAAGTTTACATGCTGGAGAAAATCGGCGATGTCTATTATGCCGGACTGCTCCCGGAAGGGAAATTCGATTCTTTCGGATTCAGTCACGGGCAGGAAAGCGGCAAAGTTCATCTTCATATCGGCAAGCATTTTATCGATGCGGAGCCGGTGACGGATCAGCTGGCGGACCCGAAGTATATCGGCTGCATCACGACCGGATTCTTCCCCGCCTCGGAAAAGCCGTATCAGCCGGTGGAGAAACGCTTTTTCCCGCCGACGAAAATATCCGGACCGGCCAAACCGAAAAAAGAAACAAACCAGAATAATGACAAAGGGAGAAAATAAAATGACAGACTGTTCGAAAGTTTTTGATTTCGTGGTTATCGGCGGCGGACTGTCCGGGCTCTGCGCGGCGGTGGCGGCGGCCCGGCATGGCGCCGGAGTCATCCTGATCCAGGACCGTCCCGTGCTCGGCGGCAATGCCTCCAGCGAGATCCGCATGGGCATCTGCGGTGCGCACGGCAAGGAACGCAAGGAAACCGGCCTGCTTGAGGAGATCCAGCTCAACAACATCTATTACAACCCGCTCATGCGCTATACGCTGTGGGATGATATCCTGCTGTCCTTTGTCCGCGCGGAACCGAACATCACCCTGCTGCTGAACACCTCGGTCGAAGCGGTCGAAACGGACGGCGCGCGGATCGTGAGCGTGACCGCCTGGAACGGCAACGAATACCGGCGTTACCGGATCGAAGGCAAACTTTTCGCGGACTGTTCCGGCGACGGCATCATGGCTCTTTCGGGCGCGGAATACCGGGTCGGACGCGAGAGCCGGTCGGAATTCGGCGAAACTTTTCTGCAAAATACCTCCGCCGACCGGAAGACCATGGGCAATTCGATCCTGCTGCAGCTGCGTCCCTGCGCGGAACATCATCCGTTCATTCCGCCGGTGTGGGCGCACCACTACGACGATACCTTTTTCGCGGCCCGCTCGATCAAGCCGGAACTGCGCGGGAAAACTCAGGATTATGTCCGCTCCTCCTATTCCCATATCAACCCGTATCCGGAAAACAACAATTTCTGGTGGATCGAATACGGCGGCAATCTCGACACGCTGGGGGACGCCGGCGACATCGCCTGGGAACTGAAACGGATCGCCTACGGCGTCTGGGCATATATGAAAAACCATCCCGACGGACGCTGCCGCAATTTCGAACTCGACTGGATCGGGTCCCTGCCGGGCAAACGCGAAAGCCGCCGCTTTGTCGGCGACCATCTGCTCAACCAGAACGACATCATGGACGGCGGCCGCTTCCCGGACACGGTCTGCTACGGCGGCTGGACTCTGGACAACCATCATCCGGACGCCTTCCTGCATGAGGGGTATGTCTCCGAGCATCATACTCCCCCGTCGCCGTTCGGGATCCCGCTGCGTTCGCTTTATTCGAAAAATATCGAAAACCTGTTTTTCGCCGGCCGCGACATCTCCTGCACGCACATCGGACTGAGCGCCTGCCGGGTCATGGCCACCTGCGCCCTCATGGGACAGGCGGTCGGCACCGCGGCGGCCGTGGCGAATAAATACGGCATATCACCGCGGGAAGTCCAGCGCGAACATATCGCGGAAGTCCAGAACATCCTGCTGGAAGACGATGTGATGCTCCCCGGATTCCCGCGTCGGGTTTCGGATTTGACCGCCGCCGCGAAATCCGATCATCCGCTGCTGCAGACTGCGGTCGACCGCAATATGGACGAGTCCGAAAACGGCGTCTGGCTCTCCTGCGGCGAACCCTGCGTCTATACCTGGGAAAAACCGGTCCGGCTTTCAGGCTGCCGTTTTATTTTCGACACCCTGCTGGTGTTCCGCGACAAACGGATGCGCAAGCTCGAGGCCCTGCCGGACCGCAAGGAACTGCCGTCCATGCTCGTCCGGGATTTCCATGTAGATGCGCTGATCGACGGCGAATGGAAGACCGTCGTGAGCGAAAAAGACGTCCATTGCCGGATGTACCGCAAAACCTGGGAGCCGCTGACGGTCACGGCGGTCCGTTTCGTCGCGGACCGCGTCTGGGGCAGGGAAGGGAAAGCCCACATCTTCACGCTCGAATACCGCTGAGCGGAAAAGGTCAGTCTTTTTTCGCCGGCTGGTCAGCGCGTTTGGCGGGGCCGGTGATCTCCTTCGGGACCGGTCTTGCCTTGATTTCGGCGAACTTGCAGTCGGACTCTTTCGAGAAGAACCGTTTGAGTTCGGTTGGAACCGCATTGACCGCAGGATTGGACATCCGGTTGTTGAAGATATGGTAACGGATCATGGCGGACCCTTTGGGATTCTTTTTGATTTCCGCTTCGACATCCAGCGCGGGATCGCAGAGAATGAAGGGGACGACCGTCATCTCATAGTTGTTTTCGACCACGATCTGCGAGGGGAGGGCGAAGAGCCGGATGACCGAGCCGTTTGCCCGGGCCATCTGTCCGCAGGCGATCAGACAGTTCCGGATGGAGATGCGTCCGCCGCCTGACCACGGATGTTTCGAGGCGACTTTACCGTAATTGTAAACTGCCGGGATGCCGCCGCCTTCACCGCCGAACCGGACCGATTCGGCTTCGAAACGGCCGTAATTGTCGACCCAGCGGGCATTGTGGTAATACAGCGGTCCCTTGTCCGGATTGGCGGAGGGGGTGAGACAGCAGAACGCGATGCGCATGGTGCCGTAGCGGTTGATGAACGCCGCGCCGTCCGCCATCTGCGGCTGGGTCTGGTCGACCCAGCAGTTGCGGATCTCCATCAGGTCGCCGTAATTCTGGACGCAGCGGGCATTTTTGGAGAACAGACAGCCTTCGATCAAGGTCTGCTCGGAAAGGTGATTGGCCCCCTGAGCCGGTTCCAGCAGCACGGCGATTTTATCCGCATAGAAGAATTGGCAGTCCCGGATGGTGACCATGGTTTTGTCGATGTTCTTGTTGCCGATTCGCAGATGGGTGCCGCCGCCGGCGAAGATGAGTTTTTCCACGCGGTTCCGGAATGAACGGATATCGAAGATCGTGCCGTGGTCTTCGCCGTGCCATTGGATCATGGCGGAACCGTCCGTGCCGGCAACGGAAACATAGCCGGAAAACCGGATGGTTTTCGTTACCTTGTAAACGCCGGGCGGGAAGGTGACGGTCTGTCCGGTGCCGAACGCGCTGGACGGCGGCTGATTGCCCATTTTCCGGAAGACCCGGGTGCGTTTGTGGGCGGCGTTCGCCGCTGCCTGGATCGCCTCGGTGTCGTCGGTTTTTCCGTCGCCTTTTGCACCGAACTTTTTGACGCTGAATTCATCGGCTCCGACGAGGACCGGAATCGCGAACAGAAGCGTGAGAATGGCTGATTTCATTTCTTGGTTCCTTTTTTCGGAAGTCTCGGTTTGGAGTTGAAACCGAGTTCATGGATCTCCATTACGCTGCCGGTTTCGGCTTTTTCGAAATGGTGCGGGGTCTTGCCTTTGCGGGAGTGGTATTTCTGCCCGATGTAATAGATTTTGAAGGTCAGGGTCTTTTTGCCTTTGAACGCGGGAATGGCTTTCGGGATATCGATCTCATATTTCCCGACGGGCCGCTGGCGGGCGTTGAAGGCATGGAGTTTGCCGGTCTCCTCGTCGATGAATTTGACCGCGAATTCTGCAGGGGTATTGGACCGGAAATCCATCAGCAGATACGGGGTCTGGTCGAAGTCGACTTTGACATGCCGCAGTTCGGCGAAAGGCGCGCCGCCGTCGGTGCCGTTCCAGCGGCGCATCAGAGCTGCCGGGTTGGCTTTGCGGACGATCGCGAGCAGGTCTTTATTGTAGAATCCGGAGCCGTCCATGCGGTTGGCCAGCACGAGTTCCGCGCCGGGCTGGGTCAGCACATTGACTTCGCAGGTCCCCTGAGTTTCGGCGGTTTTATAAGCGGCGATCTTTTCTTCGAGCGCTTTGCCGTCCAGCCAGC
Organism: Lentisphaerota bacterium; assembly: GCA_015061565.1. Lineage (GTDB taxonomy): Bacteria > Verrucomicrobiota > Lentisphaeria > Victivallales > UBA1829 > SIG94. The sequence continues at coordinate 6,388 of SUWI01000083.1, forward strand.
TTTTCGGCTGCGGGATCGGCAGTACTTTGCGGTTTTTCAGTTCCGGCGGAATGATGTTTTCCTGGAAACCGGCATTGCAGCGTTCCTCGTAGGCGAAAGCGCCCGGTTCGCCGTAAAAATAATCGTCCAGTTTCAGCTTGGGATCGGCCAGCACCCCGCGAGTCAGGGTGGAACAGCAGTTTTCCACGGAAATGAGGTTCGGGAGTTCCGCACAGTAGAGCACGCAGTTGCGCAGATTGCTGGTGTGGGCGGAAACCTGGCTGTCTCTGATCACCACGAACTGGGGAATGCCGGGCGCCCGGGAATATTTCCGGAAATTGTAAACGGCCGTGAATCCGCCGCCTTCCGCACCGAAGCGGCAGCAGGACGCCAGCAGGGATCCGTAATTGTCGATCCAGCGCTGGTTGTCGCCGTTGCATTGCGGCACGCCGACCAGATTTTCCACCGTCATCACGCCGTGGCGGTTGACGATCACCGCGGAATTGGCCATCTTGACATCGTTCATGATCCAGTTGTCGCGGATCGCGGTCACGTCGCTGTCGCTGTCGATCGAGCAGATGCAGCGGATGAACTCGCAATTCTTGACCGTGAAGAGACAGCTCTGGGCGCCGTGCCGGGTCTCCAGCGCCGTGCCGCTGCAGTGGAAGAACCGGCAGTGGTCCACGAAAAACAGGCTTTTGTCCAGATTGTCGTTGATCACGGAAACATGGCCTTTGCCGCCGTTGAAGGTGAGCCCGGTCACGCGGACCTGCCAGAATTTCGTGTAGTTGAAGGTGATCGCCGCATTGTCGGTTTGAATGAGTTCCGCATCTTCCCCGCGCAGGGACAGGTTTGCCAGCGTGATGGTTCCGCTGAGTTTATAACGTCCCGGCGGGAAATAAATGGAACGGTGGTCGAATTGCGACTTGCTAGCTTTGACGGCGGCATCGGCGGCAGCCTGGACCGCCGCGGTGTCATCGGTTTTGCCGTCGCCTTTGGCTCCGTAGTCGCGGACGTTGAATTCGCGGGCGGAAAGCGAGATGCAGACCGTGAAAAAAAGAATGACAGTGAATTTTCTTTTCATGATGAATCCTTATTTGATGAACCGATTGAAAAAGACACGATAAAAAACAGGTTTCAGGGCATCGTCCTCCTTTACCAAATCATAATTGGCTTTGCTGTATGATGAAATTACCTCGATTTTATCCCTTTCGGAGTTCAGTACGGCCACGGATATTTCGTGGTGTCGGAAAGTTCGCCCTGGTCTTTATAACGGGAATTCATTCCCCATGCTCCGCTTCGGATCGGGATCCGGGTGTAGGAGATGCTTTCCACATGGCCGTCATGGAACGCCATATTGATAATGCGGTTGTGACGGGTGGCCAACGTCTGATAATTGGTTGTCGGGGCGGGATACCGGCCGCGGGCAAGCCCGTAGCCGACAGTGGCATCGATATCCGCCACCTGAGATCTCCGCGATGGCTGCCGGATGGCGCTGAGCCGGGTGAATTTCACCGTCGGCGATGTCCAGGTGATCCCGGTATCCGTCCAGGCGGAATTGGTGTTGGAGTTGACACCATAATCAGTGAAGAAACCTGTGGTGGTATGCTTCGGCGTCGAAGAGTTGTAATGTTTTTCATCAGGACAGCGCCACGGCTTGTTCTTCTTCCACACATTGGGATCTTGGAATATCCCGTAACGCATTTCATGCAGGGTCTGACTCCAATATTTGCCCCAGGAATTTACGACATAAGTAGGCAGCAGCATTTCCTTGAAATCGTCGCGGTAACTGCACATGGTCTGGTTCACTTGCCTGATATTGCTGACGCACTTCATTTTTTTGGCGGTGTCGCGGGCTTTCCTCAACGCCGGCAGCAGCAGCGCTGCCAAAATGGCTATGATCGCGATCACTACAAGGAGCTCTATCAGCGTAAAATGCCGATTTCGCCGGAATGATGAATAATGATCCGCCGCTGTTCTTCGAGCTGTGGTGGACTTGGAGATGAAAGATGAAAACCTGCTCATGCTCTGTTTCCTTTCTTGGATTGTTGAATTCAAGTAAAATTGGTTTCCGTGATGAATTGTGCTGCCGGCTGAATGACAAATCCGGTTTTCCTGATGACCGTTTCTCCGGGACGGTCAAGCAGATATTCCGTCATGTCCCGGAACAGACGCATATACGGCAGATACATAACTTGAGCCCGCCCTGCGAAAAGGCGCTGCCGAAGCAAATTGCAAATCCCGGAAACGATCCGGACCGAGGCGGGCAGCCCGGTCTCTTCGTAGAAATCCGGTCCGCTGTCATCCCCCGTAGAACGCGGCTGGATCTCCATGATCAAAGCGTCGAAACGGAATTTACTGTAAAGACGGCGCAGTTCGCGGAATATTTCCATCCGAGACCATCCGGACGGGAAGCAGACGAACCGTTCCTCCCTGCTGTCGAGCCCGTGCTGCTGCAGCTCCTGCAGGAATTTAGTTTTGCCGCGGCGGGACAGCCACGCGGATTCGACTCCGAAATAAAGAATATTGCCCGCCCCGTCGGCAATCAGTTTCCGCGCGGCTTCCGCGACCGGATCGGTCAATATGCCTTCGGTATGGTAGATGATCGAACGCTGAGGCGGAGGGGCGGGAATCCATCTGCAGTTCTCGAAAACCGCGCCGAGACGGCAGTTGCGCCGGATCAGTATCTCCATGGCCTGCAGAAACCAATGTCCGAAACACAGAACGATGCTGTTAGTCTGCAGACTGCGAAGCTGCAGCAGATTGATGTTTTCCGGATCGTTGGTTTCCGATACCGGAATAGTTACTGCACGCGTCCCGCGGGCAACAGCGGCACGCATCGCGCCGAGCAGCGCCTGCTGGTGAATGTAGCCGCTGGTGCAAATCTCCGAATCCAAATAATTCGGGCAGGGCAGCAGTAATGTCACCGGTCCCGGCTCATCCGTACGGTCCAACGACAGAACAAAGGTCCCCTGCGGTGTGCGTCGGATGCGTTTTTCGACCGTGAGACGGTCGAGCGTGACCCGAAGCGCTTTGCGGGAGATGCCCAGTTGTCGGGCATAATTGCGTTCCGACGGCAGTCTCGCGCCCGGTGCGCACTGCTCCAGATCGGTGCTCACCCGCTGGTAGATCATCGCCTGTTTCGATGGATATGCCATGTCTTTTTCCTCGTCATCGTTGCTGCTGACGGATATTATAGCCGTGGTATCCCTTGCATCCAATATCATTTTGTGAAAAAAAACGTTTTTTTTGCAGAAAACAATTTGCCATCCTGTGCGCGGCAGAGAAAACAGGTGTCCGACTGCAACAGTTACTGGATCGATGAGCGGTTGTTCGCATTCATTTTCGGTATCGTGAAAAAAAAGACCTGCCGCATTTCATGAACCGATATCGTCCGTTGCTTACCACGGCCACGGCGGTTGGGTGGTCTGACGCCATTTCCAGTCATCGTTCTGGCTGCGTTCCGGAATCAGGGATGGCATTATATCCCTGATCGTGAGATATTCGATGTGACCGTCCAGAAAAGCCCAGTTGGAACCTGAATTGTGCCGCGGAGTGTATCTGGAGTTCGAAGTAAAACAATTGCTGTCGACCCGTTGGACCGCATATTTCGCACTGGTCTCCCAGTAACGGGTGTCCGTAAACGAACCGCGGCGGGACGGGTTCTTGATGGCGGACCGTTTCAGCCAAGGTTTCAGATCGCCGCGGCTCGCGTTGTAAAACAGATTGTATCCATGCAGATACAGGTTCAAACCGAAATCGGGGAAATTGGAATTGTTGCTTCCCCGTTTTGAATAGCCCCGGAGGGTTTCTGCCGGACAGTGAATATAAAGCTTCCCGGACCACAGATCTCTTCCCTTGAACAAATTCATGTAGGAGGGCAGCCCGTTGCCGAAAAGTTTCAGACTCCACGAAGTGCCGGCGGCACCGGGTTGGGTGACAAAGAGTGCGGGGATGATATAGTCGTAGTAATTGTCCGTATATTCCGAAAGAACCAGACCCAGCTGTCGGGCATTGTTCTGACAGCCGATTTTTTTTGCCGACTCTTTTGCCCGGTTCAAAGCCGGCAGGAGCAATCCGGCCAATATGGCGATGATCGCAATTACCACAAGGAGTTCTATCAAGGTGAAATGCCCGATAACTTTTCTTCCTTTGCTGCTTGATGATGTTTCTTTTCGTTTCAACATTTTCTTAGTCCTTCTGTAATTATTTTATGAAAAACCGGTTTATTTCGTTTTCCGTTCGATCAGCCTCGGCTGGATGTATATGTTTTCTCTTTGTTCCAGAGGCAGGAGCACCTGCTGCATGAGGGCGGCAGCGCATTTTTCCGGCGGGATCTCAATGGTAGAAAACTTGATTCCCGCTTCCCCGCGGCTCCACGGCGTATTCAGCACGCCGAGCTTGCATTTCGGGGAATAGCCGCATTCTCCGGCGATTTTCAGAAGCCGGACCAGTTTGACATCCTGACAGGCGAATATGCCGTCCGGACGGCATTCCGGTGAGGAAAAGATTTCGAACAGCTGGCGGTCGATTTCTTTCCAGTTGCGGTCCGGAAGGATGAAGTGATGCAGCGGATCCATGCCCGCCGCTCTCAATACATCGGCGAAACCGTCCAACAGCAGTTTGTCTTTATGGATGGCAAATTTTTCCGGCCAATACCGGTATTTAAAGATGAGCGGACCGACGAACAGCAGCGGTTTGCGGCAGCCCTTTTTCAGCAGATATTCCGCACCCATCCGGCCGACTGCATAATAGTCGATCATAACCCCGGTCAGACAGTTCGGCTTTTCCCGGTCCATATAATCGAAGAAAACGGGCTGTTTCCGGAGCAATCCCTGAAACAGCGGCAGAATATGACACTCAGAGCCGTCCAGAATCAGATTCGTGACCGGACCATGGATGATCCCGGATATCTGTCTGCGGATGGGTTTGCGCAGTCTGGGAACTTCATATCCGTGGGTGTCCACCGCCTGGATCAGATATCCGGACGCCAATGCCAGATTTTTCAGTTCCCGGAAAATATCTTCGTAAAAATGATCACTGCAGCGCATGACTGCGCCGATCACATGTTTTTCCTGATAGGAACCGCACAGCACGGTGCCTCGGTGTTTTTTCCGTTCCAGAAAACCTTCGTCCACCAGCTTGGCATACGCTTTCCGCACCGTTTCCCGGGAATAGCCGAACTGGCGCGCCAGGGCAACTTCCGCGGGCAGGACGGTGCCGGTCCATTTCCCCGACAGGATCCCCTGACGGAGATATTCCAGGACGCGTTCCCTTTTTTCGCCTTTTTCCATCCCGCTGTTCCCTTGTTTGCCGCAGCTCTTTCTTTTGTGTATATAAGGGAATTTACATCATTGAAAATCAGATTTCAAGCAGACATATAAACGGAAATTTTTATAATAGCGATTTTTTCAGCAGACATAATTTTTTTCAGGATATCTACCTGTCGTGTCCAGCCAGAAAAACGTATTTCCTTTGCGGCAGTGTCATGGGGATGATTCTGTTTTGCCGGGATCATCGTGAAACGATCCGGCGGGCGAGGCGTTCCATGAGTTCCATGAAACCCATCAGGACACCTTTCCGGATCGTGATCGCTCCCTGCGGACAATGTTCCTGACAGCAGAAACAGCGGATGCAGTTTGGGTAATCGAAACACGCTTTGCCGCCGACGATCTTCAGCGATGCCGGCGGACAGAGTTTGGCGCAGAGGCCGCAGCCGACGCATTTTTCCTTCTGCAGGACCGGCCGTGCGACCAGCCATTCACGGAGCTGTTTTTTCAGTCCCGGCGGCAGGAAAACCCCCCATTCGCAGAGCAGTCCGGGCGGGGGCGGCAGTTTCAGTGGAGCAATATCGGGCAGGTCGCCGGCCGTTTCGAATTCCGGAAGCAGGCCGCGTTCGCGCGCCCGGCGGACCAGCAGCAGTTCTTCCGCCTCCCTGCCGAGCAGCAGCGGCGCCAGAAAAGCGTCCAACGCCAGGGAATCGGTCCCGCCGAACACCCAGCCTCGTTCGCACGGGGTGCCGCTGCCGGGTCCGTTGCCTTCCATGCAGATCGCCGCATCGACCACATTGAACTGCGGCCGCACCGCCAGATAGATATCCAGCAGCATATCGGCGAAACAGCTGAAATCGCGGCCGACATTGAGGTGCCAGGCCATGCGTTCGCTGCCTTTGACCAGACCGAACAGGTTTTTGACACAGAGGGTCAGGGTCATCATGCCGTGGGTTTTTGCTTTCGGCAGATCGACCACCGCGTCGAAATCCAGATATTCCCGCGCGATCTCGAAATTGTGGAACCGCATCTCCGGCAGATTCCTGGCCGGAGCGAATTCGGTGAAGGATTTGACCTCGACTCCGAGCTTGTCCAGCGGCTCTTTCAGGCCCATGGCGCGGATCACTGCCGGCGCGGTCTGGACCGCCGGATTTTCCAGGATCGAGACTTTGGCTCCGGCATCCAGAAAAACTTTCGCGCATTCCAGCAGGAAAGCCGGATCCACACAAGCCGGATCATGAGCTCTGCGCCACGCCAGCAGATTCGGTTTCAGCATGATTTTTTTGCCGGAAACGGAACCGTAAGCCCGGATCTGGGGCTCGATCACCTGTTCCAGCGCGGCACGCAGTCCCTTGGCCTCATAATCGGCCGGACAGCGGGCGGAAAAAACTTGCGGCGTTCCGCTCATGAAAAATAATCCTCCAGCAGGGAGATCGTTTCGGGATTCCGGATCTTGGTCAGCGCATTGATCTCGATCTGACGGATCCGTTCGCGGGAAATCCGGAAATGCTGGCTCATCTCGTTCAGCGACATGGGTTCGACGCCGTTCAGACCATACCGCAGGGTCAGTACCTGGCGGGTCCGCGGCGGCAGCGTGGAAAGGATCGCCGACAGCTTGTCCGCCAGGATCTTCTTGGCCAGATTGCGCATCGGATCGTCGCCGTCGTGCATGTTTTCGACCGTGTCCTCGAGCAGGATATCGCGTCCGCCGGCTTTGGAATAGACCGGAGCCTGGAGCGAGATCGACTGCATCGCCATGCGTTTGAGCGAACTGACCCTTTCCCGCGGCATATCGAGCCGGGCGGCGATATCGTCCGGCGTGGCTTCCCGGCCGTTTTCCTGCAGGAACTGCTGTTCAGCCTTGTTGATCTTGCTCAGCGCGGTCAGCATGTGGGCGGGCAGACGGATCACCCTCGACTGGCGTCCCACCGCGTGGCTGACGCACTGCTTGATCCACCAGACCGCATACGTGCTGAAACGATGGCCCAGCCCGCTGTCGAATTTGTGGATGGATTTCATCAGGCCGATATTGCCTTCCTGGATCAGATCGACCAGCGGCACGCCGTGTCCCTGATATTTTTTCGCGATACTGAACACCATGCGCAGATAGCTGAAAACCAGTTTGTTCCGGGCGGCATCCAGTTCTTTCAGCAGTCCGTCGAGCCGGACGATCCACTTGGAAAAATCCTTTTGCGAACAGAAAAGCTCGGTTTCGATCAGGGTCTTTTTATCGTTTTCATTGCCGGATTCCATGACCAGCCGGTGGGCGCGCAGCTGTTCGGTCAGTTCCAGCACCAGTTCGTTCTGGAACGGATATTCGACCATCAGAGCCGCGCCTTCCGAACGCGCCTTGTTCAATGCGCTCCGGCTGTTCCGGCTGAATGCCTGCTGCAGACGGCTGCGGATATCGGAAAAACGGCCCAGCAGGCCGCGGCTTTCTTCCAGCAGAGCCTTTTTTCCCTGTTTCTGCACCAGCGACTGGGGAAAAAGGTCGGTCAGCGATTCCGGCGAATCCAGCTGTTCCAGCAGCCGGATGGCAAAATGATAGGAAACTCCGCAGAAAGCCAGTTCGGCCCGGAGTTTGCTGAATAGGTCCGCGAGCTGTTCCCACAGTTTTTTTTCGTCTTCCTGGTCCAGCGGAACTGCGTGCGCCAGCTGTTCCATATAGAGGCGGAGGACCTTGCCGCATTCCTGGCCCGAGGCCGCGGTTTCACTGTCGATCAGCTGGAAATCCTCCTGCTCGGGCGTCTGCTCCGGGAGCGCGGGTGCGGCAGGGCCGTCCGCCGCTTTCGGTTCAGGAGTTTCCGCTTTTGAGTTTTGAGCTGATTTCAATGCCATCATGACGCCTTTCACTGCCGTTCAGCCGGACCGTTCTATCTTACAATATCATAACAGAACGGATTTTTCAAGCGTAAAAACGCGGCTACTGCGATTTTTTGTACGAAGTTTCCGAAAGACGGCAGATATTGCAGTGGCGGCAGTCCAGTCCCTGCGGCGGTTCGTAAGTCCGGCCGGCTTTTTCTGCGCGCCGGCGGTTATAGACATTCATGGCGGCCAGGACAAAGCCCATCACGATGAAGCCGCCCGGCGCCTGGCCCATCACGGAAAAGCCGTATTCCCAATCGGCGGAGAGCTGCACCTGAAACAGGGTCCCTGCCGCGAGAAATTCACGGATCATGCCGATCACGGTCAGCGCCAGTGTGAAACCCAGCCCCATCCCGAGACCGTCCATCGCCGAGGCCAGGATGCCGTTCTTCGAAGCGAAGGCTTCCGCCCGGCCGAGCACGATGCAGTTCACCACGATCAGCGGAATGAAAATTCCCAGCGCGTTATACAGCGCCTCGGTATATGCCTGCATCAGCAGATCGACTACGGTCACGAATGCCGCGATCACCACGATATAGCAGGGGATGCGGATCTTGGCCGGAACCAGATTGCGGATCAGCGAGATCACCATGTTGCTGCAGAACAGCACGAACGTGGTGGCCAGGCCCATGCCCAGCCCGTTCAGTGCGCTGGACGACGTCGCCAGCGAAGGACACATGCCCAGCGACAATACCAGCACCGGATTTTCTTTCCATATCCCCTTGAACAGTTCTTTCAGCAATTTCATTTTTTCATCCTTTCGCTTCCTGCGTCACCCTGGCGGTATTTCTCGAATGCGCAGACCGCTTTCCAGGCCAGTTCGTTGACCGCGCGCGAGGAGATCGTCGCACCCGTCACATATTCGGCATCGCCACCGTCCTTTTTCACTTTCCACGGCTGCTTCCACGTGTCTTTCTGCGATTTCGAATGGCCCGAATACTGATCGAGGATCCGGTTCGGCGGCAGACCGGACTGCTCTTTTTCGCCGCGGATCAGTCCCGCCAGGGTTTTCCGGCGCACCCGGTCCGCCGCATTCGAGCCGAGCCCTGGCGTTTCGCCGTGCTTCGTGATGATGAACGTCCGGATCGTGCCGTCCGGCTGGAACGAGATCAGCGCTTCGATCCGTCCGGCATAGCCGCTGGCGACCGCGGTTTCGGCCGCATAACCGACCGTTTTTCCGGCTTTTTTCGCCTCATAGAAACGCACATCGCCGACCTGGCGGGAATCCTTCATCGGATCGTTGTCGAAAGCCGGCAGGACGTCCCGGAGGCCGTCGGCGACTTTCTTCCGTTTCGCCTGGGCGATCGGGTCCTTCGTGAAGGCCGCCGCGCTGCCCATGATCCCCGCCGCCACGGCGCAGACCAGACAGAGGACGATCCCCAGATAAAACATGTTGGTGGAATTCTTGTTCATTTGATCTCTCCGCGGCGGGGCTGGAAGGCATTGACCGGATTCCAGCCGAAAGGACGTTTGTAGCAGAACTTGTCGATCAGCGGCACCAGCGCATTCATGATGACGATGGCGAAACTCATCCCTTCGGGGAACGAACCCCAGATCCGAATCACGCACACGATGATCCCGATCCCGATGCCGTAGACCATCCCGCCCAGATGCGTCACCGGACTGGTCACGTAATCGGTCGCCATGAAAAACGCGCCGAGCATGACGCCGCCGGTCAGCAGATGGAACAGCGGTCCCGGCGTGACACCCGGCGATACCTGGTTCACGATCCAGACGAAAACCGTCACGGTCAGCAGGACCGCCAGCGGAATATACAGCCGGATCAGTCCGAACAGGAGCAGACCCGCCGCGCCGATCAGGATCGCCAGCGAGCTGGTTTCGCCCAGACTGCCGCCGATGTTCCCGATAAACGCGTTCCACAGAAATTCATTGGAGTTATACAGATCCAGACTCGCCTGCTGCGCCGCACTCTGCGAGGCTGCGGTCAGCGGTGTGGCTGCGGTCACCCCGTCCAGATGCTGAAACGCCGACGGCAGCGGTGCCCAGGTGGTCATCGGCCGGGCCGCGCCGACCAGCAGCGCCACCCGCGCGACCGCGGCGGGATTGAACGGATTCTGGCCCAGTCCGCCGAACACCTGTTTGGCGATGATCACCGCCACGAACGAACCGACCAGGCACAGCCACCACGGCAGCAGCGGACTGACGTTCAGCGCCAGGATCAGACCCGTCAGCATTGCCGAAAGGTCGCGCACCGTCTGTTTCTGGCGCATCACTTTGCACCACAGCATTTCCCAGCCGGCGCAGAAGATCATGCACAGCAGGATCACCCGCACGGCGTTCCAGCGGTAATGGCAGACGGCCATGATCACGGCGGGCAGCAGACACAGCATCACCTGCGCCATGATCTTCGTGATGTTCAGCGAAGTCCGGATATGCGGCGATGAACTCAAAACCAGCGTGCCGGCTTCCGGCAGACGCACCGCAGCCGGTTCCGGCTGGACCGGAGCCCTGTTTTCCATTTTATCAGAAGATTCCATTGCTTATTTTCTCCGTTTCAAGGCCCTGATCTCCGCTTTGGCGCGGCGGAAATGCTGGACGTTCGGCCGGCCCGCCGGACACACATAGGTGCAGATCCCGCATTCCAGACAGTTCATCACATAATTTTCATCGGCCAGGTCGTAGCGCTCATTTTCGCAGACTTTGCTGAGGGTGCTGACCAGCAGACGCATCGGACAGGCTTCCACGCAGCGGCCGCAGCTCAGGCACGGACCCGCTTCGAACTGGCGCACTTCGTCGGCGCCCAGCAGCAGGATCCCGGACGTATTTTTCGACACGGTCACATCCAGCGAGGACTGCGCAAATCCCATCATCGGCCCTCCGAGGATCAGCTTGCGGACCTCTTTTTTGATCCCGCCGGCCCATTCCAGCACCTTCCGGACCGGCGTACCGAGCCGCACCAGGTAATTGCCCGGATCGACTACCGGCGAACCCGTGACCGTAACGACCCGTTCGATCAGCGGACGGCCCTCGACCGCAGCTTCGGCTATGGCCGCGAGCGTGGCGACGTTCTGCACCTCGCAGCCCACATCCATCGGCAGGCCGCCCGCCAGCACTTTCCGTCCGGTCAGCGCGTAGATCAGCTGTTTTTCACCGCCCTGCGGATAACGCACTTTCAGCGGCACGATAACAATATCTTTCTGACCTTTGGCCGCGGTCCGCAGCGCGCGGATCGCTTCCGGCTTGTTTTCCTCTACGCCGATCAGCACGTGCGAGATCTTCAGGATCTTGGCGCAAATCCCCGCGCCCGCGATAATCCGGTCGGCCTGTTCACGCATCAGATGATCGTCCGCGGTCAGATACGGTTCGCATTCCGCGCCGTTGATCACCAGTGTGTCGATCTCCCGTTCGGGCGGCGGCGAAAGTTTGACGTGAGTCGGAAACGAGGCGCCGCCCATGCCGACGATCCCCGCGTCTTTCACCCTCGCCAGCAGCAGTTCGCGGTTGGTGTTCTTCCAGTCGGAATAGCATTCCATCGGCTCGCACCATTCGTCCTTGCCGTCGGCGATGATCTCCACCGCCGGGACCGGCGCGCCGTTCGCCCCGGAAATGTCGTGGATATCCCCGACCGTTCCGCTGGTCGGCGCATGCAGGGGAACCGAAATATTGCCGACCGGATCGGCGATCTGCTGGCCCTTTTTGACCGTATCGCCTTTTTTCACTTTCAGCAGCGGCGAAACGCCGATGTTCTGCTGGATCACCAGCTGATATTTATCCAGCAAAGGCGGGATGCGGATCGTTCCGGACGTGGTATAAGCTTTGCCGTCCGCCGGATGGATGCCGCCCTCGAAACGATGGGGCCTGAGCGGGAGATGATGGGAATTCATGCCGCACCTTCCTTTCTTTTGCCGGGGTTCGCGTGCGAGTCCACAGTCTGCAGCGCGCCGGTGGGACATTTCACTTCGGCAACCTGTTCGGCAGTGATGGCCGCTCCGTCACGGGCCCGGACCAGAAATCCCTGGGCATTGAAGAGTTCCGGATAAGCCTTGACGCATTTCCGGCAGGCCAGACAGCCGGCCGTGCAGATTTTCCGCTTGTCCGGTCCCTTGTCCAGCGAATTGCAGAAGACATGGACCTTGGATTCGGCGGGGACCAGATGGATCAGCTTGCGCGGACAGACTTCCGTGCATTTCCCGCAGCCCTTGCAGAGTTCCGCATGAACAATGGCCAGACCGTCCCGGATCTCGATCGCGCCGAAAGGACAGTTCCGGGCGCAGGAGCCCAATCCGATGCAGCCGAACCGGCAGCCTTTGCCGGCCCCGGACAGCGCCGCCGCCGCCCGGCAGTCGTTCAGGCCGTTGTATAATGCCACATGGACCGCATGACGGTTGTCGCCCGAGCAGTAGACCACCGCCACTTTGCGCTCGCGTTTCGCCGCTTCCTGTCCGGCCGCCGCCATGATCTTCTGAAAATTCTCCTCGGTCGCCGCCGCGCAGTTGGCGGGGCTGACGCCGTCTTCCACGATGGCGCGGGCGTAGTCGGCACAGCCGGCATAACCGCAGCCGCCGCAGTTCGCGCCAGGCAGCAGATTCGTGATCTCCTCGATGCGCGGATCCGTTTCCACCGCGAATTTCTTCGCCGTGAAACCGATCAGCCCGCCGAGGATCAGTCCCAGCAGCGCCAGAGCCAGAGCAGCAAATAATATCGTCATCTTGAATTCACCTCATTTGACCAGGCCCGAAAAGCCCATGAACGCCAGCGCCAGGATCCCCGCCGTGATCAGCGCGATCGAGGTCCCCTGAAACGCTTTCGGGATCCGTGAAAGTTCCAGCCGTTCGCGCAGACTGGCAAACAGGATCAGCGCCAGAGCGAATCCGAGTCCCGAGCAGAGACCATACACCGTGGACGGCAGAATGCCGCGGTTCGATTCCGCATTCAGCTGCGCCGCACCCAGCACCGCGCAGTTCGTGGTGATCAGCGGCAGATATATCCCCAGCGCTCCATACAGCATCGGACTGAATTTCTGCAGCAGGATCTCCACCATCTGCACCAGTGCGGCGATCACCACAATGAATACCAGAATGCGCGTAAAAGACAGATCCAGATTTTCGACCTTCAATGAACCGATCGTGAAATTCAGTTTCACCGAGAGCAGCCAGTGATACAGGCAGGAGGTCACCAGCGAGGCGATCCCCATGACAAAAATCACTGCGCCGCCCATGCCCAGCGCTGTCTTGATTTTCTTGGACACCCCCAGAAACGGGCAGATCCCCATGATCCTGGACAATACGATATTATTGACCAGGACCGCGCCCACGGTAATCGTCAGCCATTCGTTTGACGGCATCGCCTTACTCCTTGCAAATATTTATCTTCTCCACAGCAGGAGATTTATTGGTTGTTTTTTCACAAAATATAAATATATCATCACATTATAATTTTTTCAAGTCTGGATTTGTGAAATGATAAACAAATGCGCAAAAAAGTACCGCGTCAGTGGAACGGAGGAGGATGGTTCGCCTGAAACCCGCGAACTTTTATTACGGAGGAAACGGAGGATACGGAGTGCCGCGGGAACCCATGTCGGGCTGGAGTAATCACGGATTTACATTCAGCTCTTTCCCATCATCAGGATTTCTTCCGCTGGATGACGACGGCGGAAAAATAGACAGCGATCCATACGATGGCGGCAAAAGCAGGAGCCAGAATAAGACTGCCCAGCAGCCATTCCAGCAGACGATGATGCATTTCCGCCAGACAGGTCTGCAGGGTGAATTCGGTCCACCAGCGTCCGTGCCGCAGGAAATATCCGAGTTCGATGCAGAGGAACGGCGACAGCGGCGGCATGAAGAGATTCTGGATCGCCAGCGCCATCACCTTGTTCAGTTTCAGCCGGATGGTGCAGTACAGGATCACGGCCATATGGATGCCGACCAGGGGCAGCACCGCCAGAAAGGTCCCGACCGCCGCCGAGGCGGCAAGTCCGGCCGGATCGGCATTTTCCGCCAGCAGCATCCGGATGAACTGGACGGGATGCCGCAGCAGTTTCCAGTAATTTTTCTTTTGGTTTTTCACCAATTTTTTATAGGGGACCGGCAGCAGCCGCCGCAGGATCAGGGCGGTGTGGAGCAGGGAAAGCCGGCAATTGTCTTTCCACTTATGAAAATGCGTGATGCGTTTGCCCTGTTCCTCGTAAATCACGCCGATCGGCAATTCCGCCAGATGGAACCCGCTCCACAGCAGTTTGACCT
>SUWI01000385.1 GCA_015061565.1 Lentisphaerota bacterium
TCTTCGTGTCCGAGACGGAGTCGGATCATCATCAGCGGTCGTTCCGGATCGGGACCGTATAAAGGATTGTCAGCAGCCATATTCATGCCTCATTTTTTATAATTGCCAGCCGCCGGCGATCGGGATCTCCGCGCCGGTGATGTAGGCGGCTGCATCCGAGGCGAGGAACGCGATCAGTTCGGCGCATTCCTCCGAGGTGCCAAATCGGTGCATCGGGATCTGTGCCTTGAGGTTGTCCGCAAACTCCTTGTTGCTCAAAGCCGCGGCATTGCGGTCGGTTTCGATCACGCCCGGCACGATCGTGTTGACCGTAATGCCGTAAGGCGCATTTTCCAGGGCGGCGGTTCTGGCGATGTTCATCAATGCTGCTTTTCCCGCACCGTATACTGCCAGCCTCGAAGCCGGCTGGATCCCGTTGATGCTGCCGACGAAGATCACGCGTCCGCCGTTTTTCTTCCGCATTTCCGGCAGGAGTTCCCGCAGGAGCAGGCAGGAACTTTCCACATTGGTGCGGAACATGCGGAGAAATTCCGCACTGTCGAAATTGCCCAGTCCGGTATAACTCTGGACCGAGGCGTTCAGCACCAGAATATCCGGGACCAGATCGCGTTCGCGCAGGGTCGCGGCCAGTTTCATCACCTCGTCCATATTGCCGAAATCGGCGGTCAGGAACTGGGCGGTGCCGCCGGCTTCGGCCACTGCCGAGAGCAGTTTTTCGCCCGGCTGTGTGCCATGAAAAATCACCCTGGCGCCGAGCAAAGCCAGTTTCAGCGCCGCCGCCCGTCCGATGCCGCGGCTGGATCCGGTCACCAGCGCGGTTTTTCCTTCGAATGTGTTCATCATATCATTCTCCAAACCTGATGCAGAATTTCCATACGGTTTTTCTTCGCCCGTTCGTAATCCCCGCAGCGGGTGGTCAGAACGGCCGCATACATGTTTTGGGCCGGGTCGAACAGAACGGTCTGTCCGCTCCAGCCGCTGTGGAACAGCACGGTCCCGAACATCTCTTCGGCCAGATAGTTTTCATAGACCGACCAGCCGAATTTCCGGTAACCGTGGAAATGCCCTTTGCGGTCGGGCATGATCTCCGCCATTTCCGCCTCGCCGAACAGCTGCTGTCCGGATCCCGTCTTGCCCCGGCGCAGATAACATTCCAGCAGTTTGGCATAATCATTCGCACTGGTGAACAGCCCGGCATTGCCCGTGCAGCCGCCGTCACGGTAGATCCGCACGGCCACGAAGTCGGAGATCTCCCCGGGCCGGCTGGTGCCCATGGTCTGGCCGAGCCGTTCGACGGGAATTTCCGGACGGGGTTTTCCCAGGCTGGTCGAGTTCATCTTCAGCGGTTCGAAAATCTCTTTCCGGCAGAAATCCGTGAATCTTTTCCCGGTGATGCGTTCCAGAATGAGGGAAAGCAGAATGTAATTCCAGCAGGAATACCAGGCATGACGCGTCGGCGGATGAGGCGGCGGCGTGGTCAGCATGTTTTCCAGCATCTTCATCCCGGATTCATCGAAATACGGACGCTGCTTCTGTCCCCGGACATCCCCGAATCCGGAAAGATGATTGGCCAGATCGCGGACCGAAACCGGTTCGTAGAGCGGTGCGGAAAAATCTTTCAGGTAATCCGTGAACGGCGCATCGAAATCGATCAGTCCGCGGGCGCGGCAGATCAGCAGCGCGGTGACCGTGGCGGCCGCCTTGGTCGTGCTGGCGACATCCAGAACGGTATCGGCAGTCATGGCATATTTCCGTTCGGGAGAAGTATATCCCGCTTCGCATTTGCAGAATACCGTCCCGTCTTTGCCCGCCAGCACCACGCCGCCGAGGATGACATCGTCATCGATATCCGACTGCAGGATCGACTGGATCTTCTTCATGTCCGGTTCCTTATTTCAGTTCGACTTCGGCGGAGTGTTCCCTGCCGTCCTTGCCCTGCCAGCTCAGCTTGTAAGTGCCGCGGAAGCCGCGGAACTCGACCGAACCGTCCTTGCCTGCTTTCACGCAGGTGCGGGTCTTCCATTCATGGTTGATCAGGTCGTCCAGAACGTAATAAGCCGGCTTCGGCTCCATGTTGCGGCTGAAAAGGCCCGAAACCGAAGGTTCGCCGGGTGCGCCGCAGTCATCGACCACATTCCACCAGGTAATGCCCATCATCGGTTTGATGCTGAACCACAGACGGTACAGATTGCGGGTGATGACCGCCTGGATCGCCTGTCCGCGTTCGTCGTTGTTCGGGGCGGTGATGGTGATTTCGGAAAGATGGATCGGCAGTCCGGCCTTGCCCAGACGCGCGAACGTTTCATAGACCGCTTCCGGCGTTTGAACATTGGTGCGCGCAGCCGTCTTGTCCACGGGAATGCCGTCGGCAATGTCCAGACAGATCTGCGGATTGAAAAGATGCATCTGTGCGCCCATGATATCGATCTTGCAGCCGCGTTTCTTCAGGTCCAGCACCTGGTTGAGATCATCATCCGAAAGGTTGTAGTCGTTGATGTTGAGTCTGGCATGTTCCGGCAGGACGCTTTCGGCGATTTTGAAACTGCGGTAAGTGTAATCGCCGGGCATCGGACCCTGCAAGGCTTTGCAGATCTTCGAGCCGGGGACCATGAGCCCCTGACCGAAATCCGTGGCGCTTTCATTGACCACATCCCAGCTGTCGATCCGGTCGCCGTAACGCACGGCGATCTCCATGATGTGCCGGGCGGTCACCGCGTTCAGGTATGCAGTGTATTC
>SUWI01000084.1 GCA_015061565.1 Lentisphaerota bacterium
ATGCCCTGATTCAGTTTGGTCTTTTTGTCCTGGGCAGTTTCGCCTTCCGGGACGCTGTCGCGCACATCGCGTTCCCGCAGGTACGGCACTGCGCAGACATACGCCACCGGATTCTCCTTCGGCCCCAGCGCAATCACTTCCTGGTCCAGGTTCTTCTGGTCGACTTTGCCGATCACGTGAATATCCATACGCCGGAGCAGGTCCTGCGGCGCTTCGAGGAAATTGGCATTGTCATGATTGCCGGCGATGACGATGATCTGCCGGCAGCCCGCTTTCTGCAGATCCACCAGAAAATCGTAATAAAGGTTCTGCGAATCGTTCGACGGCGCTCCGTTGTCGAATACGTCACCGGCAAAAAGTGCCGCTTCGATCTGTTCCGATTTGACTTTTTTAACCAGAAAATGAAATACTTTTTCAAATTCCTCATGCCGGCGCTGATTGTCCAGCGTGCAGCCCAGATGGATGTCGCCGATGTGCAGGATCTTCATGTGTTGTGCTCCTTGGATTATGGTTTCCGCAATTATTGTTACGTTTCAATATAATGTTTTTTTTCCGAAAAACAAACCTTTCTGCCGGAATTCGGGAAAAAATGCCGAAACTTGCGATCCGGGATTGAAAGAAACCATTGCGCAGAGTAAATTATGCCGACCTGATCAACCATGGAGGGGATATGATCATACAAGTTGACCCGAACCGGTGTGTGAAATGCGGCGCCTGCGTGAAAGACTGCATCGTGGAAATACTCAAACCCGGAGCAGACGGCTTTCCCGCGGTCGCGCCGGAACTGGAGCGCTATTGCCTGAACTGTCAGCATTGCCTGGCGGTCTGTCCGCAAGGCGCTCTTACCTGTCACGGCGTCACGGCCGGTCAATGCCCTGTTCCCGGTCCTTTGCCGGAACCGGAGAAGATGCTCGATCTGATTCGTCAGCGCCGGAGCATCCGGCAGTTCCGGGATGAAAATCTGTCGCCGGAGATCATGCAGCCGCTGAAAGATTCCCTGGCCTGGACTCCGACCGGATGCAACGACCACCGCCTTTTCTTCCATATCACGGAGGACCGGTCCGAAATGGAATTTTTCCGCATGGAGACGGGCCGGATGCTGAAACTGCTGGTCCGGACCGGGATCATGCGTCTGATCTACCCGAATTACCATCGCTATCTGCAGGAGATCATGAACGGCAAGGACGTGATTTTCCGCAATGCCCCGCACCTGATCGTGGCGGCGACGCCCAAAGACGCACCCTGCGGCGAAGCCGATCCGTGGATCGCGCTCAGCTATTTCGATCTGCTGGCGCAGAGCTACGGAGTCGGCACTTGCTGGTGCGGTTTCGGCGTCTATGCTTTCCGCTGGAACGCCCGCCTCCGGAAACGTCTGAACTTGCCGCGCGGCTATAAGATCGGCGCGGTCCTGCTGTTCGGAAAACCGGCAGTCCAATATCCGCGGGCCACCCGGCCGCCCCAGTTCGAAATCCAATAAAATATATTTGATAATACATGGAAGGAGACATCCCATGAAAGCAATCATCATCGGCGGCGTAGCCGCTGGCGCGAGCGCCGCGGCCCGGCTGAGACGGCTCGACGAACATGCCCGGATCATTCTGCTGGAACGAGGCAGATTCATCTCTTATGCGAACTGCGGTCTGCCGTATCATCTCGGCGGCGTGATCCCCGACCGCGATGATCTTCTGGTCATGGAACCGGAGAAATTCCAGTCCTGGTTCAATATCGAAGTCCGGACCGAAAACGAGGCGGTCCGGATCGACCGCGCCAACAAAAAGCTGGATATCCGCCGGGCGTCCGGGGAGATCTATCAGGAATCTTACGACAAACTGCTGATCGCCACCGGAGCCGTGCCGGCCGGGGCGGTCACGCAGAAACGCGTGTTCCATCTGTGGACTCTGGCCGATATGGACAAAGTCGCCGCGAGGCTTAACAGCGCGAAACGAGCTGTGATCGTCGGCGCCGGATTCATCGGTCTGGAAGCGGCGGAAAATCTCAAAGGCCGCGGACTGGACGTGACCGTCATTCAGCGCAGCAATCATGTGCTGCCGACTCTGGATGCGGAAATGGCGCAGCCGCTCGCGGACGAACTTATCCGTTCCGGCATCAAGTTGCGTTTCGGCTGTCAGGTGAAGGATTATACCGAAAAAGAGGATTCGGTGACGGTGCATCTGGACTGCGGCGTCGATCTGGAAACGGACGCGGTGATCGTTTCGACCGGTGTGCAGCCGAATTCGAAGCTGGCGCAGGAGTGCGGTCTGGAGTGCGGAAAACGCGGACATATCATCGTGAACGAACGGATGCAGACCTCCGATCCGGATATTTTCGCCGCGGGCGATGTGGTCGAGGTGACCGATCCGGTTTTCGGCGGCCGCACCGCGATCCCGCTGGCCGGCCCCGCCAACAAGCAGGGACGGATCGCCGCCGATGCCATGGCCGGACGGAGCTCCGCTTATCAGGGCAGTTTCGGCACCAGTGTGGTCAAGGTCGGCCATCTCACCGCCGCGGGCGTAGGGCTGACTGAAAAACGGCTGAAGGATATGGGCAAAACTTACCGCAAACTCTATCTGCATCCGAATTCGAATGCGTCATATTATCCCGGCGGCTCGCGCATGACCCTGAAACTGATCTTCGGCGATGACGGCGCGATCTACGGCGCACAGATCGTCGGCGTCAAAGGCGTGGACAAGCGCATCGACACCATTGCGCAGGCCATGCGGAACCATCTGACCGCGCCGCAGCTGGGCGCTCTCGAACTGGCTTATGCGCCGCCCTACAGCTCCGCCAAAGATCCCGTGAATTTCGCCGGATTCGTGGCGGAAAACATCCTGAACGGCCTGACCGATGTGGTTTATCCCGATACCATTCCCGCCGACGCGGTGATCCTGGATGTGCGCGAGCCGGAGGAAAATGCGCTCGGTTCCATTCCCGGTGCGGTCAATTGTCCGCTCGGCAAACTTCGCAGCCGTCTGGCCGAACTGGATAAAGGCAAGTTCTATGTCACTTGCTGTCAGGTCGGTCTGCGCGGCTATCTGGCGGAACGGATCCTGAAACAGAACGGGTTCAAAGCCGCCAATCTTTCCGGTGGCTATCTGGGCTGGAAACTCTTCCATCCCGATCCGGTGGAACCGCCGCAGCCTTCTGCCGCTCCGGAAGTCAAGACTGTTCCGGCTGCCGGTATGACCCGATTGGATGTGCGGACTCTGCAGTGTCCCGGACCGGTGCTGAAACTCAAGAAGGCGATTGCCGAAGCCAAGTCCGGGGATGGCGTGCATCTGTTGGCGGCTTCCACCTTCGAACGCGATCTGCTGAACTGGGCGAAAGGCGGCGGTCATCAGGTCGTGAACCTGACGCGTCGGGACGGCTACCTGGAAGCCGATGTGCTCAAAGGACAGGACGGTTCCCTGTCGCAGACTCCGGTCCAAAATGCCGGTCATGCCGTGGCGATGGTGGTGTTCAGCAACGATTTCGACCGGGCGATGGCGGCCATGATCCTGGCGAACGGATTTGCCGCCGCCGGTGCGAAAGTTACGGTCTTTTTCACCTTCTGGGGACTTTCCGTGCTGCGGAAGAATCCCGCGCCGCATGTCCGCAAGGACCTGATCTCCAGAATGTTCGGCTGGATGCTGCCCAACGGCGCCATGAAACTGGCGCTTTCCAAAATGAATATGATGGGAATGGGCGGGGCGATGATGAAATCGGTGATGAAGCGCAAAGGCGTGTTGTCCCTGCCTGAACTGATCCGGTCGGCGCGTGAAGCCGGTGTGAAATTCATCGCCTGCGACATGGCCATGGACATCATGGGGATCACCCGTGAGGAGCTGATCGAAGTGGATGAGATCGCCGGAGTTGCAACCTTTGCCGAGATCGCGAAAAACTGCAGTAATACGCTGTTCATCTGATCCGCACGGTTTTTCTGCGGATTCCTGTCTGGCCGTTGATTTTTGATTTTACCGGGCCCTGGTCTGCCCGGGAATCTCCGACGTATCCGGCCAGTCCCGGTTTTTGAAATCCAGCGTCTCATAGAACGGGACCATCACATTCGGACCGGCGAAACAGTTGCGCGTGATCGCGATGGCATAATGACGTTTGCGGTCCAGCAAACCTTCCGATCCGCCGACGCCGGCGTGACCGAAAATGCTGGAAACATCCTGCGGGGGGCCGGAAAGCACATATCCGAGACCGAACAGCTCCCAGCGCCCCTTGACCAGCGGCAGCGGATCATCGGCGGCACGCCACGGACGGACGGCATTCGCGATCGTTTCCGCTGACAGCAGTCCGGTATCCAGCGCCGCATAATGGCGGGCGACCGACAGCGCGTTGCTCATCGCCGCGGAACTCGGATTGCAGCAGGCGCGGTTCATGGGCTTGTTCATCCGTTCCTGGTGTTCCTTGCTGTAAGTCTGTCCGTCTTTCCCCGGGACCAGCGAGGCTATATTGTGCTCCTTTTCGGGATCGATGCCGTAGAAGAAACGGTCCATGCCCGCGGGTTCGCCGACCAGTTTCCGGAAGATGCCCGGATAATCCGGATCGTTCAGCACATGGCACGCGATCCCGCCGGTCAGCCAGCCGTAAGTCGCCGGATGATACTGCTGTTTGGTCCCGGGTGGATAAGCCGGAGCCGCCGCGGCCATCTTTGACGTCATGAGTTGAAAGTCGGTGCGCTCTTCCGGCGTGGATTCCGGGATCTGGAACAGTCCGGCCCGATAGGACAGCACATGCCAGACTTCCATTTCCTCCTTGCCGTTGCATCCGAATTCGGGCCAGAAATCGGCGATCCGGGTGTGATAGGTGAGTTTCCCCATCTCGACGAGCCGGTGAAGCACGGTGGACGACGGCGCTTTCCCGGTCGAGTAAATCGGGAAAATGGTGTTTTCATCGACCTTTTGAGTCCGGGTCCAGTCCGTCCAGCCGGCGAAAGCGTTGACTTCCAGTTTGCCGTTGATGAACAAAGCCGCCTGACAGCCGCATTCCGTACCGTTTTCCACGGCCCGGTTCAGCACATTTTGCACTTTCCGCTGTAAATCCATGATATAGCCTCTCTTTTCGTAATTTTACCCTGACAGCATCCTGATGTTCCGTAATATACTTGACGGCAAACCATTTGCAAGGGATTTTCCGGAAACGGAGTCCGGATTCCGCCCGATCCGGCAGAAAAAATGAAAAAAAAACGTTAAAAATGCAAAAGCGGCTTGATTTTCCCTTAAATGAGATTATATTAAGGACTCTTTGAAATGGAATTGGAATTGAAACGATCAAAACATAGCAACAGGAGTTGAGAAAATGTCAAGACATCCGAGCCTGAAAAGCACCGGCAAAATCCGCAAGAAAAGAAACGTTCTGAAGAAATTCGAACGCGTTGACCTGCTTACTGCAGACGGCCGCTGGAAACCCGGCCAGAAGGTCATCGGCGGACTGCCGAAAACCAAGCCCCTCGAATAAGTTTCGAACGACGGCTTGATTCGCCAGACGGGGCATCCTTCCAAGTGGAGCAGCCCCGTTTTTTTATTTCAACAGCACCGCAGGAGGAATTCAGAAATCATGGCTAAAAATACTGTGATCCAGAAAATTCTGGAGAAACATATCGTTTCCGGCAACCCCGTTCCGGGCGAACCCGTGGCGATCCGCATCGATCAGACTCTGACCCAGGACGCCACCGGCACCATGGCTTATCTCGAACTGGAAGCGATGAACATCGACCGCGTCAAAACCGAACTTTCCGTTTCCTATGTCGATCACAACATGATGCAGAACGGTCCGGAAAACCGCAACGACCATCTGTATCTGCAGAGCGTCGCCGCAGCCAAGGGTGTGGTTTTCTCGCGCCCCGGCAACGGCATCTGCCATCAGGTGCATCTGGAACGTTTCGGCGTCCCGGGCAAGACCCTGCTGGGGTCCGACTCCCATACGCCCACCAACGGCGGCATCGGCATGATGGCGATCGGCGCCGGCGGCCTGGATGTGGCGCTGGCCATGGCCGGACAGCCCTTCCGCATGGCTTATCCCAAGATCATCGGAGTGAAACTGACCGGCCGTCTTTCCGACTGGGTGTCCGCCAAGGATGTCATTCTGGAAATGCTCCGCATCCTCACCACCAAAGGCAATGTCGGCTGCATGGTCGAATATTACGGTGAAGGCGTTGCCACGCTCACGGTCCCCCAGCGTGCCACCATCACCAACATGGGCGCGGAACTCGGCGTCACCTGCTCGGTCTTCCCGTCCGATGAAATGACGAAGGAATTTCTGGAAAAACAGGGCCGCGGCGGCTCCTGGACCGAACTGAAAGCGGACAATCCGGAATATGACAAGGATATCGAGATCGACCTGAGCAAACTCAGACCGCTGGCGGCGTGTCCTTCCAGCCCGGACAATATCAAAACCATCGCCGAACTGGCCGGGACGGAAGTCGGACAGGTCATCATCGGTTCCTGCACCAACAGTTCTTTCCGCGATCTGACGATCGTCGGCGCCATGCTCAAGGGACGCAAGATCAGTCCGAATGTGACGCTTTCGATTGCCCCGGGCAGCCGGCAGGTTCTCGAAATGCTCGCCCGCAACGGCACGCTGGCGGACATCATTTCCGCCGGAGCCCGCATCCTGGAATCCGGCTGCGGCCCGTGCATCGGACAGGGGCAGAGTCCCGCCAACGACACGGTCACGCTCCGCACTTTCAACCGCAACTTCCCCGGACGCACCGGAACCAAGGGCGACCAGAACTATCTGGTCAGTCCTGAAGTGGCCGCCGCGGCCGCATTGACCGGCAAGATCACCGATCCGGCCGCGCTCGGTTTCGCCTATCCGCAGGTGAAGGATGCGGAAAAATTCCTGATCGACGATTCCATGCTGATCCGTCCGCCCTGCTGCGGGAAGAATATCGAAATCATCCGCAAGAAGACGATCGGCAGTCCGCCGGTCAATCAGGCCATGCCCGAAACGATCAAAGGAACCGTGGTGATCCGCACCGGCGACAAGACCAGCACCGACGACATCATGCCCGCCGGAGTCCACCTGAAACACCGCAGCAATATCCCTGAATACGCGAAAGTCGTGTTCGAGCGGTTCAATGAAGACGGCAAGCCGACCTTTGCCCAGCGCGCCGCCGCGGTGCGTGACGCCGGACGCCACGGCATCATCGTCGGACGCGACAGTTACGGGCAGGGCTCTTCCCGCGAACATGCCGCGATCTGCCCGATGTATCTTGGCGTCAAGGCCGTGATCGCCTATGCGATCGAACGTATCCATGCCGCCAACCTGATCAATTTCGGCATCGTGCCGTTCACCTTCGTCAACAAGGAAGATTACGAACTGCTCCCGGAAGGGACGGAGATCGTGATCGAAAACCTGCCGGAAAAACTTGCCAAACGCGCTTTCCCGATCATCGCCAAAGCGAACGGCCGTGAGATCCCGCTGACCAGCAAGCTTTCCGACGAGGATATCCGCATCCTGCTCGCCGGCGGACGGCTGAACCTGAAGTAAGGAATTCTGTCAGCATGCTCCATCCGCTGATCGAAAATGCTTACAAGGTGTTGGACGGCGAGGCGCTGCCCCGTGCGGAAGCGCTGGAACTCGCCGAACGGATCGAGGGTGAGGATATCCTCGATCTGGTGTCGCTGGCCAACAAGGTTCGCCATAAATTCGCCGGTAAGGTGTTCGCCTGTTCGATCCTGAACGCGAAATCCGGCCTGTGCCGGCAGAACTGCCGTTTCTGCGCGCAGGCGGAGGCGCATCATACCGGGATCGAGACCTATCCGCTGCTTTCCAAGGAAGAAATTCTGGAAGCGGCGGGCGTAGCGGCGGCCAACCATGTGTACTCCTTCGGCATCGTGACCAGCGGCTACGGATACAAACAATGCACGCCGGAATTTCAACAGCTGCTGGATGCCATGGATGCCATGCATGAAAAGTTCCCGCAGCTGAAGATCTGCGTGTCGGTCGGCATCCTGAGCCGGGAGACCGCGAAACTGCTGGCCGAACATCACTGCTGGCGCTACAATATGAATCTGCAGACCAGTCCCGCCCGGTTCGGCGAACTGATCACGCGTGAACATTCCATTCAGGAAAAGATCGATACGATCAAATATCTGCAGGAATTCGGCGTCACGATTTGCTGCGGCGGCATCTTCGGCCTCGGTGAAAACTGGAAAGACCGCGTCGATATGGCTTTTGCCGTCCGCGAGCTCAAGGTGGATGGTTCGCCGCTCAATGTGCTGCTGCCGATCAAAGGCACTCCGCTGGAAAACCTGCCGGTCATGTCGCCGCATGAAGTCGCGAAAGCTTTCGCGGTCTTCCGGCTGGTCAATCCGAAGCAGATGATCAAATTTGCCGCCGGACGAGAGACCACGATGAAGGATTTTCAGGGTCTGCTGATGCTCAGCGGGCTCAATGCCATGATCACCGGCGGATATCTGACCACCCGCGGCCGCAGTGTGGAAGACGACCGGAAATTCATCGGACAGCTCGAAAAATTCTGAAGCCCGAACCGGAGGCAGGCATGGAAACCAAACGCACGGCGGCCGAGATCGGCCGGTATTTCAACGGCGAAGTCGAACGCTTTTCCGATCTGGCCAAAGGACAGGCTTCGATCAAAGATGCCCGGCTGATGATGGATCTGCTCGCTGAAACCGCGTCCGCACTGGTCCCGGAAACGCATGCGATCCTCGATATCGGCTGCGGCGCGGGCAATCAGGCCCTGAATCTGCTGCAGGTGTTCCCCGCTGCGGAATGCACTTTGCTGGACATCAGCCCAGCCATGCTGGAACGGGCAAAGGAGCGGGTCGGTGCGGTTGCATCCGTCCCGGTCATCGCCGTGGAAGGCGATATCCGGACCGCGGAACTGCCGCAGGGAAAATTCGATATCGCGGTCGCCGCGGCGGTGCTGCATCATCTGCGCGATGAGGCCGACTGGAAACGGACCTTTGCGAAGATCCATTCCCTGCTGAAACCCGGCGGCGTTCTGCTGGTCTCCGATCTGATCTGCCATGCCAATCCGAAAATCGAGGCCAATTTCAAGGTCAGGCAGGAAGCTTTCCTGCGGGAAGCGCTGGGTGATGCCGAGGCGGAACGCATCATGCAGTCCATTGCCGACAGCGATACGCCGTCTCCGCTGGAATTTCAGTTCGGTTGTCTGCGGCAACTCGGTTTCCGCGAAGTCGCCCTGCTGCATAAAAATCTCGTCTTCGCCGCTTATTACGCGCTGAAATGAGCTGTTTCAGCTTGTGACGCCGGACAGGCTGCAGCTCCCGCGATTTACGGACCTTACGGACTGGACGGACCTTTCGGACAATTGCGCGAAAACCGGACTTACGGCACGAGAGGACAGGAGCATCATTTCCCCAAGATCTCGCGTCATGCCATGTCAGCCGCGGTTGTCCTGCCAGCTTGCCACGGCGGAGCCTTTTGGTGAAGCCGGGTCCGACAAAAGTCCGCGCAGCCCCCATTGGCTGTTCGCCATCCCACGTAGTGCGCGATCTCAGTATTCTCCGTTCTCTCCGTTTTCTCCGTATCAGTTCGCGGAAACTCTGCGCCCCAGGGACACTGACCGATTCCCGGCAGAATAACAAAACACAATGGAAAAGTTATTTTTCACTATTGAAAAATCTTGTAATCGGCGTATATTTAACGTAGATTTTCAGAAGAAGCAAAACCATTAACAGGAGGATTTTTCAATGTTCAAAATCGGTTATGCACAGGAGATCATCACCCCCCCGACCGGAGTCGGTCTGGCCGGTTATTTCAACAAACGCCCGAACCAGGGCATGTATGACGACCTGTATGTGAAAGTCGTCCTGATCGAATCCAGCGGCAAACAGTTCGGATTCATGACCTTCGACCTCTGCAGCATCGCACCGCAGCTGTTCAAGGAACTGGACAGCCGGATCGTGGAAAAATTCGGCAAGGAACTGCATGACGGCCTGATCATTTCCGCAACCCATACCCATACCGGTTCGGAATTCCGCAGCAAGGACGGCAAACCGCTGGATGAACGGACGCAATATGCGTTCGACCACACCGTCGATGCCGCGATCCGCGCGCTCGAGCGCGCTCAGATGAATCTGCTGCCGGGCGAACTCGAAGTCGGCGCGGTCTACAACAATCCCTACGGTTTCGTGCGCCGCTACTGGATGAAGAACGGCACGATCGTGACCAACCCCGGCTGGGGCAATCCGGATATCGACAAGCCCGAATGCGATTTCGACCGCACGATCAACATCCTCGCGGTAAAACAGGGCGGCCGTCTCGCGGCCCTGATCTGCAATATCGGCAACCACGGCGACACCATCGGCGGAGATATCGTCAGCGCCGACTGGTACGGCCGTTTCACGCAGGAGATCCAGCATGCGCTGAAGTTCAGTCTGCCCGTGCTGGTGGTCGACGACGCTTCCGGCGACATCAACCATTTCGATTTCCATCAGAAAATCAATCAGACCTCCTACAACGAAGCCACCCGGATCGGCCGCGGTTATGCCGCGATCGTGCTGGATGCGCTGGACAAGCTCGAGCCGGTCACCGAGGAGACGGTCACGATCCGCAACGGTTCCGTGACGATCCCGCACCGGAAACTGACCCCGGAAGAACTGGCCGAAGCCAAACACATCCTGGCGACCGTTCCCGATATCAAGAAGGAAGGCGATTTCGAAAGTCAGGACCTGGCGAACAAGGTTCCCGCCGCATTGCGTTATTTCGCCCAGCGCGCGATCGACTGCCACGAAAAGAGCACACCTTCGCATGACGGCCGTCTGACCGTGATCGAGCTCGGCAAGCAGATCGCATTTGCCACGCTGCCGGGCGAGCCGTTCAACGGCATTTCCCAGGCGATCCGGGCTAAGAGTCCGTGCAAATACACGTTCGTGATCGAACTGGCGCAGTCGGTGTCCGGTTATGTTCCGATGCCGGAATGCTTTGCCCGCGGCGGCTACGAAGTGCAGGCCGGCATCAACTCGGCCGCGCAGAATGCAGCCGACGAGATCATCAAAGCCGCCACGGTTCTGCTCTGATCCTGAGTCGCGACTGTACCGGTTTTTGCCCCCTAGGGCAGAACCGCGGACTCACTAAGAATACTGGGAATACTGGAAATACTGCAGTATCGCGGCAACCGGAGCCGCGGCACGGGATTTCCGAGCCGCAACCCCGGAGATCGCGTCTTGGCGTGTTATGCTCGTTCTTCCTGAATAAATCTCGTCAAATCCGGTTTACCGGGGAATGAACCAGACGGTAATGTCTTCGATATAATCGCCTTTTCCGAGATAGAATTCCAGTGCGGTGGTATCATGCGGAACTGCGGCTGGCAGCTGGAAGTCCTTATCCTGTATAATGGTTCCGCTTGATCCCTTCAAATCGGCTGTTTTGATGTTTGCCAGGTGCATGAAATTCGACTGCTCTCCCTGCCTGGCCGCGCCCGCAGCCTTGACCGATGCGTTTTTCAATCTTCCGCGCACAAGACAATATGTGATTCCATTTTTGGAACGGCTCAGGCCCTTTGAGTATGTCAAATTTTTCTTTTTGGGATTGCTCAAAGCCAGAAGCGCACAGGCCGGAAGGGATGGATCGGCATCTTTTTTCAGCCTGAGCGAGCGGTTTTCATCCGCACAGAAATTGCCGTGATGGAAGATTTCCGCATTCCGGTTCACATTGACGCGATGCGCCTTCTGCTGGTCAAAGGATTCAAAGCAGAATCGCATTCCGGGAAGACCTTTGAACTTCGCTTCGAGCAGAACGCCGCTGCCCGCATCCAGCGTAAGGGCGGTTTTCCGGAAAGAATCGCCGGCGTCTTCGATGGCAAGACTTTTGCCTCTGCCCAGATCCGTCACGGCAGTCACATTCAGCGGAAGCATGACGGAAACGGTCCGTTTCTGTTCCACATTGCGGTTGACAACGATTCCGATCCAGCGTTTCCCGGAAACGAATGTCGCGGTATCCGTTTCCGTATCTCCCGGGAAAAATACGGGGAAATCCGCTTTCCTGCGGTTCACCAGAAGTGCTTCGTTTGCCCGGATGAGCTTCATGACCGGTGCGGTCGCAAGCATCTGCGGCGTCGGTTTTCCTCCGGCCATGAGCATTCCTTCACCGGGATCGATCTCCTGTATTTTGCCGGTCAGCTTCTGATTTTTCCATGAAGCGGCCCACTTCGCTTTTCTATCCATCTTCGCGACCTTCTTCTTATCTTGCGGGGTAGAGGCTTTCTCGGGCGGAACCGTCAGCGGAACAGGCGGATGGAACACATAGAAAAACACACCTTTAGTCCCCAGACGCAGTGCTTCCCAAACCTGCCAGCGGCTTTCCGCTTCGGTCGGCATTCGCCAATGGAGGTATGAACCAGGATAGACCACCACTTTCCTGCCGTTGAACCATTGCCGTCCCCAGGTGTCGCCAAACATCTGTCCCATGAACCAGGTATGTTTCCCGTAGAGTTCCGCAGCGTTGCCGAAGGATTTCAATGCATTGGTGATTTCACGCTGGGAAACCGGACGCGGCGAAGGAATTTGAGTCGATTTGTCGCCTCCAAAATAATACAGGTCCGAGCAGATCACAGGCAGTTTGCTGTCCCGCAGATAACTCAGGCTCTGGCGGTTCATCACCACGGCCACCGAATCATGCCGCGGATCGGCCAGCTTCATCCGTTCATAAAAATAACTGCAGGTTTCCAGATCAAACATCAATGGCTCGTCTTTCAGGATATATCCCAGCAAGGCTTCATGACTGCTCAGACGCGCTGCGGTTCGCTCTGCTGCAAGGTCGATATTCTCCAAATTGGAAATGCCGTCGTAGAAGCAGGAGACCAGATCCGTGTTGAACAGTACTTTCATCCCGTATTTCGCAGCCAGATTCAGCATTTTGAGCTGTGTTTCTTCCTTCATCGGAAAGTTCACAAACCAGCACGTGTTATAACCATTGTCCCGCAGGGTTTTCATATTTTCCTCGGCAAACGCCCAGATCTCCATCTTTGCCAGCTCCGCATTGCTTCCAGTGAGCTCCCATGCCCAGAATACTCCGGTCGGGAATACTGTTTTGAGTAATGTGGACTGCTCCCTTTCCGATGCTTTTTCCTCTTTTCGGACCTCTCCGGTCAGTTTGATTCTGATTTTCTGAAACAGCAGCAGACCGTAACGCCCGTTTCTGTCATTTTTTTCTAAATTCCTGGCTAATTTCACAAACATCCGCCCGCTGTTTTCCGGGAGTTCCGCCTTGCCCGACAATTTTGCCGTACCCCCGCCGAAATCTTTGCTTCCCAGTGTGACATAATCGATCCCGTTCAAAGAATACGAGGCTGAAACGCTCCGCTTCCTGCTGTCCGCATAATTTGTGATCTCCGCGCCAAATTCCAGTGCCGTAATCCTGCCCGGCGCCGAAATCCGCAGCACGATATTCCCATTATACCCGCGCATGTAGCGATGTTTCGGATGCTGTTTGATTGCTTTTGCGGAAATCAGAAACTCTTCCGGAAATCCTTCCTTTGCGATATCGACATTCCGCTCGTAGACCCAGCTGCCGTCCGTGATCGAAAATCCGCTTTCCGGTATTTTGCCGTTTATTTTGAAATCCTGTGCAGGCAATACAGCCGACATAATCGACAACGGCAGAATAATTTTTTTCCAATTCATTATGCACTCCTGGTTTGAATTCATTCAATATGTTACTAGTGTTTGATATCCAACAAATAGAGACAGTCCGGGAAGTGCATTTGACAGAAGAGTGAATCCCCGGAGTGATTGTTCCACGTGTCCATCGTGGATGAGAATATTTGCACGGCGATCATGGTGTTTTCCGCTCATGTCGCTGTCGCCCCGTCCATAATAATATGGAACAGTGTCTTTGCCCGGATCGGTGTCATAGCAGAGAGGCACCATGCTCTTTATCGGCTTGTCAATGGAGGGGCGGTAGGCTTTATAATATTTCGGACTGATGTAGGGTCCCCCCAGCTGGGTCGGATATGCATAGCTTCTGTTGATGGTTTTCCCTTGCATACGTGTCCAGTCATAATTGTAATAAGCTCCCTTGGTTCCTGGAGTTCTGGTGACATCGGCGGGGCAGTCCCAGATTTTCAAATTGGTCAAATGGTTGGTCTTGATCATCAGGTTGAATGCCGAATTAGCCACAGGAAAATAATCCTTGTAATCCATTTCATAGCCTTTGAAACAGAGCCCCATCTGCTTCAGGTTGCTTTTGCAGGAGATATCCTGCGCTTTCTTTTTCGCCTTGTTCAATGCCGGCAGCAGCATTCCGGCAAGAATCGCAATGATTGCAATCACGACCAGAAGTTCGATGAGTGTAAATAAGGGACTTTGTTTTTTCAACATTTTTTCCTCCTGTTTTATTTGATTTCATGGCTTAACCTTGCTTTTCCATTGAACTATGGGGCGGCCAAGTGTATTACCCGGACAAAGAATTGCCGGGATCATGAATTCCCGGCAGGAAAATTCTTTCTTCGCAATCAGATCCTTCAAAACCTCAATGGCGGTAACGTAGAGCTGCTTCCAGTCATGGACTGCGGAAGTCAGAATCCGGGTTTCCTCGGTCGGAACCGGAACATGGGAATTGACGGTGACGATGGAGACTTCTTCCGGAATCCGGACTCCCATTCGGAGCAGACGGCTGTAAATGCTTTTCGCATAAGTGTAATCTTCCCCGAAAACCAATGTGACTTTGCCTGAACGGATTTCGGACAGGAGCGCTGCGGCGATTTCATCCATGCGTTGTTCGTTGTTCGCCGGACGCAGGTCCTGCGGCTGATAACAATGTTCCTTTTTCAATTCGAATCCGGTTTCATCGGCCAGACGATGGATCAGGGATATGTAATCAAGAGCGAAGTAATGCTTCTCGATGGGACGGACGGAGCCGATCAGCGCGGCTTTGACATGTCCAAGTTCACGTGCCTGGAGCATCAAATCGCGCAGGACCGGTTCCGTTGCCGCGCTGATCCGCGGGATTTCCGGAAACAACGTGCAGAAGCCGACATTCAACAGGACAGTCGGCACTTTCCCGGCAACACATTCAATCACTTCTTGATGCGGCGAACCGATCACCGCGCCGTCCACCAGACGGTCCAGAATCAGCGGACAATGAAAACCCTCCTGCTGAAAATACCGGTAATTTGCGGTGTAATAGCCGCGCTGACTGGCCAGCCAGTCAAACATCTGGGCGCTGTCCGCCGTATACCGGTCTCCGATGGGGTTGCCCTGCGGCAGATTGAAGATATACATGATCAGATTGGTCGGCAGCCGTTCGGAATCAACGCCGATCCGGAGTCTACGAGCCTGAATGCTCGGTTCATATCCGAGCAGATGCGCCGCGGTCCAGATTTTTTTTCGGGTCGCTTCCGGGAAATTGAGCTCACCGTTCAGCACCCGGCTGACGGTTGCTGTGCTGACGCCGGATTTTTCCGCAACTTCACGGATCGTGATCCGTTTCCCGTTTTTCATCATCTGTTTATCCTGAATAATTGTTTTAGTTAAACGATTGCGTAAAGATAATATACGATGGATTTATGAAAATGCAAATGGGTAAATGAAAAAAACGAAATTATTTTAGAAAGTCGGGGCTGCAGGGAGTCGCATCGGGGTGCGCGAACTGATACGGAGAATACGGATCCTCCTCCGCATTGTGTGCTGCGGAGGACATGGATCGCGCACAACATGGCATGGCACGATAGGCAAATGACCGTTGCACCTTCTGGTTTTTGCAACGAGCAGTTTCTTATGCGTTTTGTCCGTCGAGTCCGTCAGGTCTGTCGAGTCCGTCAACCGCAGCATCAGCAGCGGAGAACTGTTCCGACCGCAGGAATTCCTCGTGACCGGGGAAAGCCGTTCACGCTCAGAGCAGTTTGGTGCCGATCTGCAGCAGGGTGCCGACCTGGAAGACGATGAAGGTTATGATGTAAGCCAGGATCAGCAGCGCCGCCGCTTCGATGAACGCCATGCGCGTTGAGTTGAGCTCGCGACGGATGATCGCCAGCGTGGCGAGACACGGGATCGAGAGCAGACAGAACAGCATGATGCAGAACCCCTGCAGCGGAGTGTAATTGCTGCGCAAGTGTTCGCGCAGGGGCGTGGATTTCTCGTCCGCTTCCCCCTCGGCATAGAGGGTGCCGAGCTGGGAAACAAACACCTCTTTGGCCGCGAGCGCGCCGATGGAGGCAGTGGAAAGTTTCCAGTCGAACCCGATGTGGCGGAAGACCGGTTCCATCAGATGTCCCACCCGGCCGGAAACGGTGTATTCCATTTTTTCCGCGCTCTTTTCGTTTTCGAGTTTCTGGAGCTGTTCTTTTCCGGCTGCTGCGGCTTCTACCAGCTTTTTCGGTGCGGGCGCGAGTTCATCGGTCTTGATTTTTTCGAGCTGGTCGGCCGGGATCTTGCGGTCCTTGCGGATCGCGGTCATGGTTTCCGCATCGAAAACTTTGGCGCTCTCCAGTGACTTGATCTGACTGTCATTCAGGATCAGCGTTTTTTCGACCTGTGCGGCTGCCGCGGAATAATCTTTGGAGAAGACTTTTTTCTCGGGCAGGGTGTTGCAGAGATAAAGGATGATCGTGGCGGCCAGGATGATGGTCCCGGCTTTCTGCAGGTACATCCGGCTGCGGTCCCACATGTGGAGCATGATGCTCCGGAAAGTCGGCATGCGGTAGGGCGGCAGTTCCATCAGATAAACTTCGCCGTCGCCCTTGAAGAGCGTGGCTTTCATCAGCCGCGCGCCGAGCAGGGCGATCAGGATGCCGATGATGTAGATGATCAGCATCATCACCGCCTGGTATTTCTGGGTGAAGAAGGCGGGGATGATCAGAGCGTAGATCGGCAGACGGGCGCTGCAGCTCATCAGCGGCAGGACCATGATCGTGACTTTGCGGTCGCGTTCGGATTCGATCGTGCGGGTGGCCATGATGGCGGGCACCGTGCAGCCGAACCCGAGCACCAGCGGCACGAAGGAACGTCCCTGCAGTCCGAACCGGCGCATGATGCCGTCCATGACGAACGCGGCGCGCGCCATGTAGCCGGAATCTTCCAGAATGGCGATGGCAAAGAACAGAAACAGGATATTGGGCAGGAAGACGAGCACGCCGCCGACGCCTTTGATCACGCCGTCGGTGATCATCGAGCGCAGATAGGGCAGGGTGTCGGGATTCCAGGCTTCCGCCACCCGGACCGCCAGAAAATCGAAGAATTGTTCGATATAACCCATCAGCGGATCGGCGCAGGTGAACGTGAACCAGAATGTGATATATATAATGAGGAAGAACAGCGGCAGGCCGAGGATCTTGTTGGTCATGACCGCATCGATCTTGTCGGAAATTTCGCGGCGTTTTTCGCGGGTCATGGAAATGGTGTCGCGGCAGGCTCCGGCGAGCATGGCGTAGCGGCAGTCGGCCATGAAGGTGTCCGCTTCGATGGCGTGACGTTCGCGCAGATGCCGGATCTGATTTTCCACCTCATCCCAGACGGGCTTGAACTCGTCCAGCCGCATGACTCCGGCATCGTGTTCGAGCAGTTTGATGGCGAAGAAACGGGCGGGGATATGGCTGAATTTTTTGACTTCGAGCGCATTGATCTTATCGGAGACGGCCTGAATGGCGTCGTCGATATCGGCTCCGTAGCTGAGCATGGGCACACCATGGTCTTCGAGTTCGTTCAAGGTCTTGGCAAGCTGACGGAGCAGGGGCCGGACACCGTCGGTTTTGCTGCCGATGGTCTGCACGATGGGCGACCCGAAATATTTTTCCAGTTTCGGAATATCGAATTTCAACCCTTTTTTGGCCGCGTCGTCGCTCATGTTGAAGGCGAGCAGCATGGGAATATGGAGTTCGGCCAGCTGGGTGGTCAAATACATGCTCCGCTGCGGGATGGTGGAGTCGATCACATTCAGGATCAGGTCGATGCCGGGCTTGGTCAGTTCCACGAAAGCCACATCCTCTTCGGGTGAATTGGACGACAGCGAATAGATGCCGGGCAGGTCGACCAGTTCGATTTCCACGCCGTTGAGGGTAAAGAACCCGGATTTGCTTTCGACGGTGACGCCGGGATAATTGCCGACGTGCTGGCGGGCTCCGGTCAGTCCGTTGAAAATGCTGGTTTTTCCGCAGTTCGGATTTCCGGCCAGGGCGATTCTGAATTTTTTCTTCATGGCATCAGGACTTTTTCAAAACGATTTTGGCGGCGTCATCACGATGGAGCGCCATGCTGGTTTCAAGAATTTTGACGCGGAGCAGACCGCCGAAGGGAGCGTGCGCTTCCATCATCAGTTCCGCACCTGCGACCAGACCGACATCCGCGAATTTCTTCTTTTCACGCAGATCCGGCAGGATCTTCACGATGGTGGCCCGGGATCCGATCGGCAGCTGGTCGAGAGTCATTTCCCCGTTTTCCAGTACCGTGTAGGCCGGTTTTTTTCCGGTTTTGGCACCGCCGCAGCATTTTTTCTGAACCATTTTGCTGTCCTCTTAAAAAAGTCCGGAGAGGAACGGGGAAGGAGTTGGAACCGTTCCCCTCCGGAATCAGTTTTCTTAAAAAGTTTGTTTTAACTAATTCTGTTTTGTAAGCTCGATCCGCTCGAATTCACAAAACTGGAAAACAACTCTTTTTTGAATTTTCTTAGGATAATATAATCGTCTTTTCGGAAAAGTCAATTAGGAAACACTAAATTTTTGTAAAATTTATCCGTAATGCCTTCCGCACCGGCTTCCGCAACGTGTTTTGCACGGTAGGCCTATAAGTCCTATAGGACCTATAGGTCTTACACAGTTCGCGGTAAATCCGCGATATCGCGCAGGTCAAGCGGTCAGAGAATTTTGAGCAGCTCGACTTCGAAGATCAGGGCCGCATTCGGCGGGATCGCGCCGGGAGCTCCGCGTTCGCCGTAAGCCAGCCGGGCGGGGATGAAGAAACGGTATTTGGCGCCCTCGGACATCAGCTGGAGACCTTCGGTCCAGCCGGGGATGACCTGATTGAGGCCGAATTCCGCCGGTTCGCCGCGCTGCATGGAACTGTCGAACACCTGGCCGTTGAGCAGGGTTCCGGTGTAATGGACGCGGACTTTGGAGGTCCGGGCGGGTTTCGGGCCGGCGGCGTCCTGAATGACTTCATACTGCAACCCCGTGGCGGTTTCTTTCACCCCGGCTTTCTGTTTGTTGGCAGCGAGGAAATCCTGTTCTTCGCGGATGTTCTTTTCGGCCAGTTTTTTCGCCTGGTCGCGGGAGGCTTCCTGGATTTTGGTGTGGAGCATGCGCATGGCGGAGGCGTATTCATCGGACGGGATGGCGGGGGTGCCGGCGAGGGCGTCGCGCAGGCCTTCCAGCACGAGTCCGGGGACCAGATCCACGGGCGTGTGAGCCACATATTCCGCCACGTTCAGCCCCATGGCGTAACTCATTTTTTCGGTGTCGTTCTTAAAATTTTTAGACATGATTTCATTCCTGTTGCGGGGTGATAAGCCGGCCGGATCCGGATGACCCGGCCGGGCAGTGGGTCAGGCGAGGGTGTCGCGGCAGACTCTCAGCACATTGCCGCCGATGATCTTGCGGATCTCGTCGTCGGAAAAACCGCGCTGCACCAGTCCGACCGTGTAAAGCGGCCAGTTGGTCCAGGCGACGGAATCATACTGTTCCATGGTCATGGTGCCGTTGACATCGCCGGGCCTGGTCCAGTATTGTTCCCAGATCGGGCGGACTGCCGGCATTTTTTCGGTCACCTCCATCGGCGCGAGCCCCGTTCCGTGGTCGGTGCCGATCGCGACATGATCGACTCCGAACGTGCGGGCGATGTATTCGATGTGGTCCAGGAAGGACTTGATGGTCATATCGCCCTGCAGGAACCAGGGATGCGCGCAGATCCCGACGTAGCCGTTGGTCTTTTTGATCGCCCGGACCACTTCGTCGCCTTTGGCGCGATAATGGGTGGAAAGTCCGCCGGCGACGGCATGGCTGGCCACCACCGGTTTTTCGGAGCAGAGCGCGGCTTCCAGACTGGTGCGCTGGCCGCTGTGGGCCACATCGGGGATGACGCCGACCCGGTTCATCTCTTTGACGACCTGTCGGCCGAAATCGCTCAAGCCGCCGTTGGCGGTTTCCGCGCAGCCGTCGCCGATCAGGTTCCGCCGGTTGTAGGTGAGGTGCATCATCCGCACGCCGAGGTTGAAAAACACGCTGATATGCTGCAGGGCTTCGTCCGTGGAGATCCCTTTCGTGGAGATCGGCACGCCGTTGGTGGTGATATACAGTGACTTGTGTCCGCGTTTCCGGATCCCTTCCAGCTGATCGGGAAAGACGGCGCGCTCGTAAAATCCGCTCAGCAGATCGGTCACCGCGGTGTAGGAACTGAGCCGTTTGAGCAGATTTTCGATATCATTGCCTTCGACTCCGCAGTTCTGGAAGACGCAGTCCACGCCGGCGGTTTCCCAGGCATCGGCCAGCAGCTTGCGCATCGCGGGATCTTTGAAACATTCATACATCCGGAATTTTTCGCTTTCATAACTGAGTTCATCGCGGGAGGCATGCTGGCGGATCAGTTCATCCAGCCGGGGATCTTTGCCGCCGCCGACCGGCATGAAGCCGTAGGCGTCGAAGACGAATGAATTCCGG
>SUWI01000386.1 GCA_015061565.1 Lentisphaerota bacterium
CCGGCATGGGGAGGCTTTCCGCAAATTCCCGGATCACGGCTTCTTCCTCCTCGCCGCAGCCGTTCAGACGTCCGAACACGACCGCGGCGCAGTCTTTGAAAAAGCCGTCCGTGCGCAGCTTTTCCCATTCGGCGGTGACTTCCGGACGGGTCAGGCGCGGACATTCCGTAAAAATCACCTTGCCGGCGGTTTCCGGTTTGAAACGCGTGCGGTTGGCCAGCGCCAGCCGCTGCAGATGTCCGGCCAGGATCGGTCCGGCAGCGGAGCCGGCGCGCAGAACATTCAGCTGACGCGGGGCAGGGAGCCCGCCGGACACCACGGTCCGAAACGTTTCCAGGCTCTCCTGATCCAAAGCGTAGAGTCCGCGCAGCGAAGGTCCGCAGAGGGGATGGCCCGCTTTTTCATGGAGCATGGCCATGTGCAGCAGCGTGATGTCGCTGAAGCCGATCACGCGCATATCGGGCCGGGTGCGGAGCTTGTCCCAGTCGAGGGTTTCGATGAGGTCGATGCCGCCCCAGCCGCCGCGGAGACAGAGGATGATATCGGTTTCGGGATCCAGCCAGGCCTGTTCCAGGTCCGCGGCGCGTATCCCGACATCCACGATACTGTCCCGCGAGACGCCAGGTTCGTTCATCCGGGCGTGGGGTGTGACTTTCACGTTCAGTCCGGCTTCACGGAGCAGATTCAGGCAGAAATCGATTTTTTCAGGCGAATCGCCCGGCATGGACGGCGCCGGGATGGCGACCGTTTTGATTTCCGGCGGGAAAAGTCCGATGAAACATCTCGGTTCGGTTTCCGTTCCGGCGCAGAGTTTTCCGATCATTTCTTCTTTCCTTTCCTTGCAGCCCTGTCATCCAGCCCGGCATGGACTGTTTCGGTTTGCTTTTCCGCGGCTTTCTTCTCCGCCGGTTTGACCGTGGTCAGAAGCAGTGTGGCATAGGGAGCCAGGACCAGCTCCTCTGAAACCGGCGCGGGCGCATTGTCATGCCGCTTGTCGATCAGCCAGGCGGAGAAATCTTTCAGTTCTGCCGCCTTCACCGCCAGCTTGATCCGGCAGCTTTTCGGGCTGAAATTGGTGATGAACCAGGCTTTGCCGGATTTGTCCGCCGCAGCGCAGGTATAAAGATTTTCCGTATCCGATGAAGCCTCATACCGGATGCCGAGCCGATAAAGCC
Source organism: Lentisphaerota bacterium (assembly GCA_015061565.1). GTDB lineage: Bacteria > Verrucomicrobiota > Lentisphaeria > Victivallales > UBA1829 > SIG94. The sequence goes on from SUWI01000386.1 coordinate 1,176, forward strand.
GGTTCCACATGGCAAATGCGGAATAGGTCTGCGTGGTGCGGGTCCCGGGGAAGTGATACAGTCCGCAATACGCCCGCTGGGGATAAGCGTCGTAATACATGGCCTTGTCGACCGGAGAATCCTGCATCAGACAGAACGCCGCACTCACGAACGAAGCGCCTTCATTGTCCTTCATTTCGAGGAAACGCCGGGAGGGATTCCTGGTGGTGTAATTCCATTCGTTGAAAATGTTTTCCACGCCGGTCAGGCCGTATTCCTTCAACTTGGAATCGACGTGCCGGGCATGGAGGATGATCTCTTCCGGATCCCAGGTGTAGAGATGCCACGAATAGAAATCCAGCGGGCAGCGCGTCTTTTTCGCGGTCACGAATTTCAGGAATTCATCATACCAGGTGACGAATCCCTTGTAGAAGTCGGTGCAGTTGGGACGGTTCACGGCGTAGAAGCCGCAGGAAGCATAGCCGCCGACTTTGAGTTCGGGAAATTCCTTTTTCAGGCGGTTGGAAGTGATCCGGTACAATTCGAAATACTGTTCGCGCGTGCCGCTCCACATCGGGGGATTTTCCGGTTCGTTCCAGATTTCCCAATACTTGATCCCGAACTTGAAGCCGTTGGCCCAGCCGCAGTTGTAATGCCGCACCACACCGGCGCAGATCTCCGCCCATTTTTTGAAATCCTTCGGCGGATGGTTGCGGTATGCTTTGATCCGGTAATTGTTTTCGATGGTTACGCCGAGACGGTAGAAGATCTGTGTCCCCGCGGCATGCAGCTGGGTCAGATAAGCATCGGTGAACGCGAAATCATACGATTCTGGTTTCTTCGGATCGGCGTCGAAGTCCGGAAAGATATTCGGGATGTCCACATAACGCGAGCCGCCGTAAGCGCCGCCGGTGTCATGCAGACGGCAGAACGGGATCCCGGCTTCCCGGAACCCTTTCGGCGGTTCATACAGACTCAGCGGACTGTTGTTGACGCCATGCAGAGGTTTGATTTTTCCTTTCAGTTTCCGGCTGAAATCGGCAGTGACTACGGCTTTTTTCATGATTGGACTCGTCCTTATATTTATTAACGGTTTTTTTTTTCAGTGAATAATATACCGCACTCCGCCCGTTTCGCAAGACCTCTTTGCGATAACAAGCGGTTTTTTTCGGCACAAAAAAGAAATCGGTCTGTCCGGCTGGGGAGAAGACCGGTCCGGATTCCGCGATTGACGGACTGGACGGACCTTACGGACGGGACGGACATTGGCGCGAAAACCGGAGACATTCTCCCGAAAGAAAAGACGGGCAGACTGGAGATATTCCGCGGTTTCCCGTATTGCTGCAATGCCGCTTGACTTCCGCATTTTGTCCATCAGGTCCGTCCTGTCTGTCAGGTCCGTCAATCGCGGAAAGCAGGAAACCGCTCCATGTTTAATATTTTCACGATAACTTTTTAGTTATATTTCTTGGCAGCATTGAAGAATCATATTAGTTCGCACAAAATCTGAGGCGTAGAAAAAAATCGAAAAAAAATTATTTCTTTTTGAATTGGCACTTGACTTTTTCTGATTA
>SUWI01000085.1 GCA_015061565.1 Lentisphaerota bacterium
CTCGCGATGGACACCCTTGTCTTTCGCTCACAGTTCCTACTGACAAGCCTGTATCGAATTTCCATCGACTAGTCAATGAGCATGCCGCGCATACTTGCCATGGTTCCGGCAATTGAGCACGAATTGCCGACACCATGAACAAGCTGCAAACAAACCGGATTTGCTGCACAAAACTGTTATGATTTGCTCCTTGATGAACTAAAACAAGGATTCAAATCGAAATTTCAACTCCTGTGTTTCAACTCCGGTGGGGGACAGAGCGAAAAATAAAACCGCCGGTCCCGTGTCAACATTGCGGAACCGGCGGCAATTCTGTTTTTTGTCAGATCGTTTTCAGCGCGTCGTCCAGCGCCTGGATGATGTCTTCCTTGTTTTCCAGTCCGATGGACAGCCGGATCAGTTCCGGCGGCAGACCGGCCTTGATCTGGTCTTCCTCGCTGAGCTGGGAATGCGTGGTGCTCGCGGGATGGATGATCAGGCTCTTGGCATCACCGACATTGGCGATGATGGTGAAAAGATCGACGCTGTCGACCAGTTTCTGCGCTTCAGCAGCTCCGCCCTTGACCCCGAAAACGACCATTCCGTTGGCGCCGTTCGGCAGATATTTTTTCGCCAGCGGATTGAAGCCCGGATATTTCACCCAGGCGACCTTGGGATGCTTCTGCAGGAATTCCGCAACGGCGAGGCCGTTTTCGCTGTGCTTCGCGGTGCGGAGCGCCAGGCTTTCCAGCCCCTGCAGGAAGATCCACGCCGCATCCGGAGCAAGGGTCGGTCCCTGATTGCGCAGACCGACCGTCCGCAGACGCAGGGCGAACGCGATCTCATTGGCGGGCCCGAGGTCATGCGCGAAACGCAGACCGTGATAACCGCGGTCGGGTTCGTTGTAGAGCGCGAATTTCGGATCGCTCCAGTCGAAATTGCCGGCATCGATCACCGCGCCGCCAATCGCCGTGCCGTGTCCGCCGATCCACTTGGAAAGAGAATGGATCACGAGGTTCGCGCCATGTTCGATCGGACGCAGCAGGCTCGGCGGCGTGAACGTGGAATCCACGATCAGCGGCAGATGGTATTTTTTCGCGATCGCGGCGTATCCTTCGATATCGGCGATCTCCAGACCCGGATTCCCTACCGTTTCGATATAGATTGCACGCGTATGTTCGTTGACAGCCCCTTCGGCTGCGGCAAAATCGTTCACTTTGGTGAAATTGACCTTGATCCCCTGCTGCGGCAGGATAGCATCGAATTGCGTATAGGTGCCGCCGTAGAGATTGCTCGCCGCCACGATCTCGTCGCCCTGTCTGGCAATGTTCGTGATGGTGAAATAGATCGCCGCGGTCCCCGAGGACAATGCAAGCGCCGCCTTGCCGCCTTCCAGCGCGGCCAGACGTTTTTCCAGCACGTCTTCGGTCGGGTTCATCAGCCGCGCGTAGATGTTGCCGCTTTCCCGCAGCGCGAAAAGATCGGCTCCGTGCTTCGAACTTTTGAACGCATACGCTGTGGTCCGATAGACCGGCACCGCCCGGGACAGGGTGGCCGGATCGGGTTCCTGTCCCGCATGGATCGCCAACGTTTCAAGATGATAATTCTTTTTGCTCATTTTTTACCTCCTTTTTAATACTCTATCAAAATGGTTGTGTTTCGATTGTGGGGCAATATATACCCCGGAAATCAATTTGTCAAATCAAAAATAAAAATTTTTTACAGAATTTTTTCGGCGGCTTGAAAAAGCCGGGAAACAGGTCCAAATTACAGTAAAAAACAGCCGCATGCGGACAGGACATGGCGGCCGGGAAATGGAGACGTGATCATGGCAAACCGAACCGAGTGGGGCGAAATATTCACTCCGGAACAGCAGGCGAAAGCAGACCAGATGAATGATTACGAAGACCGGATCCCGCCATATACGGTTCCCGGACCGGAATCGGCCACCGGTGCGGAATTCCTGCAGAAAGAACGAGGCATACTGCTGGAAAAACTTGGAAAGTATCTTTACGGCCCGATCCCGGGACGCTGCAAATACCTTGATTTTGACATCGTCTCGGAAGAACCCGATGCATTCGGCGGTCTGGCGACCCGCAGACAGATCGTGATCCGCTGTTCCAACGGCGGACAAGCCCGCTTCCTGAATATGCTTCTTTATATCCCGAACCGGAGGAAAAAACCGGTGCCGGTATTCTTCGGCATGAACCTGCGCGGCACTCACGCGGGCACCTTCGATCCGCTGGTGCGTTACACGGTCACGAAACGTTATCCAACTTTGGGTGGTTTCATCCGCTTTTCCGACCGCCGGGCACGGGAGGATCAGCGCGGCATGGAGGCTTCCCGCTGGGATCATGAAAAAGTCCTGAAACGCGGATATGCCGTTGCCACGATCAATTACTGCGATGTCTATCCCGATCATCCGCTCGGTTTTCCGGACAGTGTCCTGGCTATGTTTTTCGATGAAAAAACCTTCCGGTCGCCGGAGCGTCCCTGCGGCGCGATCAGCGCGTGGGCCTGGGGTTATTCGCGCGCCATCGACTGTCTCGAAGCCCAGCCGGAGATCGACCGGAACCGTATTGCGATCCACGGGCTCTCGCGTCTGGGCAAAACGGCCTTGTGGGCGGGTGCGAACGACGAACGTGCGGCGCTGACCGTATCCTGCTGTTCCGGCACGCTCGGTGCGAAACTTTCCCACCGGTATTTCGGCGAGGACTTTTCATGGATCGAGCTGTGGAATCCGCACTGGGTGGTGCCGGAGTTCCGCAACTGGGTCGACCGCGACCTGGAAATACCCGTCGAACAGAATCAGCTGCTGGCCTGCATCGCGCCGCGCCTGCTCTTTATCATGAGCGCCGAAGAAGATACTTATGCCGATCCGAAAGGGGAATTCCTCTCAGCGGTCCACGCTTCGAAGTTTTACCGTCTTTTCGGATCCGAAGGGATTGGGACGGACCGGCAGCCGCCGGTCGGAAAACTACTGACTGGAGATATCGGTTATTTCCTGCAGGAAAAAGAGCACAATTTCCATCCCTCCGGCTGGGATGCCCTGCTGGATTACACCGATCTACACTGGGGAATTCACGCCAGTCAGGAGAATGAAAGATGAAATTCGGACCTTATTCCATTGATGAAAAAGATGCGGCGCAGTACCAGCTGCCCGATCCGCTGGAAACCGCGGACGGAAAGCGGATCACCACCGCGGCGGAATGGATGAATTTTCAGCGGCCGAAGATCATGGAACTGTTCAAAAAATACGAATACGGCGAGATCCTGCCGCGTCCGGACAGCCTGCGGTTTGAGCTCGTTTCGGAAAAAGACGATGCGCTGGACGGCCTGGCGGTCCGCAGAGAAGTGAAGATCGTCTGCGGAATGCGCGGCGGCCGGGAATTTGCTTTTCCAGTCCTGGCCTATATTCCGAAAAAAGCGGATTCTCCGGCGCCAGTCTTCATCGGCCTGAATTTCCAAGGCAATCACAACACGACGAAGGAAACGGATGCCATTCCGACAGGTCATCTGACGCAGGGAAAACTGGCGGAACCGAAACGCGGCAGACAGTACGGCCGCTGGGTGCCGGATGAACTGGTGCGGCGCGGTTTCGCTTCCGTGACGGCCTGTTACCACGATATTTTTCCGGACCGTGCGGACGGCGCGGAAGACAGTGCGCTGCAGCTCTTTGCCGATGCCGCAGGAAAAGTGCCGGCCATCGGCGAAAAATATTCGGTGATCGGAGTCTGGGCCTGGGGTTTGAGCCGGATGCTCGACTATGCCGAAAGCGACCCGCGTCTGGATGCACGTCGTGCAGCGGTGCACGGCCATTCCCGGCTCGGTAAAACCGCGCTCTGGGCGGGTGCGTCCGATCCGCGTTTCCAGCTGGTGATCTCGAACTGTTCCGGCTGCGGCGGCGGTGCTTTGCACAAGCGCAAGATCGGCGAAAATCTTTCCCAGCATTTTCAGGCGCATCGGGACATCGGATTGCCGGCCTGGTTCATGAACGAAACCGAAAAGTTCATCTTCCGGGAAGAAGATCTTCCGATCGACCAGCATGAACTGATGGCGCTGATCGCGCCGCGTCCGCTGGCGGTCGGGACCGCCACGCTGGATTTCAACGCCGATCCGAAAGGTGAATTCCTGGCCTGCCGCGCCGCCTCGGAAGTCTACGGTCTGTTCGGTTCGGCCGGCCTGCCTGCCGAAACTATGCCGGAGCCCGACCGGAATATTTCCGGCGACATCAGTTTCCATTATACGACCGGACCGCACGAGCAGACTCCCGCCGACTGGGCGCATTATCTGGACCTGGCGGAAACTTTCTTCCTCCGGGTCGGTAATTGAGCACGAATCACCGGAGCCGGCAGGAAGACAGCTGACCGTGCGAGGGCCACCATACCGAAAAAAATGAGATAAAACGGAGTCTTTCCATTGACTTTTCGGCAAAATATGTTATTAATAACCGGAATTATCGGATTTATAAACAGATATAAACAGGCAATATCATGAAATTGGGACAGAGACGGGAAGGTTTTTCGAATAAACTGGGTTTTGTGCTGGCGGCGGCGGGATCCGCAGTCGGACTGGGCAATATCTGGCGGTTCCCCTACCTCACCGCGAAATACGGCGGGGGCATTTTCCTGATCACTTATCTGATCCTGGTCCTCTCGTTCGGCTATGCGCTGCTGATCTCCGAGATCGGCATCGGGCGGATGACCCGGCGGGGACCGATCGGCTCGTTCCGGAAACTCTGCTCGCGGCAGAAATCCTTTCTGCATTCGGTCCGCATCGGCGGCTGGATCAACGCCATCGTGCCGATGATCATTGTGCCGTATTACTTTGTGATCGGGGGCTGGGTGACCAAATACGTTTTTGCGCAGGCCTGCAATCCGGCAGCCACGTTCCATAAGGATGCGACCGCTGTCATCGGCGGCAAAAGCATGTCCGCTTCGGCGGCCTATTTCCAGAATTTCATCACCTCGTGGCAGGAGTCGCTGCTTTTCCTGCTGATCTTCATCGTCCTGGCCGGGATCGTAGTCGCCTGCGGCGTCAAGAAGGGCATCGAACGGTTCAACAAGGTGCTGATGCCAATGCTGGTGATCCTGATCCTGGGGATCTGCATCTACTGCATATTCCTGCCGAATGCGGGCGCCGGATTCAAATATTATCTGATGCCTGACATCTCCAAATTCAGTTACATGACGGTAGTGGCGGCGATGGGACAGCTGTTCTTCTCGCTCTCCATCGCCATGGGAATCATGATCACCTACGGCGTTTACATGAAACGGAGCGACGACCTGGTGTCGAACGTGAACCAGGTTGAACTGTTCGATACGGGCATCTCGTTTCTGGCGGGGATGATGATCATTCCGGCGGTGGTGGCTTTCGGCGGAGAAAAAGCGGCGGAAAACGCGGGCGTCGGGCTGATTTTCGTGACCATGCCGCAGGTGTTCGCCAGTTTTCCGGCGGGACGTTTCTTCGGCACGGTGTTCTTCATCCTGGTCCTGTTCGCCGCGGCGACTTCGGCCGTTTCCCTGCTGGAGACCAATGTCCACACGATCAGCCAGGAAATGCGGCTGTCGCGCCGGTCGGCGCTATTCTACTGTCTGCTGGAAATCGCGGTCATCGGTTCGATAACGGTGCTCGGCTACAGCGTCCTCTCGGACGTGCATCCGCTGGCATTCATCGAGAAATACAAAGGGTTCGATATCCTGGATACGCTGGATTTCATCAGCAACAGCGTGATGATGCCGATCGGGGCGATCTTCACGACGGTCCTGGTGGTGGCGGTGATCGGACTGGAGAAATTCTCCCGGCATGTCAAGCCGGAGGGCAAATGGTACCGGCAGTATCTCTTCCAGCTCTGCATGTGCGTGATCGTGATCCCGTGTCTGCTGGTGGTCCTGCTCAATGCCACCGGACTGCTGAAATAAGCGGCATTTCATGCCTGATTTTGAGAAAAATTCAAAAAATCATTTGAAAAAACCGAAAATTATGCTATTTTAATAGGACCCAGATGCGGGGAACCTTGATCCGATGAGGATACGAAGCTGTCACACCGCGGCCGAAAAGAAGGCCGGACAGCCGGACCGGAAGGCATGACTGGCAACAGTCTGAAAGCATCCGTACGGAAAAAAGTCCGTACCTACTTTCACGTCCCACCGGCGGAATCCTCTTCCTTTCAAGATTTTCTGTATGGAAATTAAAACACCTTACAAGGAGTGATCTGCGAAATGGAAGGGTATGCCAGAGACATCAAGCTGTTCAGTGGAACTGCCAACCCGAAATTGGCCGAGGCAATAGCGCGTCATATGGGAATGGAATTGGGCCATGTGACAGTGGAAAGATTTCCTGACGGCGAGATATTTGTGCAGTACCGGGATATGCTGAGAACGTCCGACGTATTCATCATCCAGCCGACCTGCAATCCGGTCAACGAAAACATCATGGAACTGCTGATCATGCTGGATGCGGCGCGGCGTGCTTCCGCGGCCCGGGTGACGGTGGTGATTCCGTTCTTCGGCTATGCGCGGCAGGACCGGAAAGACCGTCCGCGGGTGCCGATCACGGCGAAACTGGTGGCGAATCTGCTGACGACGGCGGGAGCGAACCGCGTTCTTACGATGGACCTGCATGCGCAGCAGATCCAGGGATTCTTCGATATTCCGGTGGATCATCTGTATGCGCAGCCGGTAATGCTGGCCTACATGCGGGATTATCTGAAACTGAATGCGGAATCGGTGATCGTGGCGCCGGATTCGGGCAGCGTGAAACTGGCCCACGGCTATGCGGACCGTCTGCACTGCGGTTTTGCCGTGGTGGCGAAACGCCGCGTCAATGCCACGACGGTGGAATCCTCACATCTGGTCGGCGACATCAAAGGCCGCGACTGCGTGATCTGCGACGACCTGACCTCGACGGCGGGCACGCTGTGTGCCGCGGCCGATCTGCTGAAACGCGAAGGCGCCAAGAAAGTCTATGCGGTGGTCTCGCACTGTCTGCTGACGGATGCCGGTTACGAACGGCTGAAAAACAGCGCGATCGAGGAACTGATCACAACCAATTCAGTGCCGCATGAGGACCGCGAAGGCTGTCATGTCCACACGCTGTGCATTGCGCCGCTGCTGGCAAAAGCGATCCAGCGGATCCACGATGGCGATTCGGTGTCGTGTCTGTTCCAGACCAATCCCCCGGAAGATTTTTTGCTTTGAAACTAACGCACTTGCTGTATAACCTATAATAAGGAAGGTAAGAAATGGCAAAACAGAAACATGTGTTGAATGTGGTGACGCGCACCGGCCTCGGTAAAGGCGCGGTGAAGCGTCTGCGTGCAGAGGGCAATGTGCCTGCGGTGATCTACGGACACGGCAAGCCGGCCAAAACGCTGTATTTCTCGGCCGCGGACTGGGAAGTGCTGCAGAAATTTGAGCTGAACCTGCTCTCCCTGAAGGAAGGCGAAAACGAAATGCTGGCGCTGATCAAGGAAGTCCAGAACGACTTTATCCGCGGGAAAGTGAAACACGTGGATTTCCTGGAAGTCAACCGGGACGAAAAGATCCGTGCTTCGGTCGCGGTGCACCCCGGCCACGAAGCGCCTGCGGGAGCTGCCCAGGGCGGTATGCTGGAACAGGACATCCACGAACTGGAACTGGAATGTCTGCCGGATGCGCTGCCTGAATTCCTGGAAGTCAGCGTTGCCGCTCTGGAACTGGATGGAGCGCTGCATGTGTCCGAAATTCCGCTGCCGGAAGGCGTCCGGATCCTGAACGATCCGGAACTGGTGGTTTTCCACGTCATGGATCCGTCGAAGATCGTGGAAGAGGAAGAAGCCGCACCGGAAGCCGCTGCTGAAGGCGAAGCCGCAGCCGAACCGGAAGTGATCGGTGAAAAGGAAAGACAGGCCAAGGCTGCTGAAAAAGCCGCCGAAAAAGCCGAGAAAGCCGAAAAGAAATAAGGAGCCGGAACGGATTGATACGGACTGACGGGAAAGGCAGTGCAGATGCCGGGCAATGATTTCAGTTCTCGGGTACTGATCGCCGGCCTGGGAAATCCGGGCAGCGAATACCGCGAAACCCGTCACAATGTCGGATTTATGGTGCTGGACCGTCTGGCACAGCGTCTTCCGAAGAAAAACTTTGAAGAGATTCACGGTTGTTCTTCGCATTATCTGAAAGGGACTTACGCGGGACGCGCGCTGTTCCTGCAGAAACCGGAGACGTATATGAATCTGAGCGGAGAAGCGGTAGCGCCGCTGCTGCGCAAGGAGGAGATCGGGACGGACGGGCTGCTGGTGATCTACGACGACATGGATCTGGAAGTTGGCAAACTGCGGATCCGGGGCCGGGGATCGTGCGGCGGGCACAATGGGATCCGATCGATCATCGAAACGACCGGAACGGAGAACTTTGCAAGGATACGGGTCGGGATCGGCCATCGGACAGGAAACGGAGCGGACTATGTGCTGTCGCCGTTCGAGGAAGATGAGAAACCGGTCATGGACAAGGTGCTGGAGGCGGCGGCGGATGCCGTGATCCTGATCCTCCGCAGAGGGCTGAGCCAGGCGATGAACGAGTATAATCCCCGGGATTATGCGGTGTCGGAGCCGGAAGAAGAAGAAGAAGAAAACGAAACGAACCGTTGAACAATATCAAAACACCAGGAGGTGTGAACTTGAAAAAGTATGAGGCAGTGTTCATTCTCGACATGAGAAAGGTCGAGGATGAGGGAAAGGCCTTCTCTGAAGAGCTCGCGGGCAACATTCAGAGTTGGGGTGGCAGCATGGTGGAATCGATTCCCATGGGACGCAAGCAGTTTGCGCGTGAGATCAACAAGCGTAAAGCCGGTATCTACTGGAATTACATTTTTGAGATCGATCCGCTGAAAGTGAAAGAGATCCGGGACAAATACCGTCTGGATGAAAGAATGATCCGGATGCTGATCATCAGCTACGAACGTCCGGAAAACGTGCGTTCTTCCATGGCGGCGGCGCCGGAAGCCCCGGCGGAAGCGTAATCAACCAGAGGAAAGGAGTCCGGAATCATGGCATCCTTGAACAAAGTATTGCTGTTGGGAAACCTGACCCGCAACCCGGAGATCCGTTATACTCCGGGCGGCAGTGCGGTCTGTGAATTCGGAATGGCGATAAACCGTCGTTTCATGCAGGCGAACGGTCAGGAAAAAGACGAAACCTGTTTCGTGGACATTACCGTCTGGGGCAAACAGGCGGAAAGTTCATCCCGTTTCCTTCAAAAGGGCTCCTCTGTTTTCGTTGAAGGAAGACTGGTCTACGATCAGTGGACGGAAAAAGAGACGGGGAACAAGCGTTCCCGTCTGCGCATCTATGCGGAACGGGTGCAGTTCCTGGACCGCCGCGACCAGGCGGGACAGCCTGGCGGCGAAGGGGACGGCGGAGCTCCGTATGGACAGGGACAGCCGCAGGGTCAGCCTCAGGGCGGATATTCCCGTTTCCGTTCGCAGCAGCCCGGCACGGCGCCTTACGGCGGTCCGGTGCAGGGACAGCGTCCGCAGTACCGTCAGCAGGCGCCCGCTCCGCAGGCGGCTCCCGAAGCACCTCAGATGCCTCAGGAAGAGCCTCCGTATGAACCGGTCGAAGGGATCGACGACGACATTCCATTCTGATCCGAAGAACTGTTTACAACCATCAATCACAGGAGAATAAAAACATGGCTATGCAAAATAGAAAACGCCGTGCGAAACGGCGGATCGCCAAACCGAAAATCTGCAGACTCTGCGAAAACAAGATCAACTTCATTGATTTCAAAGACGCCGATCTGCTGAAGAAATTCCAGACTGAAAAAGGCCGGATCCTGCCGCGCAGGATCACCGGGACCTGCCTCAGACACCAGAAAATGCTCAGCACCGCCATTCAGCGTGCCCGCATCATCAGCATCGTTCTCTAACCCGTACTAAGGAAAGGCATCTATCATGGCTGCTACAATGAATCTGATCCTGCTGCAGGACGTGGAGGATCTTGGACTGGCCGGAGATTCCGTGCATGTTGCCCCCGGCTTCGGAAGAAATTATCTGATCCCGCGCGGACTGGCCGCCCCGGCATCCGCCGTCGCCCTCCGTCAGCTGGAAGCGAAAAAGGCTGAAATCGAAGCAAAACGCAAAGCCGATCTGGAAGCTGCCCAGGCTCTGGCCGCCAAGATCTCCGAAATGACCGTGGAGATCCACATGCAGGCTTCCGACGACGGACACCTTTTCGGTTCCGTCACCGAACGTCTGGTCTGCGAAGCTTATGCCGAAAAAGGCATCACCATCGAATATCAGCGTGTCCGCATGGACAAGCATATCCGTTCCCTCGGCGAATATACGCTGAACATCAAGCTGCATCAGGATGTCATCGCCGCCGGCAAGATCAACATTGTCCGTGCGTAATAATCTGATCGGCAATGTCTGAAAACAACGGTATGCAGCCGATTCCGGCCGGAGAGGAATATCCCTCCGCTCCGCCGGAAACGGAAAATCGAACGCGGGAAACTGCTCAAAGCGGTTCTTCCGCGCTTCCCGTCTTTGCCAGCCTGGCAACTGAACGGGCGGTAATTGCTGCCCTGATAACCGATCCGGCGTGCATCTCCACGGTCGGAACGGTTCTGGGCGGATTGTCCTCGCAGAAAACCGGGGGCAGAAAAAAACACACCAACGATCCGAATGAATTGAAGCGCGACATGTTTCACAACATGGCGGCGACGATTTTTTACGATCCGAAGTATGCGGCGATCTATGAATCGATCCTGGAACTGAACTCGCGCGGTCTGGATGTGGACCTGCTGAGCCTGACGAATTTTCTGGAACAGGAAAAGCGTCTGGACACGATCGGAGGACAGGATTTCCTGATCGAGATCATGTCTTCGATCGCCAGCACGGCGAATATCGAATCGTGGTGTGTGACGCTGCGCGACTATGCCATGCTCCGCGAAATGCTGCGGGCATGTTCCAGCGCAGTGGACATGTGCAAAAATTCCGGCGGCGACGTCAAAGTGCTGCTGGACAATGTGGAATCCGAGATCTTCAAAGTCCGCAACCAGTTCGTCCAGCCGGAGATCAAGCCGCTCTCGGACCTGCTGGAATCCACCATTCGCGGCTTTCTCGAACTGATCGACAAGCGGAAGGAAGCCGGAATTCCGACCGGCTATCCGGATCTGGACCGGCTGATCGGCGGCGGTCTGAAAGCCGGCGAAATGTTTGTCCTGGCCGCACGGCCGTCCATCGGCAAAACCGCCATGGCACTGAATATTGTCCGGAACATCATCATGCGCGAGGTGAGCGGGCAGCGGAAGAATGTATTGTTCTTCAGCTTGGAAATGAGCGGGGAACAGGTATCGCAGCGTCTGCTCTGTACGGAAGCGAAAGTGCCTCTTTCCTCCATCATGGACCAATCCGTTCTGCCGAAAGATGTCCAAAGTCTCACGCAGGCGGCGACGCGGCTGAAGGAAGCCCAGCTGCTGGTGGACGAGACAGCGGGCATCTCCGTGTTCGAACTGCGGGCAAAAGCGCGGAAGATCAATGACCGGCAGAAACTGGACCTGATCGTGATCGACTATCTCCAGCTGATGAAATCGGGCGAGGCAGGCGGCAATGAAAGCCGCCAGGTGGAAGTGTCTGCGATATCTGGCGGTCTGAAGAAACTGGCGAAAGACCTGAAAGTGCCGGTGCTGGTGCTGGCCCAGCTGAACCGCGAATCGGAAAAGGACCAGGGCAACGGCAAAGGCGATGTGCTGCCGAAACTGAGCCATCTGCGCGAATCCGGGGCCATCGAACAGGATGCCGACGTGGTGGTGTTCCTGCACCGCAAACGGGATGAATCGAAAGACACCAACACGGAAGCCAACCGGGTCGGCGTGGACTCCAAACTGATCGTTGAAAAGAACCGTAACGGCAAAACCGGTATTGTGAACCTGAAATTCTTCCCGTCTCTGATGGAGTTCCGCAGCATCGACCACCGGTTTTCGGATCTGGACCGGTCTCCGGATGAAAAACCCTGAGATTTTCATGGTGAGGATTTGATTTTTCCCAAAACCTGCTGTATAGTGTATCGGCAAATAAATGGAAGGCTGAATATGATTTTCAAATTCAAAGAGAAAATACATTCTCCACGCGGGGCGGCAGCAGGACTGCTGCTCTGCTGTCTGTTTTTTTCTCTGAATGCGGCAGATGAAATATCGGACGTAGTTTTCCAGCAGAATTCGGATTATAAATTTGAGGAAGATATCCTGCGCGCCAACGTCCAGAGCCGCAAGGGCGGAGCGTACAGCGAACGGGCGGTCAATGACGACATCAAGCGGCTGCACGCGATGGGAGTTTTCGCCGATGTGGTATCGGAGACCCGGACCCTTAACAACGGCAAGAAAGAAATCATTTTCAAGCTGGTTCCCAAACCGATCGTCACCGCGGTCAAATTCGAAGGCAACAAGAAATACTCGGACAAACGGCTGTATGAAGAGATCAAACTGGCAGCCAATGTGCCGCTGAATGATGCCGTTCTGCGGTCAAGCATCGATTCCCTGCGCAAGTTTTACCGCTCCAAAGGGCTCAATGACGCAGTGATCGAACCGGTTTTCGAAAAAGTCGATGACCACCATATCCGGGTCGTGTTCAAGATCAAGGAAAATCTCCGGGTCCGGGTCGGCAATGTGCTGTTCCGCACGGCGGACGGCAAGGACGTCAAAATCTACAAGCAGTCGGAACTGCGGGATGTGGTGGCCAACCAGAAATCGTTCCTGAGCCATCCCTGGTTCGGATGGATTTTCGATTACGGCCTGCTGGACCGTGAAGAACTGAACCGGGATAAGATCCGGCTGCGGGAACATTACTGGAAAAAAGGGTATCTGGATTTCCGGGTATTGGATATCCAGCTGACGGAAGACCCGAAAAACCCCGAGATCATGCACGTCGTGTATGTCGTGGAAGAAGGCGATCCGTATAAAGTCGGCAAGGTGTCATTCGTGGGGACCAAACGCTTCAGCGAGGCGGAACTGCTGGCGCTGGTGCCGCTGAAAGCCGGACAGACTTTCTCCAGCGACAACGAACGCACCTCACAGGACCTGGTCGACCACAAATACAGCCGTCTGGGTTATGCGGATTTCAATATCCGCACCAAACACAGTCCGAACTTCAAAACGCATAATGTCGATGTCCTGTTCGACGTGAAGGAAGGTCCGCTCTACCGGATCAACGACATCTTCATTTCCGGCAACCGCTGGACCAAAGACTATGTGATCCGGCGCGAACTGCCGATCATGCCCGGCGATCCGGTGGACAAGAATATGGTCAAGATTTCCCGTGACCGCCTGATGGGCATGGGTTATTTCAATTCCGTGGAAGCGGTATCGGTCCGGTCGGAAGAAGGTCCGGCCGACACGAAGGACATCGACATCAAAGTGGATGAAAAACGTTTCCTTGACGCCCGGATCGGCGCGACCTGGTCCGATACGGACAGCCTGGCCGGAATGATCGAACTGTCCCATAACAACATGGACATTCTGGATCCGAAAAATTACTTTACCGGCGGCGGACAGCGGATGCGTCTGCTGGCGGTAGCGGGTCTGGAACGCTATAATCTGGAACTGGACTTCACCGAACCCTGGCTGTTCGGGATCCCGCTGCGGTGGGATGTGTCCGGCTATATCCGGAATGTCTGGTATGATGACTGGCAGGAACGCCGGATCGGCGTCACGATCAGCCTGACCAAACGGATATTCGACGATTTCACCTCGATATCGGCAGGCTATACGTTCGAGCAGGTCAAAGTTCACGACATGGATAAAAAGATGTCTCCGATCTTCCAGGATGCCGAAGGCAGTGATCTGGTAGGCAGGATCCACCTGACGCTCACGCGCGACACGCGCAACAGCGCAATGAATCCGACCAAAGGCTACAGCATCAGCGGATTGGCGGCATTCACCTCGCAGATCTTCGGCGCCTCGAACAATTATGCGCGTTTGGAATTGACGGGAACGTACCATTATCCGTTCTTCCGCGACTGGTTCGTATTCAGCATCGGCGGCAAAGTGGGATTCCTGACCACCCTTGATTCGAGCAAAATGGTTCCGCTGTATGAACGTTACTTCCTGGGCGGCGGCGATTCGGTGCGCGGGTTCCCCTACCGCTCCATCGGTCCGGAAGATCACAACAAAGACAATTACGGCGGACAGAGCATGTATATTCTGACTGCGGAACTGTCGCATCCGATCTACAGCATTGTCCGCGGCGCGTTCTTTGCCGATATCGGCGATGCCGGAGAAGACCGGTTCAAGTTCTCTTCCATCAATGTGGGTATTGGCTACGGCTTGCGGATCAAGCTGCCGAGCATTGCGGCGCCGCTCCGTCTGGATCTGGCCTTCCCGGTGGTGAACAATCAGGACGGCGTCTCAAACAGCCTGCGTTTCCACTTCAATATCGGCGCCTCTTTCGGACCGCGCTGATCCGTCCTGCCATCCGGTAAAAATTTTTGATTCCGCTATTGAAAAAACCGTGGATTCGTGGTATTGTACCATACAGGAAAATATACCTTTACTGGTTAACCATAATTCCTAAACAGGAGGTAAAAAAATGAGTGTACCGTTCAAAGTGGATCTGAAAGGCAAAACCGCAGTCGTGACCGGCGGCGGCGGGATCCTGTGCAGCTGTATGGCTGAAACCCTCGCAGCCTGCGGCGCGAAAGTCGCGATCCTTGACCTGAAACTGGAAGCCGCGCAGAAAGTTGCGGACAAAATCAATGCCGACGGCGGGACCGCGATCGGCCTTTCCGCCAATGTGCTGGAAAAAGAAAGCCTGATAGCTGCCCATGAACAGGTGAAAGCGCAGCTGGGCCCGTGCGACATTCTGATCAACGGCGCAGGCGGCAACCATCCGAAGGGCACCACCTCCAAGGAATTTCTGGAAAAAGCCGATGCACAGGGCCCCACCGAAGGCAAAGTTTCGTTCTTTGACCTGGATCCGGCCGGCATTTCCTTTGTGTTCAATCTGAACTTCATCGGCACCCTGCTGCCGACTCAGGTGTTCTCCCGCGACATGGCGCTGGCCGGCAAAGGCATCATCATCAACATCTCCTCGATGAATGCGTTCCGTCCGCTGACCAAGATCCCCGCCTACAGCGGAGCGAAAGCCGCCATCAGCAATTTCACGCAGTGGCTGGCCACCCATCTGTCCAAAGTCGGGATCCGGGTCAATGCGATCGCCCCGGGATTCTTCCTGACGAACCAGAACCGCACGCTGCTGACCAATCCGGACGGTTCCCTGACGGCCCGCGGCAACACCATTCTGACGCATACTCCGATGGGACGTTTCGGCACGCCGGACGATCTTTCGGGCACCCTGCTCTGGCTGGTGGATGACGGCGCGTCCGGATTCGTGAACGGAACGGTCATCCCGGTGGACGGCGGCTTTGCGGCCTTCTCCGGAGTGTGATCCCCGGTCATGAGTTTTATTGCCCTGATCGACTACGGCATGGGAAACCTGATGAGTGTTTCCCATGCTCTGGGTTATGTCGGCGGGAAAGTCCGGCTCGTCCGGAGTCCGGACGAGGCTGAAGGCGCCGATGGGCTGATCTTGCCCGGAGTCGGCGCTTTCGGTGACGGCATGCGGCATCTGGATTCCGCCGGTTGGAGTGATTTTCTCCGTGAAAAAGCATCCTCCGGCATTCCGTTTCTCGGGATTTGCCTGGGAATGCAGATGCTGCTGGACTCCAGCGAGGAATCGCCGGGAGTGTCCGGTCTGGGGATCATCCCGGGACAGGTTTTACGGTTTCCGGAAGCCGGATTGAAAGTCCCCCAGATCGGCTGGAATTCTATTGTTCCGGCTGAAAACATCCCCTGTTTCAAGGGGATCAAAAAGGATGCTTTCTTCTATTTTGTGCATTCCTATTACGTCCGGCCGGATGATCCGGCGGACAGCGCCGCGGTCTGCCATTACATGATCGATTTCACGGCGGCAGTCAGGCGCGGCAATATTTTTGCAGTGCAGTTTCATCCGGAAAAAAGTCAGGAATGCGGCCTGACGGTTTTGCGGAATTTTGTTGAACTATGCGGAAAAGGGAAAGGTGCGTCATGCTGATTTTTCCGGCAATAGATATGAGGAACGGCCATTGTGTAAGGCTGTTTCGCGGCGATTACAATCAGGAAACGGTTTACGGCGATTCGCCCGCGGACCAGGCGGCTGTCTGGGAAAAAGAGGGTGCGCCGCTGATCCATCTGGTGGACCTGGACGGAGCCAAAGCCGGCGCGCCGGTCAATGTGGAATCGATCCGGAAGATCTGTGAAACGGTTTCGATCCCGTGTGAACTGGGCGGGGGCATCCGCAGCGAAAAAGACGCGGAAACGGTTTTTGCGCTCGGCATATCCCGGGTGATCCTGGGAACCGCCGCCTGCGAAAATATGGATCTGGTCCGCAGTTTTCTCCGGAATTTCGGTCCGGAAAAGGTGGTGGTCGGGATCGACGCGCGGGATGGTCTGGTCGCGCTGCGCGGCTGGCTGGAGACCAGTGCGGTCAAAGCGCTGGATCTGGCGGTGAGGATGGTCGATCTGGGCGTCCGCCGCATCATTTTCACCGATATCGCCACGGACGGCGCGTTTACCGGTCCGAGCATCGGGCCGACTCTGAAACTCTGCCAGGCCGTTCCGCAATGCCGGATCATTGCTTCCGGCGGCGTCTCCTCGGATGCAGATGCCGGAAAACTGGCGGCATTGAAACAGGACAACCTCGAAGGCGTCATCGTCGGCAAGGCCCTGTATGACGGACGTGTCTCGTATCAGGCCCTGGTGGCTGCGGCGGGAGGGAAATAATGCTTTTCCCGACGCCGTTCAGCGAAGATTCCTACGACACCCCGGATGACTTCCCGCGGAGTGCATGGGATTATATCCTGCTGGGATCGCGTTTTTCGTTTTATCTGCGCAACTTTGCCGTTTTCGCGAAAGTGGGAAGTCTGGCCAAGGCGGGCATCCTGACCGCGGAACTGCAGGCGGGTTATTCGGTGAAAAATCTGCGGATCACGGAAAGCTGCGGCGGCAAAGTGCATCTGCGCGGACTGAATCATCTGGATTCGTTTTCCGAACCGGCGGTCATCATCAGCAACCACATGAGTCTGCTGGAAACCGCCGTCCTGCATGCGTTTGTGCGGCCGCGGCGCGATTTCTGCTTCGTGATCAAACGTTCGCTGCTGGACGTGCCGTATTTCGGCCATATCATGCGTTTTCTGCGCTGCATCCCGGTGGACCGGGTCAATCCGCGGGACGATTTCAAAGTGGTCCTGGAAGAAGGGACCAAACGCCTGAAAGAAGGCAAGAGCGTGGTCATCTTCCCGCAGTCGACGCGGTCCGCGGTGTTCGATCCGTCGCAGTTCAACACGATCGGGATCAAGCTGGCCAAACATGCCGGAGTTCCGGTGATCCCGCTGGCGCTGCGGACGGATTTCCTGTCCAACGGCAGACTCGTCAAAGACCTGGGACCGATCCGGCGGGATCATCCGGTCTGGTTCGAATTCGGCGAACCCATCGAACGGATCCAGGGATCGGGCAAAGAGGAACATGCGGAGATCGTCCGTTTTATCCGGGAAAAAGTGAAAAGCTGGGGCGGTCAGGTCAAGGAGGAAATATGAGCGGAACGGCAAGACAGATCCAGGTGGAACTGGGGGCGCGTTCCTATCCGATCCGGGTGGGAGAAAATGCCTCGCCGGAATTCCTTTTTCCATTTCTCAGGGCGAAGAAAGTCCTGCTGGTGGCGGATACCCACACGGCCGAACTTTACGGGGAACGTTATCTGGAAGCCCTGGAACAGGCTCCGGCGGAAGTGACATTATCGGTCTTCGAAGCCGGGGAACAGTCGAAAAACCTGGGCACCATCGAAAAAATCTGCCGGGATGCTGTGAAAGCCGGACTGGACCGCACTTCGGTTTTTGCGGCATTGGGCGGCGGCGTCTGCGGCGATATGACCGGACTGGCGGCGGCCCTTTATATGCGAGGCACCCGTTTTGTCCAGATCCCGACGACGCTGCTGGCCATGGTGGATTCTTCGGTCGGCGGCAAAACCGGCGTCGACCTGCCGGAGGGCAAAAATCTCATCGGGGCCTTTTTCCAGCCGCAGGCGGTGCTGATCGATCCGCTGATCCTGCATTCGCTGCCGCCGAGACAGCTGTCCAATGGTTTTGCGGAAATGGTCAAGACCGCCATGATCCTGGACGGTGCGCTGTTCGAACAGCTGGAATCTGCGGCGGAACGGCTGTATGCGCTTTCCGATGCGACCGCGGTCACCGGGGCGATCGCCCGCTGCTGCGAACTGAAAGCCGAAGTGGTGGCATCCGATGAAAAGGAATCGGGCCGGCGCGCCATCCTGAATTACGGACATACTTTCGGCCACGCTCTGGAAGCGGTGACCGGTTACAGTGCATTCGAACATGGGGAAGCCGTGGCGGTCGGGATGTGCATGGCCGCCGATCTGGCCGTGTCGGAAAAACTGATTTCCGCCGAAGAGGCGGAACGGCAGGAGAAGCTGCTGAAAGCATTTCATCTGCCGGTCAATGCCGCGGGACGAGGTCTTTCTTCCGAAAAACTGCTTCAGGCCATGATGCATGACAAGAAAACCTCATCCGGCAAGATCAAAGTCGTCCTGCCGGTCCGGATCGGACATGCGGAAGTGTTCCGGGATCTTCCGGCAGACCGGCTGGAGGAGGCGCTCTGCGGCCGGATATGACCAATCAGGAAGCCAGTATCGTTCTGAACATGCTGCCCGGCATCGGGCCGGCGCGATTGAATGCGCTGCTGGCGTTCTGCGGCGAACCGCAGGAGATTTTCAGCACCCCGCAGACAGCTCTGGCATCCGTCCAGGGCATCAGCGGAAGTATGGCGGAAAAAATCGTCAACTGGGAAAAATACATCGATCTGAACCATGAACTGGAACTGGCCAGACGCGGCGGAGTCGAGATCATCACCCGTGAAGATGAGGAGTATCCCGAACTGCTGAAGGAGATCCATGATCCCCCGATCTGTCTGTATATCCGGGGAAAACTGCCGGATGAACTGTCCAGCCGCGCACTGGCGGTGGTCGGCACCCGCAATGTCACCAATTATGGGCAGCGGATGGCGAAACATCTTTCCGAAGCCGCGGCCTATTCTTCTTTCGTAGTAGTTTCCGGCCTGGCGTTCGGCGTGGATGCGATCGCTCACCGTGCCGCCCTGGATGCAGGCGGGGAAACGGTCAGCGTGCTCGGCGGCGGACTGGCGCGGATCCAGCCGCAGGAACATGTTCCGCTGGCCCGGGAGATCGCCCAGCACGGGGCGGTCATCAGCGAGTTCCCGATGGAGACCAATCCGACCCGCCACACCTTTCCCATGCGGAACCGGATCATTTCCGGACTCAGCCGCGGCACGCTCGTGATCGAAGCCGGACTGAGCAGCGGTTCGCTGATCACGGCGTCCTTTGCGCTGGAACAGGGCCGGACGGTGTTTGCGGTTCCGGGCCAGGCGGACAATCCCCAGGCGGCCGGATGCAACCGGCTGATCCGGCAGAATGCCGTCCTGACCGAAACGTTCGACGACATTCTGGAGGAATTCGATTTCCTGCCCGGTCTCGGACGGCATGAAAACATGCTTCGGGAAGACGAAGCCTCCGTCTCCCTCCTGGACGGGGAAGACAGTTCCATCAGTTCCGATGCGGCCAAAATCCTCGACCTGCTGCAGAAGGAAGATGCATCGGTCGATGAACTTTCCGCGGCGCTGGATTGTCCCGCCGCTGAGATATCCGCCTCGCTGATCGGTCTGGAACTGCTCAGACGCGTCAAAAAAGAGGGCCTGAAATATCATCGGATCCGGTAACCGCCGATGGCTGGGAGATAAAATGAATCATGACAATTACATACTGATAGCGGACAGCCATCTGAGACAGGGGGAAGAGGGCCCCTTTTTCGAGATGCTGGACCGCATTCTGCAATACCGCCCGGCCGGGGTCCTTTTCCTCGGGGATATCTTCGAACTCTGGATCGCCCTGGACGGTTATGAATCCGATATCCATTCCCGTTTCCTGCAATGGTGCCGGGAAGCGAAAAAACAGTTCGAAGTCGGCTTTATTGTCGGCAATCATGAATTTTATATAATCCGCCGCTATGCCGATGCCTTCACCTGGATCACCGAATATCAGCACATCCTGGAAAAACCCTGTGTCCTGCTGCTGCACGGCGATCTGCTCAACCTGGCGGATAAGGGATACTTTGTCCTCCGGAGATTCCTCCGCCATCCGATCACCCGTTTCCTGCTGAAAATCACCGGATACTCCATCGGTCCGAAGGTCGCCAATTATGTTTTGATGTCGCTGAAACCGAAAAATCTGCAGTTCAAGCGTTCCCTGCCGATGCCCTATCTGGAACAATTTTCAAAACAATCGGCCGGGAACCGATTCAAAAAAATCTTCGCGGGCCATTTCCATCATCATCATGAACTGGATTTTTCCGGCGGCGTTCCATGTGAGATCCTTCCCGCCTGGGGAACAGCGGGCCAGATCGTTCTCCTGCAGCCGGATCTGAAGTCGGAATGCGGGCCCTGGCAGGAACTGCTGAAATGAGGCCACTTCCATAAA
>SUWI01000387.1 GCA_015061565.1 Lentisphaerota bacterium
CATGGGGAGCAGACCGTCCGGCTTGCCGCGCTGCTTCGCAAAGTCGTATTTGAGGCTGTTGGTATGTTGGCGCGGGATGATTTCGTCAAAATCGTATTTCATATCTGCTTCTCCTTGATCCCCCAAAAATGTCGATATCAACATACCATCCTCGGAATCATTTTTCAAGTGCCGCACGAAGATCTTCGATGAGGTCGGCGGCGTTTTCGATGCCAACGGAAATGCGCAGGAATCGGTCGTTGATGCCGCGTTTGAGCCGCTCTTCTTCCGGCACGTCGGCATGCGTCTGAAGCATGGGATACGTAATGAGGCTGTCCACCCCGCCGAGGCTTTCGGCATACTGGAAAAGTCTGACCTCGCGCAGGATCTTTTTCGCGGTTTCGGGCGTGTTCACTTCGAGGGAAATCATCCCGCCGAAACCGGAACACTGACGTTTCGTCACTTCGTAACCAGGATGATCGGGGAAGCCGATGTAATAGACCTTCCGCACTTCGGGGCGTTCCCGCAGCCAATGGGCGATCTTTTCCGCATTTGCGGCCTGCTTTTCGAGGCGGACGGCGAGAGTCTTGATCCCCCGTTCCACCAGGAAACAGTCGAAGGGGGCGAGGCACGCGCCGACCGTCTTGGCGTAGAACCGCAGTTTTTCCGCGAGCTCCGGCTTCTTCGTCACCAGAAACCCCGCCAGCGTGTCGTTGTGACCGCCGAGATATTTGGTGCCGCTGTGAACAACGATGTCCGCACCCAGATCGAGCGGACGCTGGAAGAGCGGCGAAAGGAAGGTGTTGTCCACAATCAGCAGCGCCCCGGCGGCGTGGGCAACTTTCGCAGCAGCGGCGATGTCCGTGACCTGCATGGTGGGGTTGCTGGGCGTTTCCACATAGACCGCCTTCGTGTCCGGCCGCAGTTTTGCCCGGATGTTCTCCAAGTTCGTCGTATCCGTGAAGTCGAACCGCAGTCCCGCAGGAGAGGAGACATAGCGGAACAGCCTCAGGGAGCCGCCGTAGAGATCGTCGCCCGCGATGATGTGCCCGGAAGACTCGAAGATGTTCATCAGCGCCGTTTCCGCCGCCATGCCGCTGGCAAAAGCAACGGCATCAACCCCGTTTTCCAGTTCCGCGACCCGTGCTTCCAGCACGGCGCGGGTCGGATTCTGCACCCGCGAATAACTGTATTCGGATTCTTTCTCCACGCTCTCGTGCACGAAGGTCGCCGCCTGAAAGATCGGCGTGGTGATCGAGCCGTGGATCGGATGCGGACATCGCGTCGGATGCACGCAGATCGTGTCTTTTTCAAGCATGTGTTCCTGTCTCCCTTCGTTAAAGTTCTTCACCCAGCAGCAGTGCGATGACCGTGTTGGCTTCCATGGCGGCGGCGATCCCCACCCGGGGCGATGCGGGCGCCAGCTCAGGCGAAATGCCGCTGGTCAGGTCGCCGGTGATATAAAGGCGGGGATTCACCTGGTGAAGCCGGATGTCGTTGGACTTGCCGAATCCGGCCAGACCAGAGGCCGCCACCACCGGGATCCCGCTCTCTGCCAGTGCTCCGATCAGCATGGTCTTCGCCTCCGCCTTGTCGAAGGCTTCCACCACGATGTCGCAATCGGCGAAAAGTTCCGGAATGTTTTCCTCCGTGAGTTTGAGGTCATGAAAATCCAGTTCCAGTCTGCGGCTGATCCTGCGCAGATTGGCAGCCAGCGCCTCGGTCTTCTTCATCCCGATCTGGTCGGCGAAAAAGAATTGCCGGTTGAGGTTGCTCGCCGACACCACATCGAAATCCGCGGCAGCAAAGCGGCGTATTCCGGCGCGGACCAGGTGGCAGAGCACATTGGATCCCAGTCCGCCCAGTCCGGCGACGCCGATCTTCGCCTGTTCGAGGATCGATTTCTGCGCTGAAGTAAGATACGGATTGACCTCCATCAGCCGCCTCCCACCATGGAGAAAAGATTCAACGTGTCGCCGTCTTTCAGCGTGAATGTTTCCAGCGGATCCTTTTCCGTCAGGATCTTCCCGTTCCATTCGATGATCAGGTTCTTCACGCCCGGCTTCCGCGATCGAAGGAACGATTGCAGGTTTTCCCCTTCGGCAAACTCCGTTTCCTTCCCGTTCAAAATGACTTTCGGCATATTGTCTCCTTGATTCTCTATCAAATTAGTTGTATTTATAAATCAAAAAAAGCAACGATCCGATTGCTTATAACGCATAATTTATCACTCCGTTGCGCATTTTTCAAGGATAAATTCGATTATTTCAGTAGATTTTATAAGCCGCGGTTCGCAGCTGATCCTGTTGGAGAGGTGCAGGAGCCCGCCAGCTCGGTTTTTCCTCCGTCCGGGCGTTCAGCCCACGGAATAAAAAGCAGATCGACGAAAAAGATCCCGCTGAATGGCTGCAGAAACATAAAGGAAGACCGACCTGTGATTTTGTGGCTGAATTTTGCTCCGGAATCACTTTTCGCACCGGACCGGATGCCTGTTTTGGCACAGAACTTGCAATAGAAAATCGAAGTCCTGTGCCGATTTTCTCCAAAAATCACCGTGTGCTTCCGTAAGTCGTTTATCTCTAAAAGGTTAATATAAAGGCCCCCAGAAACGCAAAAGGCGGCAGAATTTCTCCTGCCGCCAGGCGGTTCCCGCCATCACCGCATCGGGAAGCCGTAAAGCCGCCGCTGCTCTTTCCCGTTTCTGTTCCAGTTTCATGGTGATCCGGATGGAG
>SUWI01000086.1 GCA_015061565.1 Lentisphaerota bacterium
CTTCCGGCCCAGAGCAAGGAAGCCAACCAGTATCTGCTGGAACCCCGGTTCCTGGAATCGTTCGACGAGTTCGATGTGCTGAACCTGCCGGCCAACCATACGGAACGTTTCTGGCTGACCGTGAAAGTTCCGGACGATGCCAGGCCGGGGATCGTCAAAGCCGATCTGGCCTTTGTCTCCCGCAGCGGCGGAAAATATGCGTTCCGCGCGGCGATCCGGATCCTGCCGTTCAAACTGGCCGTCCCCGATCCCGAAAAGGATATGAGCTTTGCCATGCTTTCGAACACCAACGACTCCCGGACGACCAGCTGGGGACGTTCCACCGATCCCCGCCTGCAGGTGCGCAATATGACCGACATGGTCGAACACGGGATGAACACCAGCAGCTATGAACATGCCAATCCGTATGTGGCCTACGGCGCGGACGGCAAGCTGATCATCGATTTCGACCGTCCCGGTCCGACCAGCTATTTCGCCATGAACGACTTTCTCTACAATGTCCGGAGAGCCGGGTTCACCGGTCCGTTCTGCTATTATTCCGGGCCCTATGAATGGGCGTCTTATATCGCCAACGGGGTGCTGAAAAACCAGAAATACGATGACAAATACAATGAGGCGCTCCGCGAAATGGCCAGGGCCGTCCGGGAACATTCCGAAAAAATGAAATGGCCGGAAGTCATTTTCGTGCTCGCCGATGAACCGGCCGGCCACCCGGACCGGATCAAACAGAACCTCAATCTCGGCGAACAGATCCGGAAAGGAGCTCCCGGCAGCCGCACCTCCAATTTCTTCAACGGCGGCTGGTTCGGGATCGATGACTGGCGGCTGCTGAGAAAAGTCACCGACATCAATTGCACCAATTTTGCCACCGATGCCACGATGAAGGACGCCAAGGCATGCGGCTATGACCGGATATGGCTCTACAACGGTGCGCGCAATTATCCCGGCGATACCCGCGGATACCGGCTGTTCTACGGATTCGTTCCCTGGCGCTATCAGGCGCGCGGCGTCAGCCAGTATATCTACAGCGGATTCTCCCATTCCCTCAGCAATGTCAATAACGATCTGGCAGCCTATGACATCCTGCACGGCGGCAATCCTTATGATTTCGTTTATCCCACTTCTTCCGGCCCGCTGCCGACTCCGAAATGGGAAGCGGTCCGCCAGGGCACTTACGATTACCGTTATCTGCTGACCCTGAAAAAAATGATGGACAAGGCGCCCGCCGGGGCCCGTGCCAAGGCGCAGGCGGTTCTGGACGAGATCAACAGCAAGTTCTTCACGGATTACATGTCCCAGGCCGGCGTCAAACAAATCGAAAATTATGCCCCCGAAACGCTGGATGCCTTCCGCTGGAAAGTCTCCCGTGCCATCATGAATTTGCAGAAAGAAATGAAGTAAAATGAAATCACTTTTGAATTTGGGCCTGCTGCTGCTTTCCGGCAGCCTGGCCGCTGCTCCGCTGATCCGGAATTTCCATCCCGAAAAGGTCAAATCGAACCGGGAGGTCCATGATCTGGCCTCATCCATCCGGGAAGTGGTTATCCCGCGGCTCACCTCGCCGTCGCCCGATTCCGATCAGGGCTGGGAAAACGCCTATTCCTGCGATCAGTTCTCCGTTCTGCTGTCCAAGGCCCGCGCCCGCGCCCGGGGAATGCAGGCCAGCGGCGACTGGGAAAAATTCCTCGCCGCGGCCTCCAAACCGGTCAATCCCACCCGGTTACAGCTGGGTTTCGACGACAATTATCTGTATCTCAAGGCGACCTGTTTTGAGAAACAGATGGCGCGCACCATGGCCGATCCGAAGATCAAACGCGATTCCCGCATCTATTCCTACGACAACCTGGATCTGATGCTGTCGCCCAACCGCAACCGGCTCATCTATTATCAGCTGTCGCTCGACATGAACGGGAAATCGCTGGATGGCGTCTGCAAACCGGACAAGGACAAGTTCACCAGCGATCTGAGCTGGGATCCGGAATTCAAGGTCAGAACCGCCCGCAAAAGCGACCGCTGGGAACTGTTCCTGGCCATCCCGTTCAAGGAATTCGCTCCGGATGTCCGCGAGGGCGGTTTCATCGAATTGAATGTCAATCGGATGTCTCTGCCCTCGAAAGAATTTACCAGCTGGAACCAGGTGGAACGTTCCTTCCATGAAATTTCCCGGATGGTCCGCGTGTATCTCGGCCGGAAAGACCGGACCGACGGCGGTGTCCTGAAAAAAATCGTCCACTCCGAATTGAAAGCAGGCACCAACCGTTTCGATCTGACCCTGGATCCCGGCACCGCCGATTCTCTGGTCATCACCAGCCGCGGCGCGGACCGCCAGACCCGGAAATTCAAGCCGCAGCCCCAGCTGAAGGTCTTGTGGAATTTTGCGGATCCCGGCAAATCGGAACTGGAATTTTCGCTGGAGAGCAAGGGAAAACGGCTGGACAGCACCGTGCTGGGCGTGGAGATCCCCGCTCCGCTGCTGGTCCGGCTGCAGAATACCGAGATCACCGCCGGCCGCACGCTGGTCCCCGGCACGGTTTACTGCAATTTCCTGCCGGTCCAGGGAACCGAAGCCCGGTTCACGCTCGGAAACCGCAGTCAGACCATACCGCTGCATTCCGCCAAAAATACTTTCGAACTGGACTGCGCCGGCATTGCCGGAAAAGTTCCGTTCAAAGTCGAACTGCTGCGGCAAGGCAAACCGGTTAAAAATGCTTCGACGGTCATTCAGCTTACCGGCAACGAGGATCCGTTCGCCGAAGACTGACTGAACCCGCACTGCATGACAGTCAAATTGAAAATTGAACCTTAGAAATACAGAAAATGGAAATCATGACGGAACGAATCACTTTTCACTGCGATCGACTGGCCGGGGAACTCCGGGACTTTGCGTCCGGAACCGGCCGCAGCCTGGAAAACCTTTACTGTTTCAGCCCGACTTTCCGCTACGGCGGCCGGCTCATGGGCCGGAATTTCGAGGCCGCTGTCCATCGGACCGAGCCCGGACGCGAGCTGTTCGAACTCACGGAGACTTCTCCCGACCAGGTGATCCGCTATACGCTGAAGTTCATCGTTTATCGGGATTTCCCCGCCGTCGAATGGCTGCCGTTCGTGGAAAACATCGGCGAACGCGATTCCTTCCAGATCAGTGATTTCCAGTCGCTGGACGCCGCGGTCCCGGTCGCTCCGGTCGAATGCATCCGTCTGCAGCGTCATTTCGGTTCCCGCGCCCGGCAGGATGACTATATGCCCGAAGAACTGATGCTCAGCAGCCGGATCCGTCCGGAGACCGTCATGGAATGCACCGAGGGCCGTTCCTCGGCGGATTTCCTGCCGTTCTTCAATCTCCGGTCCGACGGCAAATGGTTTTATCAATGCGCCATCGGCTGGAGCGGTGCGTGGAAATGCAGTTTTGCCATGGACGGCAAACAGCTGACGGTCCGCTGCGGGCTCCGGAAGACCGATTTTCATCTGCACCCCGGCGAAAAAGTGCGTCAGGCCTCCTTTTTCCTGCTCGAACACGATCCGGAATGCGATTCCGACGACGCCCAGAATGTGTTCCGCCGTTTCATGTTGACTTATCATTCGCCGCATGATACCCGCGGCGAGATCATTCCCGCCCCGCTGAATTTTGCCTGCGGCGGCAATATCCCCGGCACCATGCTGACCGAAATGATGGATTTCATCGGCCGCGAAAAACTCCCGTTCGAACTCCTCTGGATGGATGCCGGCTGGTTCGGCGAAGACCGGGATCCCTATCCGATCCGTTCCCCCCGGAGTGTCGGCGGCATGGCCAATGATACGCTCGGAAGATGGGAGGGCGTCGGCAACTGGCGGGTCAACCGCCGCGTCCATCCGGACGGCCTGAAACCCTACGCCGAGAGCGCCGCCCGCAACGGCATGAAATTCATGCTCTGGTTCGAGATCGAGCGGGTCACCAAAGACAAGCCCTTCGCGCTGGAACATCCTGAACTGCTGCTGCCGAATCCCGTCAGGGAAGATTACCTGCTCCTCAACCTCGGTCTGCCCGAAGCCCGGAAATGGGCACTTGACACGATCAAAGCCAGAATCCGGGAGGACGGTGTTTCCGTGGTCCGGTTCGATTTCAATTTCAATGTCCTTCCGATCTGGGACCAAGCCGACGAACCCGGCCGGATCGGCCTCACCGAGACCCGTTACATCATGGGGCTTTACGAGCTTTGGGACGAGGTCCGGAAACTGCTGCCTGATTCCGCGATCGACAACTGCGCCAGCGGCGGACGCCGGATCGATTTCGAAACCCTGACCCGCAGCATCCCCCTGTGGCGGGTCGACGGCCGGCAGACGCCCGAATCCCATCAGCTGCAGGTGTCCGAACTGTCCAAGTGGGTCCCGATCAATTCCGCCGGTCTGTGCGGTTCTCCCATGCCGGTCGGCAGCGATTATACCGTGCTGAGCCTTTGCGGCAATCCGCTCCAGCTTTCCTATTTTACCGATCAGATGGCGGAAGATCCGGAATGGTTCCGGCAGATCGGCGCCCGCGTCCTCAAAATGCGTCCGCTTTTCATGCAGGAACTGTATCATCTCACCGATCAGGTCTGGAACACCCGGCGGTTCCATGCGTTCCAATGCCTTTCCCGCGACCGGTCCAGCGGCTGCGTCCTGGCTTTCCGCCGGCCCGATACGCCGGGAACTGCTTTGGCGCTGACCCTCCGGAACATCGACCGCGGGCAGAAGTATGAACTGACGCTGAATGACGGAAGCAAAAAGGATATTTCCGGCGCCGAACTGGAACATCTCACGCTCGATTTCCCCGAACCGGGAAGTGTTCAGCTGCTCTTCTTCCAAAAGAAATAGACAGCCCGGCTTTCAGTCTGATCCACTGATCACTGATTACTGATTACTGATCACTTTCTTCCGGTGGGCTTCATGGCGGCTTTCCCGGTGGTAGGCCACCGCGATGATTACCATGACGATCAGGAAGATCAGGCTGGCGGCAATGAACAGCGCGCGCAGCCCGAAACCGTTGACCACCAGCCCGCAGACCAGCGGCGCGATGAACCAGCCCGTCGAACGCATCGACTGCGCCCACGCCAGCGCGATGTTCCGCGCGGTCAGGTCCACTTTGCGGCACAGCCATACCTGGACCGAGGGTTCGATGCAGTCGATCACAAAATGCGACAACGGCCGCATGATCACCAGATAGACCATATTCGGCGTCAGCGAAATGCTGATCATGAACAAAGCGGCCAGACCCGCCATGACCATCGCGGTTTTGCCCGGATTGAATTTGTCGGACAAATAGCCTGCGGACAGGCCGGCCAGCACTCCGGCGACTCCGCACAGCGCCTGGATCACGCCCGTCCACGTGGCCGCGCCGCTGATCGAACCGTTGATCTCCTGCACGAACAGCGACATGAAGGAACTGTCGAACTGCCGCCCGAACATCAGCAGACCCAGAACAAGCAGGATCGGCAGCACCAGCACCAGCTGCCAATGGCTCAGCGTCATTTTCTTCCACTGGTTCAGCAGCGGATTCCCAACCGGTTTTTTCTGTCCTTCCGGCGGCCTGAAATGTTCTTTGACCCCGAACAGCAAGATCACCGCGGCGAGCAGACTCGGCAGGCCGGACAACACAAAGGCGTTCTGATAACCGAACAGGTCAGCGGCGACCCCTCCGAAGAAAGAGCCGAAAAGCAGTCCGCTGAACATTGCGCTGTTGATGACGCCCATGGCAAAACCCGTGCGTTCGGACGGCACCATCGAAGAGACCAGCGCCAGCGCCACCGGTACGGACCCGCAGACGACCCCCTGCAGCAGCCGGAAAAAGATGATCCAGTAAGGATTCCGGCACAGCGCGATCCCCGAGAGCACCACGACCCCGCCGATATAGCAGCGCAGCAGCATTTTCTTGCAGCCGTAACGGTTGGCCATCATTCCCCAGAACGGCGAGAAAAAAATGGTTCCCAGGGCAGGGGCGGCGCCGAACAGCGCCACCCAGAAGGAAAGCTCCTTACCGTGGATCCCGAGCGTCTGCATGAAAAACGGCACGAACGGGATCGCAAACGAAAAACCCAGCTGGAACAGTGTCTGGGCGAGCCAGCACAGGATCAGATACCGTTTCCAGTGAACATCCCCGGTGGAGGATATGTTTTTTAATTGCTGCATGATATGCCTTTTTTGCCGATCGCGGAGGATCATCCTCTGTTCGAACCGATAAATATTCTGGTAATTTGCCATAAAAACGTTTTTTTTCAAGTCCGGACAGGTGATTTTACGGCCCGTTTTGAAAAAAACGTTTTTTTTCGGAAAAAAAGAGATTTTCTGCTTGAAAAAATAAAAATGAGTGATAAATTACATTTTATTGAACGCTCCGGCATAGCTCAGCGGTAGAGTAGGTGGCTGTTAACCACTTGGTCGCTGGTTCGAATCCAGCTGCCGGAGC
Source organism: Lentisphaerota bacterium (assembly GCA_015061565.1). GTDB lineage: Bacteria > Verrucomicrobiota > Lentisphaeria > Victivallales > UBA1829 > SIG94. Next base: position 6,419 of record SUWI01000086.1, read on the forward strand.
CATTTCATTTTAAAGAATATCCGCTGAACCCAATCGATCCGATTCATCTGCCCGGCTGGCGGAATGGCATACGCAGCAGACTTAAAATCTGCGTTCTACGGGTTCGAGTCCCGTGCCGGGTACCATTTTTCAGCCTCGCTTTAGCCTGAAATCCGTAAATGGTCTATTTTTCTTGTTTTGTGTCGTTTTAGCCCGTTTCATTTAAAATTCCCGGATAATTCCCGGATATAAAATTTTTGCCGTTTCGAGGCTGTTTCAGGAAATCACGCCATGAAGAATACCGGAATTCCCGGATAAAAAATCGGAATTCCCGGATATAAAACTGAAAATTCCCGGATAAAAAATCCCGTGCCGGTCTGGTCTGGATCGGTCGCGGCCGCTGCTCCGGTTTCCTGATTTGGCGGTCTGGCCGCTGGCCGTCTGGCCGTCTGTCCTGCCGGTGATCCTGTCGGGCATTGTCGCGGCGGTCGCCGTCCGGATCGCTGGCCGTCTGGAATGGTCGCCGCTGGCCGCTGGCCGTTGGCCGTCTGATCTGCCGGACTGCTGGCCGCTTCACTGGCGGCGATTCTGACCGGATCGGGTATCTGGTTCGGGTCGGCGGTCGGATCGCGTTCTGTGAATACTGGCCGCTTCTCTGTCGCGCCGGTGATCCGGCTGCTGACTGCCTGAATCCCTGCGGCCGCTTTGCCATGATTGGCGAATTGTCGCCGGTCGCGGCAATGATCGCCGGGATCGATCTGGTCGCCATGATCTGACTGCTGGCCGCTGATTCCCCCGCGCGAGGCGTTACGAAACTGCGGAAACTCGACAAAAAAAACCGGGATACTGACCGTCTGGCCAGTTCCCGGCTGTATGGTTTTTATCCCGGATTATTCCCCCTGTGCCAGTCGAATAATGGCGGCGGCGTTCAGGTTGAAAGCGGACAATATCGACAAGGCTACATCTTTGTATTTCAGTGCGCCGGATTGTATCAGTCTTTCCGCTGCCTTGAATATCATGTCTTCCGGGATTTCCTGATGCCGGTAAAAACCATCTTCCCGGTGTTCTGACCGTCTAAGTTCATCATCCATCAGTTGGGTAAAAGAGCAGGTCAAGCCGTCATCAATCGCGCCGCAAAGGTAACACAAATCCCGTGAATCGCCTATGCAGTCGGTCGCTGATTTGATGATAATGCGGGCGAATCCAGACAGTCCCGTTTCGATTTCCCACGTGTTATATGTGCTGTCCGGTTTGGCGGTTCCGTCTGCTATTGCCTTGCAAAGTTCGTTTTCCGGTTTCATCTTCATCTTTTCGCCTCTTTCAACATCGTTTTGATCATGTCGGCGGTTTCGTCTGCGATTTCCGCATATATCAGAATCCGATTATTCAGAACATCCGAATACAGCAAACGACCGCACAAAACGTTTGCCGCTACAAAGTCATTCTTTACGTAGTTGAAAATTACATCGATTTCCGGCTTTCCCTGAATGCTGACCGGGTCGGCGGCATGATCGCGGTCGCCGGCGGCAATCGTGCGGTTTTTCGTGGTGTTCCGGTCTGTCGCGCCGGTCTGGTGTTCCGGTTTCATGCCAGCGGTCGCGCCGGTCGGCGGCTGCTCCTGTTTCCGGGTTGCGGGTTTCCGGGTCTGGCCGCGATTGGCGGCGGTCGTGTTCTTCGCCATGTCTTTCATGGTCTTTTCTCCTGTCCTGACGAAAAAGCCGTTTCGTGGTCGGTGAACAGAGCACCTTGCAGGATCGGCACCGCCCGTTATCTGCTTCACACAAAACGGCAATTCATCAAGTCAAAATGTCTTTTTCAGTAACGCCGGGACTGGTAATCCCTTGAAAAAATGCGGCTGCAAATCTGTTTTTTGCAACGGCGGCAATATACAGTCTGGCCGGATCGAATGCAAGCGGCGGATTGCAAAAAAACGGCATTTTTTTCGGTCTGAAAACCGATTTCAGGGTATTACCGGAACACCGAAAAACATCGGATAACTGGCGAAAAATCAGATGTTTACAATGGCGAAAATTCGTTTTTTCTTCGCTGAATGCCGAACGGCTGCCGGAACGGTCGCCGGGATCTTACCGCTGACCGGATCGCGGTATCTGGTCGGCATTGTCGCGCCGGTCTGGTCTGGATCGATTGCGGCGGCCGCTGACCGTCTGGCGGCGATTCTGGCGGCGATTGTCGCCGGAAGGGGTATAACTGCCGGGTTGCGGTCTGGATCGCGGCCATGGTCGCGCCGCTGACCGTCTGGCGGTCTGGAACGGTTCGGAAATCCCGAACAGCTGCCGGAAGGATCGCGGCACTGATCCGGATCGGAACGGTCGCGGCGGTTATGGCTGCGTTATGGCTGACTGCCGCGCCGGTGGTCTGTGATCCGGGTATTGTCGCCATGATCTGACCGGTGACCGGATCGGTGGTTTTCCGGGTGTTTTCGCCTTGATTTGACCGGTGACCGGCTGCCGGTCTGGATCGATGATCCGGGTCGCGGCGGTTGAGTTGTTAAGGAATCCTGAATAACTGCCGGGATCGCTGGCCGTCTGGAACTGTCGCGCCGGATCGCTGGCCGTCTGGATCGGAACGGTCGCCATGATCTGACCGCTGGCCGCGCCGGTGTCCGGTCTGATCGGCGGCGGTCTGTCGCTGATCGCCAGGACTGTGATCCACTGGCCGCCGTCTGGATCGCTGGCCGCTGATCGCCGGTTTCGGTCTGTCGCGCCGGTCACTGATCGCCGGTCTGGATTGGCGTTCTGTCCGGACTGGATCGCCGCGCCGGATCGCGGTTTCTGAATGACCGGCAAATTACAGCTTTATACCAAATGTCGTAGGCTGTGACAAGCTGTCGCAAGCAAAACCGCGATAAAAAAAATGATGTTGCCGGTCGCCGCGGTCTGGTTTCGGCATTTCTTTTTTCGCCGTTTCCGCGCCTTTTGACGGCGATTGTCGCCGGATTGGGTATCTAATGCAGGTCGGCAGGGGAAACGGCTTTTCTGATTGGTTTCCGGTTTATTTTCGGCCTTTTGCCGCTGACCGTCTGGCCGTTTGTATGGTTTTTTGCGCCTGTTCCTTCCATTGGTCGGCGTTCGATCCTGAAATCCGCCCGGCGATTTCGTCCAGCATGTCGATCCGTTCCCGGACGCTTTCCACGGTTTCGGAGATCTGCGCCTTGACATTGTCCCCGGTTTCGTTTTCCAGTTCCAGCAGGGTCACAAAGGCGGATTTCGGAACTTTGGTTAGTCCCCGCTGCCAGTTGGAAAGCGTTTGCCGGGTTACTCCAAAAATTCGCGGTGCGTCTATGGTCTGGATGTTCAGTCTGGCAATGGCGGCGGCAAATACTTCGGTTTCGTGTTCGATCATGGCGGTTTTGCTCCTGTTTTGGGTTGCGTTTCCGGTAATATACCCGGCATAAAATCATTTTTCAAGCGGATATGTTAAGATTTTCCCGGATTTCTTTGACTTTCTGGAATTTTTATTGTTAAAAATTCCTATATGACGGCTTAACATAATGCATGTTATGCGACGTGCGAGGCTAATTTTCCTGACCCCCTTGGAAAAATTTACTGTCCCGGTTGGAAAAACTGTTTTTTCCCGTGCTTCCGGGTACGGCCTTTGTCGCGGCTGCCAGTTTCGCCATGTCCTGAAACGCTGCTTTGTCGGCCTTGGATAATCGCGCCGGAAGTCCTGACCGCATGTCTGCAAAGGCAATCTGATCCGCTTCCGTAAGAAATCCGGGTTTCTGTTCGCCATTGATTGTTTTCTTCATATATTCGCTGCTCGATTTTCCGAAAATTGAAAGGTTTTATTCATGCGGATTCCGGTTATAAAACGCTTCGCCTTGCTTTTGTTCCGTCCGGCAGCGTGATCCATTGATCCGGATCGCCGTTACCGTCTGGCGGTGATCCGCTGACCGGATCGGTCTGATTGAATATCCGGTCAAGATTTCGGATCGCTTCCGGAACTGTAAAACCGCCATTTTGTGAAAATTCTTCATACAGCGCTTCCCCGTCTTTCCGGTTTTCTTCTGACTGATTTTTTCGCCAAAAATCTAAAATCCTGCGATAATCTCGAATCGAATTTCCTTGCGGATCTTTCCAGCCGTTCGCCGCATAACGCATGTAAAAGGCTTTTGTTTCTCTGGCGGAAATCAGATAACCGGAATTGACCGCCTCTCGGTAAATGGTCGCGGCGGCGGTCGGTGGTTCGGGATATGGAAAATGGCTGCTGTCATTTCCTTCCGCGCCTGTGCGCTTTCTTTCCTTTCCTTCACTATGAATATGGCTATGGATATGAATATTCTTTCCGCGTGCGGAATTCCGCACGGGCGCGCGTTCGGAAGGATCAAAACAAGCCCCCTTATTTTCCGGATTTTCATCAAAACAAGCCCCCTTATTTTCCGGATTTTGGTCTGAAAGGGTAGCCATTGCAAGCCTTTTTTGATTTCTGGCGTTGTATTGAAAAACATTCCGGCAGCAGTCGGCATACATTCGATCATACCAGTCACGGGCAGCTATCGACAATTCAGCGGCGGCCGCTTCGTCATATTCTCCGGTTTCGGCGGCGGTGAAAATCATCCATAATAAATGACCGAACTCCTGTTCGTCCGGTATGGCAATTTTGATTGATTTTATATCCCGTAGTTTCAGCGGTATACAAGGATCTTTCGGGCGGTTCGCTTTCATGGTCGGTCATGCTTTCCGCCTTCTGAATTTCACTCTTGTAACGTTGAAATTCCGCTGATCTTCGTATATGTCCCCTACGACAATAGGCAGTCCGTTTTTGTCAAGGTCTGTATGTTCGATGAAACAGGCAAACTTTTCCGTTTTGTCGTATTGTATCGGCTGCCCCTTGCAAGCTCGATACAGGTTTTTCATCAGTTCAGGATATAACGCCGGGTCTATTCCGGTGAAACTGTCCACAAGTTCAGGTCGGATCAAATACAGCGGTATAACGGCGTATCCTTCGTTTATCTCCATGTTGGTAATCTCCTGTTTTTTCCTCGTTGCGGTGATTCTGGCGGCGATTCTGGCCGGGTCTGATACAGATTGCGGGTCTGGCCTTGTCGCGCCGGGAATGGCCTTTTTTCGGGCTCTTCTGAATGTCCGTTTCTGATGATCGGCGGGGCGGCGGTATCGCGGTCTCGGCAATTTAGGCGGTCTCGGTCTCTTTGGACTGCGGCTCTAATCGGCGGGGCGGCGGTATCGCGGTCTCGGCGGCCTTGTCATTTCGCCTTGGTGAATGCCTTGACACTGGCGGCGGTGATCCGGATATACCGGCGGCCAGTCCGTACCGCGGTAAGATATCCGGCTTTGATCCAGTTGTCCACGGTCGCAATACTGACCTTGAACATGGTCGCCACGTCTTCACGGGTGAAATACTGCTGTTCCGTGCCTTCGGCGGCCTTCTGGCGGTTCTGGAGCGAATCAATCAATCCGGCGGCGGACAAGTCCGGGAAATACGGCTGCAAAATTGCGGTCGCGGCGGTGATGATTGCGGGCGGGATTTGTTTCGTGTTCATGCTTTTTTTCTCCTGTTATGTTTTGGGTTGCATCGAACTGAATGCAAGGCAATATAACAGGAAAAAAATAATATGCCGAAAGGCGTATCACACTTTTCCGGATTTTTCTTTTTCGGCAATGCGGCGGATCAATACCTGGATGTTTTGTTTCCGCAATTTCGGAACTGAAACGCGGATTCCCTTTTTTGTTTCCAGATGTTCGGATAAGGCGTTCAGAATCTCTTTGATATTCGCGCCGGGATTGTCGCGCCGATATTGCCTGATGAATTGTTCGATTTCCGGCATCAATGGATCAAGATATATTCGCCGCTTTTCGTTGTTCATTAGGCAGGTGTTTCTCTGTGTTTCGGCTTTCTGGTTTTCTGGGATATGCTCTGAAATATACCGCCTGTAATGGTTTATCAATCCCTGAAAAAACAGTCTGTCGTTTTCGTTCGTGAATGCTCGATCTGATAGGGTAATATCTTCAACGGGATTTCGCTGCATTCTTCCTATATCGCTCATTGCTAATATTTCCCCTTTATGGGTTGGTGAAGTAAAAAACGATACTGTTTCCGGGTAATTCTGCATAGCTTCGGAATTGTATTTGACTTTGATACAGTCCAGCGATAACGGCTCTTTCCAGCACGGGGGGAAAAATTCAAAAGTAGCTTCTTTCATTTCCCTGCCCCCCTCTGAATGTATGCAATGACATTTTTGATCTGTTCGGCGTTCAAGGTCTGGATCATGTCTTGAAGTCTGGCCAGCTGGCCGCCGTCTGCCGGATCGCGGCCATTGTCGCGACAATCCGGGTTCAATACTTCCGCTTCGATGATGTTTTCATCTGCTGGCAATGGCAAGGAAAGATTACCGGCGTATTGCAAGGCGGCCTGATCGGAAATCCGGGTGTAATGTTCGGTCATGGCCGGGCTGGCATGTCCGGCGTTTTTCTGGATGATCGCGGCGGGTGTTCCCTTTTCGGCATTGTGGGAAATGTAGCTGTATCGGAGCGAATGAAAACCGATTTCGACAATCGCCCTGCATCCGGTCTTTTTGGCTTTCCCGGTTTCGTCTATGATCGGCTTTCCGTTTTCATCTGTCGCGGCAATAATGCCTGTCCCGGCTTTGTGGGTCTGGATTCCGGCTTTGTCGAATGCCCGTAATATCCGCCTTGTCAAGTTCGATGATTTGCCGCTGTCGTATGCTGTCCCGATTTCCGGCAGCAGATAGCCCGTCCGGGCTTCTGGCGGTGTTTTCTCAAGCAGCTGCATAAGGAATGCCGGTATTCCGATTTTGACCGTTGATTCCGCCTTGTCTTTCCGGGTATGGCGTGTTTTTCGCGGTATGCGTTCAATCACGCCACGCAGCAGGTCGATTTCACGCCATAACAACGTGCAGCAGTCGCCGAATCTCAAGCCGGTAAAATATCCGAGTGCAATCAGTAATTGATCCTCGCCGCTGGTTTCCTGAATCAGTCGGGCGATTTGTTCCACTGTCAAGGGGCGGCGGCTGTTGCTTTCCTGTTCCTTGCGTCTGATTTTCTGAAATGGATTCCGGCAGTCGATTTTTTCATCTTCCAGCAGGGTATTGAAAAACATCTTGAAAAACTGAATGATCTTGTTATATGTCCCGGCCGCGCCTGTGATTCGGTCAAGATAACCGGCATATTCCCCGCCAATGTCCGGCGTGACTTCTGACAGCAGCGATATTTCCGGATGTATTTCCCTGATCCAGTCGGTGAACTGGCGATAATATCCGGCATAATTTCCCGGTGTCGAATGTCGCGGGATCGCGGCGGCGGGAAAACGCTTGCAGCTGGCGGGTCGGCTCTGGCATGACATAAATAATGTCCAGCCGTTGGAAATGGTCGCTTTCCCGTTTTTCAGCAGCTTATCGGCAATGCTGGCGGCTTCTTCCGCATCCTGCAAATTGTTTTTCAACATCCGGAGCTGTTCGGCTCGATCTGTTTCCTGAATCGGTTTCAGAATCCGGGCGGCGGCCTTGACCGCTTCCGGGCGGGTGGTGATCGGCTTCCCGTCTGTTCCGAGCAATCGAACGCGGCAATCCTTTCCCCGGGCCGTGAATCGGAAATAATAGTGTCCCTTTTTCCCTGCGGTGTAAAGCTTTCCTTCCGTTGTTCGTGCCATGGCGAAAATCCTTTTTGTTTCGTTATGCTTTAATTGGTTTTATTTTGGCAATATATCATGTCAAAATTGAAATTCAAGGATATTTCCCGGATAAAATTTGAAAATTTGAGGGTAATGTAGCAGACTTAAAATCTGCGTTCTACGGGTTCGAGTCCCGTGCCGGGTACCATTTTTTACCTCAAAAATCAAGAAATCATTGCCATTTATTACCATCTTGACTTTCAATTCCCGATTTTTGGATTATATTAACTCGTATCAGACACGCGGGAGGAGATCATGGGAAAACGGAAAATGGATTCAGATCTTCATCGGATCAAACTGGAAGCGGGGACCGTCTATCAGACCAGCAAGAACGGGACCTATTATTACCGGTATCAGGTTCAAAAAGCTCGTAAATGTATCAGCCTGGGCACAAGCAATCAGGAGGAAGCCATCCGTAAGGCGAAAGATTTGCTTCCTACTGTCAAAGCCAACAATCTCGAGGTCATTGCAACTCATGTCAAAGTCGCCCGGAAATTTGCGGCGAAAACGCGATCAGTGCCTCTATCTCGGATTTGGGAGATATATACCGAGCACCCGGCGCGGGCGATGCCAGCAACCGTTCATGAACAACTGGCATATCAATCGACGCTCGCTGAATTCTTGCGTTTCCTTGGGGATAAAGTCTTATTGTTTTCTCAAATTACCGATACCCACGCCATGCAATTTTCTGACTATTTGCGGACAACTCAAATTTCCGTTGAAACGCACAATCGAAAGATTAAACGGCTGCGGAAAATATTTGCCACGTTACAGGTCAATCCAAGATTCTCTGCAAGCTGCTTTTCCTGTTCCGTAAGCAGCTGCCAGCGATCCCAGATCCGTTGTGCCTGTTCCAGTTCTTCGTCCTCTATTTCCATTCGTGCCATTGCCGGGCAAAGCGACTTTTCAGCCTCCCTGCATTTTACTTCCAGATATGCGATCTGATATAGACGCAGTTTCTCTTTCTCCAAAACGATATGGCGCGATTTCAACACCCTCAGCCATTGTGCCGTGACGTTATCGGACGGACTGCCCAATTCCTTTTTCAAGCAGGCAAATTCATCGACATCTGTTCTGCTGCATAAATGATCGTCGGTAACGATATAATAAAAACTGTGCCCTGCAAACTGTCCATGTCGGCAGTCATATCGCAAAACTTCTGCGATTTTTGTTCCTCTGATGCAGGAGTGACGCAGCAAGGTCAGCTGACGTTCGCGATCCTCATCAACCTGTGGCGGAAGAGATTTTTTCTCTGGCGTTACTCCCAGCGCATCAACGATCTTTTGTTCATCTTCCGAGAGCAGACAGTAGTCCGACCCGTCGCGGGTACTGCCTTTCCCATCACGAGAATTGAACTGCGTCCACAACTCTGCCGGTGTCAAGGGCCCATCGGCTTTTCGGAACTGATAGTCTAAGAGCCCGTCCGCTTGCAAAATCGTGGCTTCCGCGCTTCTTTCCACTGCCTTGATCTGTTCCGCTGTATCGGTCAACAGCAGAGGATATTGCAGCTTCCGTTTCGGTTCCTTCTTCAATAATACAGTCAGTTCCTCTCGATCAAAGGGTGCTGAAAGCCTGCGTTCATATTCCATCAGCCGATCCACGGCTTTCTGCGTGTCTTTTCGACTGCGTTTTTCAGCAGGCAGGGTTTCCGATTTCAGTAGAATGGTGCACATGGTTCTCCGTTTTTTCAGCTGTTCAAACCTTTGCAAAACTGGTAAGCCAGCCAGGGCAGCGCAAGCACGATTGCGATTACCACCAGCAGAGGCAGGAAATAAAGAACGATGTTGAACAGGAAATACACGACAAATGCCAGCAGATACAGGATCACCGCGGCAAGGGGCAGTCCGATCAGAACCAGCAGACATCCAGCCAAATTCTTCATTTCCGCCTCCGCAGGGGTTGATTATTCTTCGTCTTCTTCCTCGTCATCGTCTGGCGATGGGGGTTCGATCAGTTCCTGAAGGTGTTGCGAAACTGCTGCGTATTCCTGCTGAATATGCTCCTTCTCTGCCGGATTATCCGTTCTGGCAAGCTGGTTTTCCAGTTCGCCCATTTTTCGGATCTGCGTTTCAGCCTGTGAGAGAAACTCATCGCTGACCAGCGGACAGTAACGGTCCAGCGTCTGTTTGTGCTTCAATCCCTGCAATCCGCCCATGATCGAAGTCACAATGCCCATTCCCAGCCCACCGACAGCGCTGGCTGCTGCATAAACCGGCAGACCGCCCAGCGCGCCGTAAAGCAGCGCGGAGTGTTTGAATTCGCCGCGAAGCAGCATCAGGGCTTTCCGATACAGTTCCGGCATTTCGCCGTCCGCCAGTCCGAGCGCAATCCACAACGCGAACGCTCTGCGGCTGGGAACTAACAGCCCTCCGAAGGATTCGCAGCCGCTCCGCACTCCGTTGATGAATTCGGCCAGCAGTTCGTCTTCCGAAACCCGGCTGCGCAGATGGGCGAGCTTGGCATTGAGACCGACGGCATCGGGCGAGACGTCGGACGGCTTACGTCCCAGATTGGCGGCGATCTCCTCAAAACGTTTTTCCTGTTTTTCGCTGTACCAGCCGCCGAGATTGCCCAGTAGATACGCAATGTCCAGCGTCGCCTGAATCCGTTTCTCCGTCCGTTCCGGACAATGCGGATTGATGGCATTGACAAATTTCCGGGTGACGGTTCCAATGCTGTCCGCGTTCAATTCCCTTGCCTTCCGTCCGACTTTTTTAAGGTCGATCGATGCGACCTTTTCGGCGGTTTTCAGGACCGCGTCTGCGATTTTGACTTCATTCATGGTTCATTCCTCCATTCTGCTCCGCCTGCGGGCGGCGAGGTTGGCATAGTGCTGATTGTTTCTTCGATCTGCTTCATCTTCACAGGGTCGTTCCGTATTTCGCAGCAAGAATAACTCGTTTCTGGTGATCCAGTACACGAGTAGCAAGTTCTTCATTGCCTTCAGTTGCTTTCGTCATTTTCTCAAGCATGTGTTTGTCACGCGGATCGTCAGAATCTTTCACTGACACAAGTTCATCAAACGATTTGTTAAATGCTTTCCAATAACCGTTTGTACCAAGGGAAACAGAAACCGTTTTTCCACTTGGTATGGATTTGTTTTCAACCAATCCTGTAAAGTAGATATGATCTCCAGGTTTGATCTCAACAACTCCTTCATCCAACACAACAATGTCGACTGGAATGTTCTTGTTCGGGAGTTTGTTCAGCAGATCGATCAGTTCCTGCGCGGTGATTTCTTTTTCTTCCATTTTTACCTTCCTTTTTTGAGGGTTGTATTTTGTGCAGGAGGCCAAGAAAAAGCCTCCTGCGAACAAGGTTTTGTTCAGCCTATCATTCGCAGGAGGAATGAAAATTTGTCGCGGATTCGGGTTAATTATGGAAAAAATGTTTGATTTCGAGCAGCTGTCTTCTGTATTCGGTAAATTCTGGATTGTCCCGGTCCATATCCCAGATGAAATTCGCCTGTCCGAGCAGGACGTTCAGCGAATGTTCATCCAGTTTGCGCCACTCACGCTCCCAGTGTTTGTTAAGATAATACATCTGCTGTCGCAGACGGCGTCTGACTTCCCGCGGGGCGCTGGTTTTCGCATTGACGACGACCCCGGTCACCTCCTGCCGCATACCCTGACGCTGAATCCGGATCTTTTCATGGTTCAGGCGCAGTCCGAGTTTGCCGAGTTCCTGCTTGACATAGCGGATCAGTCCGGTGATCTCTTCATTGCCGGGATCTCCGGAAAAAGTCAGATCGTCCGCGTAACGGGTGAAAGCCAGTTTGTGGGCCAGACAGTATTGCCGGAGCTTAATATCGAAATCATGCAGCAGCAGATTGGAAAGGTGCGGACTGGTGATCGCTCCCTGCGGAAGATGCCCGTTCAGTGTGCAGAATTTCGACAGCATGACCGCAACGCCGTCTTCATGCACAATACGCTGAAAAAGAGAACGGACCAGATCGTATTTCAGAGACGGGAAAAAGTTTTTGACATCCAGCGAGACGACGACCGGTTTCCCGCAATGCTCCTGGGCGTTCTTTTTGATGGAAGACCTCGGTTCGAAAGCCGTGGCGGCAGACAGCATCCGGGCAAGGTTCGAACGATGAAAAGAAATGCCGTTTCCCTTCAGGATTTCCGCCGTTTCTGCGAGTTTCTCCGGAGTGCAGGGAATTTGCCGGGGAAGGATCGTCCATAGAATATACTGCTGGATCCTCTTCAGAACGGAAGCAGGAGCCTCGATCGTCCGGAAATTCCCGTTTTTCTTCGGAATCCGGTAAATCCGGTAGTAATCCGGGATATTATTGCTCAGCAGTAACAGGAATCGGCGGTTCAGTCCCGTCTCTTCAGCAATTCGTTCGACCGTGATTCCCGAAATCATTTCTTTCCCCTTGAAAAACCGGATACGGCAGTCTTGTCACCAAAAACAGATTTCGCGAACTGCGCGCAGAGCAGATATGCCGATGCTTTGCCGGCAGAACGGACCGGGGCGGGTGAAGGCAGTGCACGGCTTGCGCTTGCGCAAGTTTGGCACGCCGAGACCGTTTCGGGCCGGTATGGCGGTAAATGATCCGCATAGATGCCAGTGCGTCGTTCACGTCGTTGAATGCGATTCTTTTTGAGCGATTTTGCAAAAATCGATCGAAACAGAATAGACATTCCGTCAGACAGATGCCGTTCAAGGACGGCGACTCGCCGCCCCCGTTCATTCCACAGGAAAGAACTCTGATCTGACAAAACTGCCGTATCCGAATAGTTGTTAATATAGTCAAATATTAAAAAAAACAAATCCCTTTCCAGTAAATCCTGCAAAGAGGATTTCATCAATCCGGCAGGTCAACCCAGCGTTTGTAGCGGCAGTAACTGACTGCATTGGCGGGTTCGTTGATCAGTTTCGGAACGTTGTTGAACACACCGCAATTTCCCTGCTGGTTGGCGTAATCGATGAACGTCTGCCGACCGATCACCTCAACCCGCCGCTGCCCCCGGAAAAACTGACACGTGAGGCAGCATTTCTTCTGAAGATCAATGAATTTGAACATGCTCTTTAACTCCTCTTATCTTAAAAAATCTTCATTTTACTTATTGCTTCGAGATTTTTTGCCAAGTTTTCCATTGAGTTCAATATCGCTTCCTCTTGTGTCGGTTGTGGTTTTCTGGGAATCTTTTTTTTCGGCGGTTTTGCCGGAAGTGATTTCCTTTGTTTTGATCCATTGACACTGATTTCACCAATGGCAAACTCGTTATTTTCTCCGAAAATTAACAGCTTTCCATTAAAACACACCGTTGTTTTGATGGAAAAATCACATTCATCGGAGACATCCTGTTTTTCATATCCCTCTTTCCATGCACGGATGACATCTCTGTCGTTATAAGAGAAATATATTTTCCCCCAAGGCGATATATGTCCCTCCTCAATGAAATATCGTTTCAATCCGTCTTTGCAGTTGCAATAATCAATGTGGATCCATCTGGTCCCCATCTCGGTTTCCAATCCATCCAGCCATTCCTGATCGGATGCTTCAGCTTTTTTCCAATTCAAGCCATCTTTTGAAAAATACACACCATCATCCGTCTTGTGATCATAACCGTATTTACTGTCACCATAATTGACTCTGGTAAAATATTTTCCCTGGAAAAAATAGAAATCGTTGGGATAATTGAATGGAGGAAAATTAATTTCTCCCCAATCCGTCCAGGAACAATCTGGATATTTTGCAGTTGCGCAGCAATATACCTGCATTATATCATCATTTATCCCAACATCCCGGTAAAAGTAATAAAAGATAACGAAATTCTTTGTATTGCTGTCATAGACTATGCTTGAAAAAGTGGGGGTTCTCCGATAATATGGAGAGTCCCAATCCTTTGATTTTTGGGGAATCACGGATTCGAACTCGAACGAATTCCAATCCTCACCGTTTTTGGAGTAATAAATCGTATCACCGTCCCTGAAAATCAAATATTCATTCAGATAGCAAAAATCTCTGTAGTAATGAGTTGATTTTGAATTTACATAGATCGGAATAAATTTTTCCCCATCACCGCTAAAATAAAGATGATCGGATTTCGTGTTTACCAATACTCCTTTTTCGCAGGAAAACACGGTTGAAGCCGCATCACAGAACGGTGATTTTCTGTCACAGATTTCTACCCGAATGTTCTGTGGTGTAGGATCAAGTTTCTTTTTCCGCTCTTGCTCGACTTTCCGTTTTTGCTCCTCAGCCTGTTTTTTTTCGACTTTTTCCTCTTCCTGCTTAGCTGCTTCTTCCATTTTCTTCCAGCTCGCTTTAAGTTCCTCGTCGGAAATACCGATTATCTCGCAAACGGAAAACAG
>SUWI01000388.1 GCA_015061565.1 Lentisphaerota bacterium
TGCACTTCACTCAAATTGTTGAACCGCCGTATGCCGAACGGCACGTACGGTGGTGCGAGAGGTCGGCTGCCCCAATAAGGAGCAGCCTCCTACTCGATTACACGAATGTCATGTCCATTATTCCGGCTGTCTCCCCCGCTGTCCGAAAGGGGAAAATATAACAGAAATTCGATTTTTTCCCGTTCCGTCCGATCTTTTTCCGTTTTCCCGTGTCTATTGAAAAAAAGAATGTTTTTCGGATTGAAAAAAGCGCTTTCCGGGTGTATTTTACCTTTTGATAAAATGGAATGAGGTAGATTATGACGAAACCACGGATGTTTTTTGTGAAAAAGATTTTGTTTGCTTTTCTGGCCGCCGGAATGCTTGTCGTCTCAGCTGCCGGAAAACCGTCGGCTCCGCTGGAACCCACTCCCCACATGTCCACGATCGCCCGGGCTACGGCCTTTCTGCTGACCAATCATCATTTCAGCCAGCAGAAGATGGATGAGAAACTTTCGGAACAACTGTTTCGGGATTATTTCAAAGCCCTTGATCCGGCCCATATTTTTTTCACGCAGCAGGATCTGGCCGCTTTCGACGGGGTCAAGAATGATCTCGGCAATCAGATCCGCCAGGGCAATATCCAATTTGCTTTTGATGTTTTCAAACTGTTTCTGACCAGACTGGATGATTATGAAAAGTTCACGACGGATTATCTCAAGACCAAGCCTTCCCTGGACAGTGATGACACGTATGAATTCAACCGGACGAAACTGCCGTGGGTGGAAAACCGTCAGCAGCTGGAAAGTCTCTGGAAAAAGAAGATCCGCAACGATTTGATCCTGCTGGAAATGCTGGACCGTTCCAAAAAGGAAAATCAGCAGGAAGCCGCCTCGAAGCAGAAAGAAAAAACCGCTTCGCCCGGAAACCGCACTGAAACCCCGGCGAAAGAAATTGCGCCGGTCCGGAAATTCAAGGAAAAAACCCCGCTGGAAAGGACCCGCTACCGGATCTCCCGGTTCCTGCAGTATTACCGCAAGATGGAAGCGATCGATATCCTGGAGCTGTACCTTTCCTGTCTGACCCAGATCTATGATCCCCATTCCCAGTATATGTCTCCCCGCACCGAAGAGGATTTCAACATCAATATGAAACTTTCCCTGGTGGGGATCGGTGCCGTGCTGTCTTCGGAAGAAGGCTACACCAAGATCGTCCGGGTCATTCCGGGCGGTCCCGCCGACCTCGACGGACGGTTGAAATCCGAGGACCGGATCATTGCCGTGACGCAGGAAAACGAGGCCCCGGTGGATATTCAGGATATGCCCCTGACCAAAGTGGTCGATATGATCCGCGGCAAAGAGAAAACCAAAGTGACGCTGACCATCCTGCAGGGCTCCAAAGGCAGTTCGGCCGTTCCGGTCAACATCACTCTTACCCGGGCCAAGGTCCGGCTCCAGGAATCGGCCGCTTCCGGAAAACTTCATGAGATCCGGACCAAAGCCGGCAAAAAACGGATCGCCGTCCTGACTCTGCCTTCATTTTATATCGATTTCGCCGCGGCCTACCGCGGAGACGCCAATTACCGCAGTTCCACCCGGGACATTGCCAATCTGATCCGGAAATTCAGCAAGGATGCTCATTTGGACGGTCTGATCATCGACCTCCGGTCCAACGGCGGCGGCAGCCTGCTCGAAGCGGTGACCCTTACCGGACTGTTTATCAAGGAGGGGCCCGTGGTCCAGGTCTGCGACCAGCGCGGACGCAAGATCGATGAAGACCGGGACGGCGGCATGATCCTTTATAACGGCCCGCTGGCAGTCCTGACCAACCGGTTCAGCGCCTCCGCTTCGGAGATTTTTGCCGGCGCCATCAAGGATTATCAGCGCGGCATCATTCTCGGCGACAGCAAGACCCATGGCAAGGGAACGGTCCAGACCGTGGAGGAACTTGACAAATACACCGCGTTCTGGGGACGGAAACAACCCTCGGGATCGCTGAAACTGACCAATGCCAAATTCTACCGCATCAACGGATCTTCCACCCAGCTCCGGGGCATTACCCCCGATATCGTTTTCCCGGCATTCACCGATGCCATGGAGATCGGCGAAGACAAGCTCGATCATGCCCTGAAATGGGATACCATCCAGTCCGCCGAATATCAGATCTTCAATCCCCGGCTGCCGGCGCTGATCCCCATCCTGCGCGAACGCGCCCTGGCCAGGGTGGAAAACAGTCAGGATTTCAAAATGCTGCGGAGCGACATCGATATTTACCGCCGCCTCCGCGACCGGAAAACGGTTTCCCTCAATCTGGAAAAACGCTGGAAAGAGTATCTTGCCGAAAAGAAACTCGAGGACGAGCAGCAGAAACTGCTCCGGATGGATGACACCAATGACAAGAAGGCGAAAAACACTGCCAAGGACCTGTATCTGGACGAGACCCTGAATGTGATGAGAGACTGGATCGAACTGGATGCCAAAGGCGTCCTGGCTGATAAGAGAAGACCCAAGAAATAACCTCTGTATGACAAGGAGATAAAATGAGAGAAACTTTTCTGCCGTTTTCCAAGCCCTGTATTTCGGAAGCCGACATTGCGGCGGTAGCCGATGTCCTGCGTTCCGGCTGGATCACCACCGGACCGAAATGCGCCCAGCTGGAAAGCGATTTCAAAGCTTATTCCGGCTGTCTTGATGCCGACCATGACTTCGGAG
>SUWI01000087.1 GCA_015061565.1 Lentisphaerota bacterium
AGTTCAAATCCGGAACGGGGAAAAACGGAAAAAATTCGGTATTTTCAGCTTGAAATTGCTGATTTATGAATTATAGTAAACGGCGTTTTTTTTCAGAATCATGGAGGAAATGGAAAATGGATAAAGAAATGCTCGGGATCATTTATGCGCTGATCTGTCTGGTGCTGACCGCATTCAATGATTTCATATTCAAGATGTTCGCCCGGAAGGAACGGTCGAAAGGACTGTTCTGCACGATCATCGGGATCTTCTGGATGGCGGCGCTCTCCTGGACGCTGCGCAACTGCGGCAATATCGACTGGAAGAGCACGATTTTCTGGGGATGCGTCTCGGGCGTCATGTCCGCGGGCGGCAATCTGCTGCTGATCGAAGGGATGTCCCGCCAGAGCGCCGGATTGTGTTCGCTGATCTACCGGCTGAATCTGGTGCCGACGGTGATCGGAGCGGGCATATTTCTGGGCGAGATCCCGAGCATGACCCAATATATCGGGATCGTTCTGGCACTGTTCGCGATCATCCTGTTCCAGTGGGGCAACAGCGCGGGAAATTCCGACAGCAGCAAATGGGCGGTGCAGGCGATCGTGATGGTGGGGATCGCCGCGTTCATGCGGGCAGCCATGAATCTGAGCTACAAATACGGTTTCCTGCATGGCGCCAATAAAGACGTGGTTCCGTTCATCAACAGTCTGTTCTGGATCTTCGGCGGCCTGCTTTATGCGCTGATCCGGGAACGGAAGATCGTGAAATTCGACCGCAAACTGGTCGGCTACGGAGTAATGTCCGGCCTGCTGGTCGCGGGGATCGTCTTTTTCATGGCAGCCTCGCTCTTTTACGGCAAGGCCTCGGTGGTGGCTCCGCTGGCGCAGATGAGTTTCATCGGCACCTTTGTGCTGGGCGTGCTGTTCCTCAAAGAGAAATTTTCGAAAAAACATCTCGGAGCCCTGCTCTGCGGTATCGCCGCAGTGATCCTGCTTTCCCTGAAGATCTAGACGCCGTTCCCGGATCGGTCTGAAAACCGGTTTATATCCCCTTATTCCTGACGAGCACGCGCGCGATAATTCCGATTTTTCTGTATTTCTTTCAAAAAATTGTTATTTTTTTCAATTTTTAACTTGTTTTTTTGCATTAATGCGTTATAGTAAGCATAATATGATATTATTGGTTTAATAAAAATAACCCTAATAAAACAAAAGAAACGATATTGCGGAGCTGCCATGCGATCTGCAATGCCGTCATGAAAAAAGGAGAGATTCATGAAAAAACTGCAGCAGGGCAAAGGTCAAAGACCGGGGATCCGGCTGAACGCCAACGGGATCGAAACGCGGAAAAACATTCTGCTCACCGCTGGTGAACTTTTTACCAAATACGGTTATGCGGGAACCTCCTTCCGCGATATCACCAAAGAATCCAACATCGGTCTGGGCTCGCTGGTCTATCATTTCGGGGTCAAGGAAAATCTGTTTCTTTCGACCGTATCGACGTTCTTCCCCACGCAGGAACGTTTCGATGAAATTTCCGCGTCCATGGAAACCTGTGACGCGAATTCCGGCCGTGATGAAGTGATCAATGCGATTTTCGAAACGGTTGCTACGTATCTGAAAGAAATCCACTGCAACCGCCGGGCTGCGTTCATGCCGAAATTCTATGCCCGGATGATGCTCGATGCGACGCCGGAAACGGAACGTCTCCTGAAAGACCGGATGGAACCGGTCCGGAAGAAAATCCTGGCTTTCGCTCTGCGGGTCAGCCCGAAACTGAGCGAAGAACAGGCCATGGCCTGGAGACGCTGTCTGGAATCGCAGATCAACTACACCATGTTCTCCGCCGATCAGGTGCTGGATGAATTCAAACTGCGGAGCTTCAAGCCCGACGCGATCGACACGATCGCGCGCAGCATTGCGGAAATTTCCTATCCGCTGCTCCAGCGTGAGGGATAAGTCCGAAATCAATGGAAAACAGTTGAATTGCAAAAGGAAAAAATCATCATTTTCCGATATGTCTTGACTTTTGCATTTTCAAGAGTTATTTCACCATGATGCCGGTAATCAAGCATGAATTACCGGCATCATGTTTTTTTCTCCCGATCCCGATTTTCAGGAAAAAACCATGTGTTTCAGTATTCTGAAAGTGCTGAAACCAAACGTTCGAATTCGTTTTTCGGCCGGGACCGAAAACAAAGCCTGCCGGGAAGAAAGGGAATGTGCTCAGCCCAGGACGGAGATCACCAGACCGGTCAGGATCATGACCATGCCGACCACTTTGTTCAAGGTGCAGTGTTCCTTGAGGATGAACACGCCCAGCAGCATGCCGATCGGCAGCCCGAGCTGACGGAACACCTGGACATACGACACATTCGTCACGTAGTTCATCGCGCACAGCACCAGCGTATAGGAAAAGGACGCGAACAGTCCGGCCAAAATTGCCTGCCGGAGCAGTTTGCGGTCCCGGAACGCCAGCACATCCTGCTGGTTCCCCTTGAACAGCAGACACAGGATCCACAGCGTGGATGTCAGGGCCATGCCGCGCGTGGAATAATAAGTCAGCGAACGGATGGGTGCGGAAATATCCGGCAGACAGGCTTTCAGCACCTGCTGCGACTGGCTGTCGAAAATCGTATAGCCGGTGGTCCCGCAGGCCGCCACCAGGATGAACAGCATATTCAGGTTCAGATAATTGGAAAGCTTGAAATCGGAAAACGAATTCAGCGGCATCAGCAGCGCGCCGATAAAGACGATCAGAAAACCGAGACAGGAGACCGCGGTCAGCGGTTTGCCCCAGCCGAGCACATAAGTGGCCAGCGCGGTCAGGATGATCGGCAATGACCTCATGACCGGATATGCGGTCGCCATTTCCATCCGCTTGTAGATCTGCATCAGTCCGAAACAGTAGATGCAGTCGAAAGTCACGCTGGCATAAGTCATCAGCCAGAACCGGCCGGGCAGGCTCCAGACCGGAACCGGAGTCCAGAACTGCACATGCACCCAGATCAGCATGGCGGTGGTCCCGATCACAGTATAGAACGGGACGGTCATGCGGTTTTTCCGGGCCACCATATTCCACGAGGCATGCAGTCCGGCGGAGATCACGATCAGCAGAAAAGCGGTGAAACTCATACGATATTTCCTGTATTCTCTGAAAAACAAAACGCCATTTGGAAAACCTGATCCAAACAGCGCAATAATATATCATCTTCCGGGCGTTTTGCAATCGTCTTTTTTGAAAAAAAAACGGTGAGATGTGAGACTTGGCAATCGGTCAGCGCGATTTACGGACCCGACGGACTGGACGGACCTCACGGACAAAACGCGGAAGACGGTCTGCATCGCAATAATACCGGAAAACATGAAATATCTCCATGATCATTGTCTTTTTTCCCGGGACATGCCTTCTGTTTTCGCGCCATCGTCCGTCCCGTCCGTGAGGTCCGTTTTGTCCGTAAATCGCGCTGACCGAATACGAAACCTGGTCTTTTTTTCATACATTTTGCGAAAAGCACTTGATTATTGGAAAATCGGATATAAATTTATATATAGAACCAACAGGAGAAGTCAAGTGTTTGTGCAGATATTGAGAAACAAGATCCATCGGGCGAGATTGACCAGCTGCGATGTGGATTATGAAGGAAGTCTGGAAATCGATATCGCGTATCTGGAGGCGGCCGGGATCCTGCCGTATGAAAAGATCCTGGTGGTCAATGCCAGCAACGGACAGCGGCTGGAAACTTACGCGATACCCGGAGAACGCGGGAAAGGCGTGTTCTGCCTGAACGGCGCGGCGGCGCACCGGGGCAAACCGGGCGATATCGTCACGATCATGACGTTCGCGGTCATGACCCCGGAAGAGGCCGGGAAACATGAGCCGACGGTGATCGTGCTGGACGAGCAGAACCGGATCATTGCCAGAAGGAAAGGCAGAACGGAACTGCCGCTGAACTGAAAGACCGAAAACGGGATGAAAAAGAACGGAAAACTGCCGAAAAAACGCTTCTGCCGGGGACAGGCCCTGACCGAATATGCGTTCATGCTCATCGGAGCGATCATTTTCGGCCTGATGTTCTTTGTCCTGATGGCCGCGTTTACCGGACACGGCGCCAGGCTGATCGGATTGGTATCCTGGGAACCGACTCTTCAGAGCCGGTCTCAGATGGAAGCAATAATCGGTGGAAAACTTTAAACAGGAGGATCAGAAAATGATCAGGAGAAGAAGAACCAGAGGACAGGCGATCGTTGAATACATCATCATCATTGTGATCGTGGCGGTGGCGTCACTGACCGTGATGGGCCTGTTCAGCGACCGTATCCGCAACATCATCGCCGGCGTGGCCTCGACCTTCGGCGACAACAACGCGTCCTCGGCCGTGGACAAGAAGTCCACTGAAGTGCTGAAGGAAATGGACAAGGACGGCATCAATCTGGATGAATGAACCGCAGCCGAACCGGTATCATTGCGGGGAGAAGATATGAACCGGCTGCTGACAGGCCACCGGCACCGGCGGAACGAGCACGGAGCGGCAATGGTGGAAGCGCTGTTGTCGTATTTCGTGCTGTTTTTAGTTCTGTTCGGAATGCTGCACATCTTTTATTTTTTCGCAGGACAGTTTTTCGCGGACTATGCGGCGCTGCGCGGAGCGCGTTCGCGTGCCGTCGGTTTCGCGGATTATCTGGTGAAACGCGAAAGCCGCGTGAATGCGATCGGCGGATCCGGCCTGATGGTCTATCCGGGTCTCCACAATGCGGATATCGATGAAAAATCGGAATATGCCGCGGATCAGTTCACGCAGGAAAAAACCCTGATCCAGCGGTACCGTTCGGGGATGACCTGGCTGGAATATGAATTCTGGTACGGCAATTCTGCCAATCCGAACCACGGCGTGACCACGCACCTGGACCTGTCGGTCTCCGATTCGGACCGGGAGTCGAAAATGACGACCGTATTCCGGAATTACTCCATGCCGATGTCGTCAGCCCGCGTGGAAAAAGACGGCAACGGCAATATTCTGAGGGACAGCGACGGCAATCCCAGCACGAAAGGCTTCCGGCTGTTCTTCCGCCGCGGGATCGATCTGAAAGGTTCCGCCTCCCTGGCGAACCATGCGAAAGTATATCTGGAGGACTGAAAGATCATGCCGGGGTTCTGCCGAAGGAAAAGACGCCGGTCCGGCGGTCAGGTGCTGCTGCTGGCAGTGCTGGCGATGATCATTCTGGTCATCGCGGTCATGGTGCTGTTCGACGTGCAGCGGATCATCCGCGGCAAGATCCGGGTGATGAGCGGGATCGACGCCGCCGCGCTGACCGGAGCGGAATGGCAGAAACATACCCTGAACATCATCGGCGAACTGAATCTGGTCAAGGCCTGCACGGTGCTGATCAGCGATTCGATCTACGGGATCGGCGGCGATCCGGCAAAATACATGAAAGTGGATGTGCCGGCCAACGCCACCGAGGCGGAAATTGCGGCCGCCATCGAAAAAGCGCGCGAAGAACTCCGGAAACTGAAAACCGCGGCGGACATGCTGACGGAAATGCAGGTGCGGGTCAGTTTCGTGGGACCGCTGATCGGCTTCGGAGCCGCCCAGCAGGCAGCCAAGAACAACGGATTGCCCCACAACCGGAACTGCAACGAATATCTGATCGATTTCTACAATCTGATCATGGACGACGATATTTACGGCAATCCCGACATCGTGCCGCAGACCTACCATAATTATGCGTGGAGATATCCGTATGCGAACATGATTTTCGCCCTGGCCGGCAGTCTGGATCCGGATACGGCAACCGGCGCGGCGGTCGGCACCATGGTCAAGCACATGGGCATGCCGAACCTCTATGCCGATCCGCCGACCAAGCCGAATTTCATCGCCTACCTGCAGTTGCGCGCCGTGATGGACGCCATCGCCGCCAACGACTGGTGCATGCTCAAGACGCTGATCGATGCGGACGATTCGGCTTTCCTGGGCAAATGGTGGGGAAACATCAAGATCAACCCCAACCGGGATTTCCTCGGCTGTTCCGAGATCCTGCCGATCCATGCGGATTATTCCGAGGCCGACCAGATCTTCGATTTTGCAAATGGACCGGGTTACCTTGCCGATGCGGTCAGCCGGAAAAGCGGACGCGACGCCCTGCTCGTGCCGCTGAGCGATCATTATAACAAAATCGACCCGGTCAGCGGGAACGGCAGCACGCTCAATCCGGCAGACGAAGACCTGAAATTCAATCCGCTGCCCGCGATCACCTGGGCGATTTTCGCGGACAAATGGCAGACCTACGCCGACACGTCCGAGTGGAAACAGTACCTGCGCTCCGGGTTCCGCGAAGGATACGACTATTACTCCGGTGCGCTTTCGTATTTTTCGGTATCGGTGCCCAACAATTCCTTTCTGACGCGTTACAATCTGCCGTCCGGTTTCCGGAAAGCCGGAGGTGCGACCGGCGGAACGGTCTGGGGCAGGATGCGGAGCTATTCCGACAAGGCTTCCAGGGACATCAGCGGCAATATGACCCGTCAGGGGATCCGCTTCATGGCTACGGCCAAACCGTTCGGAGTCCTGAAAACCCAGGACGGCAAAACGCATCGTCCGTTCGACGCCGGCATGATCCTGCCGGTGTTCAACCAGGCTGCGCTGATCCCGGTGGCGCTGGAAATACCCGACGGGGCCGAGATGGAGGACCGCGCCTGGATCATCTATCTGACGAAATTCCTGCCGGCGCTGGGCGAAGTGGACAGTCTCGACAAAGTCAAGAATGTGATGAAAAAGGAACACTATGCGATCGTTGACAATGCAGGTTATATCGGTCTGATCCGGAAACTCCAGGATCCGGCCTGGCGCGCCATCGGGCGGGCGTGGCTGGACGCCGAAGCAACCGGCCATGACGTTTACGACGATACGGGTAAATTTGTGGAACATGTGATTGATTCGCGAAACCGGGATCATTGTTTCGATTGGAAGAGCGGATCGGGGGGATACAGAAGGGGACCGACTTCACTTCATTGATGTTTTTCAGTCAGGACAATACAACTTTTAAGGAAGAAAGCGGAGGTAGTTTTCTATGAAAATAACAGTATCGAAACTGCGCAAAATGAAGCAGGAAGGCCAGCGGATCGTGATGCTGACCACGTATGATGCGCCGACCGCGCGTCTGGCCGAGGAATGCGGGATCGACCTGCTGCTGGTGGGCGATTCGCTCGGCATGTGCGTGCTCGGCTATCAGAACACGCTGCAGGTGACGCTCGAAGAATCGCTGCATCACTGCAAAGCGGTCCGCCGCGGCGCGCCGAATTCGTTCATCATCGGCGATATGCCGTTCATGACCATGCACGCCAGCGAGCGCGACGCCCTGCTGAATGCGGCCAGATATCTGCAGGAAGGCGGCTGCGATGCGGTCAAGATCGAGGGCGATTCCGCCCTGGCGCCGACCGTCGAACGGATGGTCCACGCGGGCATTCCGGTCATGGGACATGTGGGACTGCTGCCGCAGCATATCAAAACCGCGGGCGGCTACCGGATCTCGGGCAAAACCGAAGACAGCGCCGCCCGGGTGCTGGCGGATGCCCGGGCAATGGAAGACGCGGGCGCTTTCGCAGTCGTGCTGGAATGCGTGCCGGCCGAGCTCTCCCGCAAGGTCACGGATGAACTTTCGATCCCGACGATCGGGATCGGCGCGGGCCCGTATTGCTCCGGACAGGTCCAGGTGGTCAATGACACGCTCGGTTTCTTCAACGGTCCCAAACCGAAACATGCGAAACAGTATGCGAATCTGAATGACATCATTCAGAAGGCGCTGTCCGAATATGCGGCGGAAGTCCGCAGCGGCACGTTCCCGGACGACGAACATTCCTTCTGAACGGATCGGCTGCGCCGTTTTCCTGCCTGGACATCACTTTCTGGGTGTCCAGGCTTTCTTTTCGGGCATCGGCAGGCCCTGCGCCTTGTATGCGTTGCGGAAGTGCATCTTGGCCACTTTCGTCAACAGTTCGGCGCCGCCTTGCTGAAACAGCCGGGCGGCGATCTCATCGACCTGGACGCCCGCGCCTTTGGGCAGGGTCACGCCATGTTCCTGCCCGAGTTTTTCCATCACGCGAACGAACTGCGCACGCGCCATGATCGAGGCTGCGGCCACCGCGATATCGCTTTCCGCTTTGGTCCGCTGGTCCAGACGGATCCTGCGGCCTTTTTCATTGAGTGCGTTCAGGATCAGATGCTCGTCGCCGAACTGATCGGCCAGAGCCGAGGTGCATTCCGGCACCTTGTTCAGCAGATTTTCCAATGCGCGGGCATGACCCCAGGCCAGCAGCCGGTTGAGCGACCCGAAACCGGTATAAAGTCGGTTATAGGCCTCATTTCCGACCGTGACCATCCCCATCCGGTCGCCCAGCAGAGTGCGGATCTTCGAGGCTACGGCCAGAATGGTCTGGTCGTTCTTGATCATCTTGGAATCCTTGACCCCGTATTTCATCAGTTCGAGGGCGGAAGCCTCATCGGGCACATACACGGCGGCCACCACGAGCGGACCGAAAAAATCGCCTTTGCCGCTTTCATCCATGCCCGCATGAGGGGCAAACGGGCCGGTTTCCGCGGAGTTTCCGGCGGGATCCTGAAACATTTTTTCACGCAGGATCTCAGGCTCCAGCAGGAATTCGACGAAATCCGGGGCGCCGGCGCCCTGGACCGTCAGTTTGCCGCTGACGAAAGCACAGACCGAGGTTTTCTCCTTTTTTGCCTTGAAAAACATGTAGGGCGCGTCGGACAGTTCCCATGAGCGTTCTTCCAGCAGCGTCCTGAGCCGACCGACTTCCGTTTCGGTGAGGACGAACACATAATTTTTCCTGGTATTTTCCATTTTTTTCGCGGAATCCCGTATTTTTTCAGTAAAACATTTGACAAATCACAGTTGACAATATAGATTATTGTTGCATCGATTGCAAATCCAATTGATAAAATAATGAGAGGAATCTGAAATGCGGAGATTTACGACCTTGAGTCTGCTGGCGGCCGCCGTGCTGTGCGGTCCGGTTTTTGCGCAGGAACCGGATAATCCCAACGGTGAACAGAAGCAGGAAGAAAAGCCCAAATATGTGCCCAAAGACAAAATCGTCTCTCAGGAACATAAAGTTTCCAACGAGCGGATCGATAAGATCCAGGCTCTGCTGCAGAAATATTACGATGAGCACAAAGATCTGGAAAACTCTTCCGTCATCGGCGATCTGCGCCGTGATATTCAGGCTTTTGTTCCGGTGACCCCGGAAAAAAAGGCCGACTCCCGTTCCCTGATCGCCATCAAGGATTCTCTCAAAGATCAGGTCGACAAGAAATATCCCGACCGGGATAAGTTGAAGAAGACAGCCGAAGCCGAAGCCGTGAAGCAATTCCCGCTGGCGGAACGGAATCAGGAAATCAAAGTCCATTATAAGCGCGGAAGAACCATCTATTCCGAGAAAGGTCGTTACTATGGACTCGGATATGGAGGAAAAAGCATCAGGCTTAATTCGCGTTCGATTTCACTGTTTGACCTCCTGCCCGAATCGAAATCCATGTTCGACAAGAAAATCAACGCCGAAATGCGCAAGAAATATGTGGATGGGAAACTCGCCGTTTACGACCGCCAGCGGCTGAACTATTCCGAAAAACTCTTTGCCGCAGAATTTGCCAAGATCCGCAAGGCCAATGAGAAGCTCGGATATATTTACCAGCACGGCCAATGGGTCACCGCGGAAATGATCCTGAAACAGAAACTGCCGGAAAAGATCCGTCTCTCCAAAGAACGGGCGGAAAAGGAACGGCTGGAGAGAGAAGCCAGGGAAAAAGCCAAACGTGAAGCCGGCGGCAACAATCCCGAAGGCGAACAGAAAAATGACGATGAGGAAGATGAATAAGGAAATCTTCTCCTGATCCGAATATGCAATGGACCGTCCGGGTTTCGATCCGGACGGTTTTTTCATGATCCGGCAGGGGAATATGAGCTCCACTCGTGCGCGCGGGCGCGAAAAACCCGGAGAAAATATGATTTTCCCCTTGCATTCCCGGTCAGATGACATTATATTGAACCCAATATTTCAATCACGGACAAAGGGAAACAGGAAATGTTCAAAAGAATGATATTGACCGCTGCGGCGCTGCTGGCAGTCACCGGCTACGGAGCGGACGGGATCACAACCGGCAATGCCGCCGGGACTCAGACCCAAACGAAACAGAAAGCCGCCAACCCCCAAGCCGCCGAACGGGAAAAAGCCAGAAAAATCGCGGAACTGAACAGCAAAAGGACCGATCTGATCCGCCGGATCCACGAAAAACGGCAGGGGCTGCTGAAAAGCAATCCGAAACTGCGCCGCATGCATCAGCAGCTGCTCAAGCAGGTTCGCGAACTCGCCCTGGAACTGAATGCCAACCGCGAGATGCGCACGCTCAATGACGAACTCAGCGAGGTCGAGCGCCAGCTGAAAAACGAACTGGGATCCCAGCCGGCCAAACAGCCCGTGTCGAAGAACCAGAAATAATCAACGCTCAGATATCAATAAAAGGGCTTCATTCATGAACTTTTCGGAAAAAATCATAGACGGGAAAAAAATCGCCGCGGACGTCAATCGCGAAACGGCAATGGAAGTGGCGGCCATCACCAAAGATTTCGGAGCCAGGCCGGGCCTGGCAGTGGTGCTGGTCGGCGACAATCCGGCCTCGAAAGTTTACGTTTCCAGCAAAGTCAAACGCTGTGCCGAACTCGGCATCTATTCGGAAAAGATCGTTCTCCCGAAAGAAACCAGCCAGGCAGAACTGCTGCAGGTGATCGCGAAACTCAATGTCAACCCGCTGATCCACGGGATCTTGGTGCAGTCACCCGTCCCGAAGCATATCGATGAACAGGCCGTGGTCAACGCGATCAATCCGGACAAGGATGTGGACTGTTTTCACGCCCGGAACGTGGGCCGTCTGCTGCTGGGCGACTTTTCCGGATTCCTGCCCTGCACGCCGTGGGGCGTCATGCAGCTGCTGAAACGGTCGGAGATCCCCACCGCAGGAAAACATGCCGTGATCATCGGCCGTTCCAATATCGTCGGCAAACCGATGATGGCGCTGCTTTCCGCCAAAGGCGCCGATGCCACGGTGACGCTGTGCCACTCCCGCACCCCGGATATCGCAGCTTTCACCCGGAATGCCGATCTGATCGTGGCCGCAGTGGGGAAACCCGAATTCCTCCGCGGCAATATGGTCAAGGACGGCGCCGTGATCATCGATGTCGGGATCAACCGCGTGGAAGCGCCGGGCACGGAAAAAGGATACCGGCTGGTCGGCGATGTGGCGTTCGATGAAGTCGCGCCGAAAGCCTCCCGCATCACGCCCGTCCCCGGCGGAGTCGGACCGATGACCATTGCCATGCTGATGAAAAATACGGTCCGCGCGTTTCATCTGGCCTTGAAACACTGAACGGAACTTCCGCAAAAAAAGGGCTCGCATCATGTCCCGTCTGATTATCATTTTTGTGGTTCTGGTGATCTGGGCGATCCTCAGCGTCATCAAAGTCCGGCAGCAGCAGTCTGCCCGTCAGAACCGGGATGGGAAAAAGCCGGGACGGAATAATTCTGCCGGAAAAAAGTATTCCTGGACGTGGATGCAGGCCGCAGGCTCGATGCATCTGAAATTCATCCGTCCGGAGGAAGCCAACGGCTATCCCGCCATCAACGGCACGGTCAACGGGATCACGGTCATGGTTCAGTGCGCCCCGCCTTCCGGGTCAGCTCCGGAAAGCGTGGTGTTCCGTTTTCATTTTCCCCAGCCGGCCGGCATCGGTCTGGAATTGAAAACCGCCGAAAAACTTGACGGCCTTCCCGAAAAAAATGATTCGGACCAGACCGGGACCGCGCTGCTGGCGGAACTGTTGGGAAAACGTTCCGCAGGAGCCTATTTCATGCGGGTGTCCGACCCTGAAATTTTCCGCAGCTGCTTCAGCACGGACAATCTTGAAGACCTCGCCCGTCTGAGCTTGATTTATCCCCAGGTCATCCTCACCGATGCCGAACTGCTGGTCCGCACGTCGGGAATCAACAATGATCCGCAGCGGTTCCATGATCAGCTTGAAACCCTGCTGGATATCGCCGGGTCCTATGCCGAATTCGCCAGACAGGCGGCGGAAAGAAAGGAAATGACCATCCGCATTCCGAAAAAACTGGCCGAGGAAGAAATGATCAACCGTCCTGCTCCGGCCAGGATCGAATCCGAACCGGAGAAAGCCCCGGAACCGGTTCGGCAGACCATTGTTACCGAACAGGAAATGATCCCTGAACCCGTTGTGCAGGAACCGGCCGAACCGGAACAGCCCGAAAACGTTGCTGCGGATACTCCCGAACCGGAAAAAACTTCATCGGATGATCTGCCGGATCAGAGAGCATTCCTCCATT
Source organism: Lentisphaerota bacterium (assembly GCA_015061565.1). GTDB lineage: Bacteria > Verrucomicrobiota > Lentisphaeria > Victivallales > UBA1829 > SIG94. The sequence continues at coordinate 12,391 of SUWI01000087.1, forward strand.
CGCTGTGGCCATCCGCGAGCTCGACCGGCCGCCAGAAGGAACTTTTCGCCCCGTATGCCGGCCGCGAGGTCGAATGGGAAGGCACCCTGAAAATGTGTTATACTTATTCCACCGACTTCGTCTTCGGGAAAGAAGGCGGCGTCAAGGCGACTTTCGAACTGGAGGAATTCAAGCCGGAAGGCAGTTTCATGCCCATCAGGATCAAAGCGGTGGCGGCTTTCCCGAAAACCGAATTCGCCAAGCTCGACAAAGCCTCGGGAAAGAAATTCCGTTTCCGCGGCAAACTGCTGAAAATCGAACCCATTGCCAGGGAGATCTATCTTTCCTCCGGCAGCATCACGGGAGCATGACATGAAAAGCAACCGGAAAGAACCGAAAAGCCTGCTGATGGGGCTGGGGCTGGACAATAAGGACGGACATAAAAGGCTGACCCAGGGGGATAATTTCGTGATGGTCGGCGGTTCGGAAGAGACGCACGAACGCATGACCGAAACAGCAATCCGTTTCAATGAAAAACTGGCCAAACGCGGCAAATCGCTGGAAGAGCTCTCCCCGGAAGAATTCCGCGATATCATCCAGGACGCCGCGGACCATTGATCAACTCGGGATTATGGGAAAATGTCTGCCGCAACCTTGAAACAACTATCCGAACTGACCGGCGTCTCCATCCGGTCGGTCAACCGCGCGCTTCACGGCGACACCGGGCTGAGCGAGGAGAAACGGGCTATGATCCTGGCTGCCGCCGCGCGGACCGGCTACACGCCCAACATCGCCGCGCGGAATCTGCGGCTCAAGCAGAACAATTTTGTCGGCATCGTGGTCCCGAATACCGGAGCGAACTGCGAGCCGGCCGGCGCCACCATCACCTCGCGCAAGATCAACCAGCTGCAGCTGAAACTGGAGCGGGAAGGCTTTTTCACCCTGTTCGGGATCAATACCGGAAAAGCCGACGACATGCGCAACCTGCTCCGCCAGTGGACCGGTCTGGTTTCCAGCGTGATCTTTTTTTCCTGGAACAGCCAATGGCGTCAGGATGAGATCCTCGAAAAACTCCCGCTGCAGTGCATCTTCGTGGATATAGCCACGGACTTCGGCCACAGCATGATTATCGACCGCGCGCCGGGGATTTACGACGGCATCCGCTTTCTGCTGGAACACGGCTGCTCCAAGCTCGCCCGCTGCGGCGACATCTCCACCCGCGACCTCGGGTTCAATGCCGCACTCCAGGGGTTGACCGGCCGCTCGATCACCCATCGCCATTACCGTCTGCCGAGCAATTTCGAAGACGGTTTCCGAATCGGCGCCGAACTGACCGCCGAACATTATGACGCCGTCTTCTTCGATACCGACCGGATGGCTTTCGGTTTCCTCAAATACTGCTGGCAGAACCGGATCCGGATCCCTGAAGATATCGCCGTCATCGGGTTCGACGATGAATACTGGGACGCGTATTCCTGTCCCTCGCTGAGCACGGTGGCACATCCGACCGAGGAGATGACCGCGGCCATTTCCGACCTGATCCGTTCGCCGGAAACCGAACGGCAGTGCCTTCATTTCAAAACCCGGTTCATCCGCCGCGAAAGCGTCTGAATCCATTCAGGAGAAACTACCATGGCAACACTGAAACTGACCATAACCGGCGATCTGGCGCCGATCCGTGCCTTCGCGCCGGTCATCGAACAAAATCCCGAATCCATTTACGGCGATCTGCTGCCGCGTCTGCGCCAGGCCGATTACCGGATCGTCAACCTCGAATCGCCGCTGGCCGGCACGGAATTCATCGTCAAAAGCGGCGCGGCCTTCACCGGCAAGCCGGAACATCTCGGTGTCCTGACCTGCGTGCCGTTCGAAGCGGTCACCCTCGCCAACAATCACACGTTCGACACCGGCACGGAAGGTTACCGCCGGACCTGTTCCCTGCTTGACCGGGCGGGCATTGCCAGAGCCGGTTCGGGCACCCTGGCCGAAGCGCAGAAACCGCTGGTCATCGAAAAAAACGGTATCCGCATCGCCGTCTTCAATTTCTCCGAAGGGGAAGACATGATGGCCGCGACAGAAAATCGGGCGGGCGTGGCTCCATGGGATCCCGAAACCGTCTGCCGCAATATCCGCGAGGCGAAAAATTCCGGCCGTTATCAGGCCGTGATCGTCATCGTCCATTGCGGACTGGAATATTATCCGTTCCCGCCGATGTATGTTTATCAGACCTTTGAAAAACTCGCCGAAGCGGGCGCCGACCTGATCGCGGGCCATCATGTGCATGTGCCGCAGGGCATGACTCGGTTCGGCTCGGTTCCGGCTTATTTCAGTCTGGGCAATTTCGTCTTTTTCCAGGATAATCAGCTGCTCCACCGGAAAACCGGCTATCTGCTCGAAGTCGAGATCGGTGAAAACGGCATCGACCATGCGGAGCCCCTGCCCTACCGGATCGGAGCGGACGGGGTGCGTATGCTCACGGCACCGGAAAAAACGGAATTCGACACGCTCTTCCGCAGGATCTCCGAACCGCTGAAAACATCGGAAAACGCGAAACGGGCATGGGAAGCATGTCTCGCCTGGTATGGACTCAAGGGTTATTGCGCCGAGCTGGAAAAAATTCTCGATACGATGCGGAATTCACCTCGGAAAGGCGCTGCCATGCTGCGCAACCGCGTCCAATGCATGCAGCACCGGATGCACTGGACCGACGGACTGACCCGTATTGCCGACGATACTATCGGAAATGCCGATCCGGATCTGGTCAAGCTGGTCGATGCCTATTTCAATGAAAGGCTCCGGTCATGAAAAAACTGATCCTCTGCGATTCGGGTCTCGGCGGTCTGGATATCGCCGCGCCGTTTTTCCGGAAAAAGGAAACAGCGGAATGGGAAATGATCTACATCAACGGATGGCCCGATCCGAAGTTCGGATATAACGACCTCGCCGACAGCGCCATGCAGGAGGACGTTTTTCAGGCCGTTCTGGAAAGCATGGAGCGTTTCTCCCCTGCCCTGTGCATGATCGCCTGCAACACGCTCTCCATCGTCTGGCAGCGGCTTTCAAGCCGTTATCAGCCGTCGTTTCCGGTCATGGGCATCATCGATGAGGCAGTAAAAGGGATGACCGCGGCGGCGCAGGCCGAGCCGGTTTCTCATCTGCTGATTTTGGGCACAGCCACCACGGTTTCCTCGGCCGTGTATTCGAATGCCCTGCGGGCGAACGGCATAGCCGATGACCGGATCCATTCGCTGGCATGTCCGGGACTGGCCAAACTGATCGAAAAGGACCCCGCCGCGCCGGAAGTCCGCCAATGGATCAGGGGGTACGCGGAAACGGCGGCGAAAATGCTGAAATGCACCGATAAACTCCATCTGTGTTTCTGCTGCACGCATTACGGTTATGCGGAAACGTGCTGGAAACAGGAATTCGGCCGTTATTTCCCGTCTCTGGGCGTGATCAATCCGAACCGTCTGCTGAATCTGCCCGGCAGTGCGGCGAGTTTCGCCTACCATTCCCGGCTGGAACTGGAAGACCGTCAGAGAGAGGCCATGTCCGGCTGGTTCGCAGCATCGGCGGCCCCGATTTCCGAAGCCCTGCGCCGCGCCCATGCCGAAAGCGGCCTTTTCACGTTGCCATCGGAGATCAGGCTGAAAAAGCAATAAGCCTGCCGCAGGCCACAGACAAAATAAGACTTATAGGTCTTATAGGACTTATTTTTTGCCAGTGCCCGGCATCCGCCGCCGTTTTTCCCTTACATCGGGTTGATGTCCTGGATCAGCGGCTGGATCGTGATGTCGGTGACGTTCAGATGGTCCGGCAGTTCCGCCAGTTCCAGGATCAGCTTGCCCATTTCGGACGGCTGAATGGCTTTCGCACTCTGTTCCGGCGTAAAGGCGGGAATGTTCGCCGCCGTATTGAATCCGGTGGCGCCCCAGGACGGCGTGACGCAGAAGACCCGCACCCCATAAGGACGCAGTTCCGTGTAGAGGCCGTGGCTGAATTTGGAAAGGCCCGCCTTCGCGGCGGTATAAACGCTCCACGCCGGCCAGGCATACAGCGCGCAGACGCTGGAAATATTGACGATCAGTCCGCTCTTCTTCTGCTGCATGATCTTGGCGGCGCGGGCACAGCCCAGCAACGTGCCGGTCAGGTTGTTGTTGATCGCACTGATGATCTCTTCATCGCTCTGCTCGGAAAGCGGATGGATCGTGCCTCCGCCGCCCGCATTGTTGATGAGGATATCGACCGAACCGGCCTGCTTCATCACGTTGTCCCAATCCTTGCCGCTGGTGACGTCGGCGAGGACCGCGTGAACGCCGAGTTCCGCAGCGGCTGCCTGGAGTTTCTGCTCATTCCGTCCGGTGATCCAGACTTCCGCTCCGGCTTGTTTGAAAGCCGCGGCGATCCCTTTGCCATATCCGCCCGAGCCGCCGGTGACGATTGCTTTTTTTCCTGCCAGATTCATAATTTACCTCCTGAAATTTATTTGAGTCCGCTGCATGCGGTTTCCTTTTCTTCCCTGAAATGCATCAGTTCCTGCAGTTTCCCGACCTCGACCGAGCAGAGCGGACAGCGGTTCCGGACGGCCAGCGCCGCCGCATAGCCCGCAGCTTCGCCCAGACGCATGATCGTCCGGGACAGCCGGCAGCTGGTCGAGGCCAGACAGGAAAAGCCGCCGATTTTTCCGGCAATAAGCAGGTTGTCCTTCCCTTTCGGCAGCAGGGACCGGTAAGAGATCCCGTAGGGTTTCACCGGACGTGCCGGTCCGCCCGCGCCGTGCCGGTCCAGCTGATGGTCGCTGATGACGACCCAGTCGCCCTGGTCCTGTCCGTTGATGCCGCTGAGCACGTCATTCTCGGTCAGCATCACCTCGCAAAGGGTCCGGAACGATTCCCGGATCCCGAGTTTCGGCGAAAACGATTTGAATTTATAGTGGCGTAACAGCTCGTATTGCTCCTGGACCGTGTGCCAGTAGATCCGGGCCCGTCCTTCGCAGACTTTCCGTGCGCCATCTTCACCCAGGGCCAGATAATCGGCGCCGCGCAAAGTCGGCAGCATGTTGCAGCACAGGTCGCCGTTGGGATATTCGGTCGCGACCATCGAAACGGAATATTCACGGCCGGCCAGTTCGGGCGGCAGCAGTTCGATCTCCGGCTTGGCGGCCGGCGTCACGCGGAAAATCTGAGTCACGCCGTTGAGATAACTGACCGTGGGAATCTCCGGCGCATCCGGTTCCGCAAACACCGTCCGGGACTCCGAACCATACAGCAGATGACAGTGTGAAGCCGACGCCAGGAATCCGCTGTTGTCGATCCAGATCGCCGCCTCGATCTCCGTCCCGTCGTCCAGAATGACGCTTTGGATATGTTCGTCGGCGGATCGGACTTCCACGGCGGTCCGGCCGGACCATACCGTGCATCCGCTTTCCTTCAGCATTTCCCGGGCGCAGCGGTCCCAGACTTCGGGCTCGAAAATGACTCCGTTCCAAATCTCCAGGCAGGAGATCTTATTGTAGTCGAATCCCTTTTTCAAGGTGTCGTCATAATTCATTTTGGGATTGACCACGCTGAGACCGCCGGGGAAATTCCGGCAGCCTTCGCGGCCCTGACTGCGGTGCAGTTTCGGCGCATAGATCCCGCAGCCGCCGGGGATCCTGCACATCCGGCCGTAAAGCTCGCGGGGGAGTCCGAAGGAAGCGCCCCTGACCGGTTCCCAGCAGTTCACGCCGGAGACGGTGGAAGTGCCTCCGAGCATCTCGGACGCTTCGAAAAGCAGGACTTTCAAGCCGGACCTGGCCGCCGCGCAAGCCGCGCCGAATCCGCCCGAGCCGCCGCCCGCCACGCAGATGTCAACTTTGATTTTTTCCATACTGCATCCTTATTTGACGGCAGTAATATAATGCCCGTTCCCGGCAGATGCAAGTTGTTTTCGCAAGAACCATTTCCTATAGGCCGGCAATATCGGCGTCAGGAGTATGCGGCATCCGCAAGTTCTTCATTCCAAAAACACATTTCCGAAAACGGCGGTGTTGCCGAACTTTTGCGATTCCAGATTGGGCGACCACAAAAAGAGCTCCCGGCCACATACCCTGCCGATGTTCATGGTGAAGCTTTTGCCTTTTCCCGGCTTGAACCCCGCCAGGGATGAAACCGGAATGCGCAAAAGGGCGGTCCACTGATCCCGGTCGGGATAAAGCTTGAACTCATATTGCCATTTCCCATCCCATGAGCGGTCCAGGATGTTCCATTGCGGATCGGCCCCGAAACGTCCGATATTCATATTTCCCTGCAGGAATGAATCCGGAGCCGGACTGAAGATGAACTGGAAATATCTTTCCGGCAGTGCGGTGGGATTGATCTGCACATCAAGGCATTCGGTGCCGATATAATGTCCTTTTCCCGCACTCGCGAATTGTTTTTTGGCGAGGGCCGGTGTCTGGAGGGTGAAACGCATATAAAGATCCGAATCGGTCCAGCCCAGCTGGAAAGAACTTTTCAGTCCGGCTTTGCCGCCGGTGACTTTTTCCAGTTCATAGGAAGGGATCTTATTCCAGAGGGTATCTTCGAGAGCCGGTTTGCCCGGCAGGAAAAATGCTTTCGCCATCTTCGTCTGCATTCCCGGCAGGACGCCGCTTTTTTCCATTTCCTTATAATTCCAGGTGAACGGCGCACCGAGTTTTCCGCTCAAGGTGCCGCCGGCCAGCCAGATCTGGCGTTTGTCATTGCCTTTCCATAAGGCGGGAATATCGGAACGGAAGATGGCATCGATGGCCTGCTCGCGTTCCCGCAAAGCTTCACAGATGATCTGAAAAACGCTCCGGTTCGGGGCCAGCTGATACAGAGAAAAGCCGTCCAATGCCTTGACTTCACTCTTCAAATAGTCGAAATGCAGTCGGACATTTTTGAGGCGCATTTTCTGTTTCGGGGAGCTTACGTTCTTTTCCGCGGCGGACAGGAATTCCTCCATCTTCCGGACCGCGGCAGCCGGATAATGATTCCGGATCATGGCGGCGGGAGTCCGGACCAGACGGGGATCGTCATCGGTGAAATAAGCATTCTCCGGATAGCTTTCCAGATATTTGTGCATGATGCTGAAGAAATTGTTCATGAACGGGCCGGCATCCCGTCCGAAAGCGGCGGTGCAGTAATCGGCCAGCAGCAGATTGGGGTTCAGACTCACATCATCGAGCAGACGGCCGTAAATGTAAGTCACCGGAGCTTCCAGTCCGGTAAGCGCGGTCGAAAATCCGCAGCTATAGATATTGATGACTCCGTATCGATGGAACCGCCGCAGCTGGTCCGCGATCCGGTCCGGCGTCCGCTTGGGCAGAAATCCGGTTTCATGAAAAGCGCCCCAGTTGTAATCGTAGACCATGAATTCCGTCATGGCGGGGAACTGTTTTTTCCAGGCTTCGAACTCCTTTTCATCGTATTTGGTCAGCTCGATCACGACATTCGGAGGGAATTCCCTGATCCAGCGGGGAACTTTCATGGTGACTTCATAAGCAAGGATATTGATTTTCCGGTCGGGATATTTCCGGTAAATCTCCCTGGCCAGCCCGACATGGAAATTCCACACCCGGACCGGGGCTGGTCCCAGTTTCGCACACTCCGGACATTCGCAGGCGAAAAATGCATCCGACTGGGAAAGCTGGTAAAACTTCCGGCCCGCCGCAAAAGCTTTTTCGATAGACTGAAGCATCAGGTCCCGGACCTCTTTATTGCTGATGCAAAGCTGACTGCCGATCTTGTCCGGACGTCTTTTTCCGTTCTGCAGAACGAAATATTCCGGATGGGTTTTTCCGTATTTGGCGGCAGGGACCACATTCGGCCAGGAGTGTCCGTAAAAATAGACCATA
>SUWI01000088.1 GCA_015061565.1 Lentisphaerota bacterium
CGGTCTTGAAACACACGTTCCCATCCCGAACACGATTGTTAAGAGGACCCGCGACGATGATACTGCACATCAGAGTGTGGGAAAGTAGTTCGACGCCGGATTTTTTTTGCCCATTAATTGAATTATTTATATGAAATCGGGAAACATCACTGCGGCAGGATACCCCCAATGGCCTCACGATCTGAAATTCAGGAAAAAATCAAATCTCTGCAATCTGCCCGCCTTTTGCTCAATGCCAGGATCGAATCTCTGGATACGGCGGTAAGGCAGATCGATGAAGAGATTGCTGCTCTGACTGAAAGTGTGATGCAGTTATCTTTCAGCATTCAGGATGATCCTTTTTGGAAACAGTCCAGGACTCGGGATATTGCCGAATTTTTTGCGACCCGGGATTTTACGATCACCGGACTGACGGAGAACCTGACCGGAGATCAGGAAGATCAATTTGTCATTGCCAGAACGGCATGGAAATGCTATGGCCAGATCGAGCCGCTTTTCAAAAAACTGGCGAAGGAAAAAGACCCATTCGAATATGTTTTTCCGGATAATGACAGCCATACGGGGAAATCTGTTTTTTTTCAAGTCATAACCAGGTTGAAACAGCTCGGTCTGATCGACGTGGACCGGAAAAGGAACAAGCTGGTGATCACCCGCACGAAGAAGATTTCCGGCAGCTGGACACAATTTTTCGATGGCTGCTGGGCTGAACTTGCCGCCAGATATCTGATCGAAGACATCATCCAAAAATTTATCCGCAAACATCCCTTGAGTTACGGGATCTGGTCGAACATCAAATTGAAGAAGCTGGATTCCGCCAAGTCACACGATATGGAACTGGATGTCGTGGTCAATCTCCGCAAGGACCAAACCCGGAAACATCATATTTATATTTTCGAGATCAAATCTGGCCGGAACTGGCGAATCGACCGCTGGGTCGATTCCGCCCGTCTGTTCCAGGACAGTCAGGAAAAAAATATCCGTTTCATTACCTGCTGCACCGATCCGGACGTGGATCCCATGATCTTTGCACCCTATCGTTTGTGTTCCCTGCAGAATCTGGATAAGCAGCTGACAGATTTTCTGAGCCGGGATTTCAAGGATGAAGAAAAAAACTCATGAACCCCGAAAATAAAGGAATGAACATGTATCGAAAATTCAAACAAATCATATTCGAAGTCATCCAGCCGGCGGAGAACGGTCGGATCGCGAGTAAAATTTTTGATCTGACTATTCTTGGCTTTATTCTGCTGAGCGTCATCAGCGTTTTCATCACTACTTTTGATCTGCCGCGGGAATATCAGAAATCTCTGCAGCAGATCGAGCATATTTCCCTGATCGTCTTTTCCGTTGAGTACCTGCTGCGGATCTGGACTGCGGACTTGCTTTATCCCGGATACGGATTTTTCCGTTCGCGGATCAGATATGTTTTCTCGGGCATGGCCTTGATCGACCTGCTGGCGATCCTGCCGTTCTATCTGCCGATGTTCCTGCCGGTCAATCTGATCGGGATCCGTGCCATCCGGCTGGTCCGGCTGCTGAGGCTGCTTAAATTGAACCGCTACTCCGATGCGCTGGCTTCGATCGGAGCCGTGTTCAAAAGCAAATCGAAAGAAATATTCGCCTCGCTTTTTTTCGTTTTTATTCTGCTGGTGGTGGCTTCACTGCTGATTTACTATGCGGAACATGACACCCAGCCCGAACAATTTCAGAATGCATTTTCCGGTTTATGGTGGGCGGTGGCCACATTGACCACAGTCGGTTATGGCGACATTTATCCCATTACTCCGATCGGTCGTTTCCTGGGGGCCATAATTGCGCTCCTCGGTATCGGCATGGTGGCGGTGCCGACCAGTATTTTGAGCGCTGGATTCATGGAAGTGCTTCACAAGAGCGTTGAAACACCTTCCAATGACGAGAAAAAAGATCCAGAGCCGCCTGCCGAGGAAAAATCCGCCTCGGAAACGGCTAAAAAATACTGTCCCTACTGCGGGAAAAAATTGGATTGACTTGTCAGCCGTCTCCCATCTGCAGAATATGATCGATTTTTCCCGATCCTCATCTCCTGTCCGCTTTTTTTCGAATTTTGCATTATAAAGCTTGATTTTTGTATTTCAAGCATTATATTTTATAATGTAATATGATAAGTTCATAATATGAACTTTTTGAGACAGGAAAATAGCTGATGGGAAATGTGATCGACAAAACGTTCGGGATTCTGGAGGAGATCGTTTCTTCCTCGCCGGAACCTTGCCTGCCGACGCCGCTGGCGGAAAAGCTGAACTTGAACCGGGCGACCTGTTCGCGTCTGCTCAAACAGCTGACCGAAATGGGGTACCTGCTGAAAGTGTCCCGGCTCCAGGGGTATGCGCCGGGGCCGAAACTGCTTACGCTGAACAATATCGCCGGATTTGAAAACGATCTGCTCAAGGCGGCCGGCCCGGTGATCGACCGTTGTTCGGAGACTTTGGCGTGTTCCGTGCTGATCGCCCGGATTTACGGCAGAAAGCGTTATGTGCTGTATCACCGCAACTGCAGTCCCGATCTGCAAATCCGGATCAGCAGGCCTTGTTCCGATGACCTTTTCAGCACCGCGACCGGGCTGATGCTGCTTGCCCATCTGCCGGAGGAAGAAGTTCTGGCCTGTTTCCGGGAGCAGAAAAAGCTCGGCGCGGAAATCCTGCCCGAATACCAGTCGGGAAAAAACCTGGTCCGGAAACTGCATGGAATTTCGGAACAGGGTTTCTTCGATTGCGGGAAAGGTCTTCAGTGGATTTATGCGTTTCCGGTCTTTCGGAACGGCAGTTTTTATGCCGCGCTCGGCGCCAGCATCCACCGCGACAAGCACAATGCGGCTTATCACCGGAAAATCTGCAAGGCACTGAAACAGGCTGCGCAGGAAATTTCCCGCAGCCTTTCCATACAATATACCATTGCCTGATGAAGGAGGATATAAAGATGAATGAATTCAAAGTAGATGGTCACGAAGCAAGTCTTCTGCCGGCCGGCAGCTGGAAAATGGTTTGGAACGATGAGTTCGACGGGACCGAACTGGACCGCACCAAATGGGGATTCCGCCTGAATTTCTGGGGAAAACCTTTTCCCGCTTTCACGGACGAAGGCGTGGAGCTGGACGGACAGAGCCATCTGCGTCTCCATGTGGTGAAAAAAGGTGACCGGTATTGTTCTCCGCATCTGCAGACCGGATCGCTGACCTATGACATTCCGCAGCCGAACCACGGCTTCTGGCCGTTCGGGCCGTATGAAAAGCCGCGTTTCATGCATCGTTACGGTTATTACGAGATCCGCTGCCGACTGAACCGGCAGGCGGGCTGGTGGACCGCGTTCTGGCTGCAGTCGCCCTCCATCGGCGCCCATCCCGATCCGGCGCAGTGCGGTGTGGAATGCGATATCATGGAATCGCAGGATTTCCCGGATCAGGGGATCATCCGCTGCGGCAATCTCTGGAACGGTTACGGAGCCGATGCCAAAGGTTCCGGCCACCGGAAATATAAACTGGAGGAAACGCCCGACCGCTGGCATCGTTTCGGCGTCGACTGGAGTCCCGACGGATATGTGTTCTACACCGACGGAAAAGAAGTCAACCGCGTGGACGGACCGGTTTCCCGGACGGAACAATTCATCCTGGTTTCCACCGAATGCATGGGCTACCGCAATAATCCGCCGGTTCCCGATCCGGCGCTTGACCGTATGGTTCTGCCCGAATATTTCGAAGTCGATTACGTTCGCGTTTTCGATGCGGTCAAATAAAGATCGGATGGAAAGGTTTTTATGAAATGAAAGAATACAGAGTAGAGGGGCATGAATCAAGTCTTCTTCCGGACGGCAATTGGAAAATGGTGTGGAACGACGAGTTCGACGGGACCGAACTGGACCGCACCAAATGGGATTTCCGTCTCCATCTTCTCCAGTGCCGGCATAAAACTTTCACCGATGAAGGAGCTGTCCTCGACGGCAAAAGCAATCTGCACCTGAACCTGATCGAAAAGGATGGACAATACTATTCGCAGCAGCTTCAGACCGGATACAATTTCATGGACCGTCCGGGGAAAAGTTATTATGATCAGGCCGGTGCGAAAAAGGAGGCGCTGACCTGGCCGATCGCCAAATTCCAGAAGCCTAAATTCATGCACAAATACGGATATTATGAGATCCGGTGCAAACTGCAGGAACAGGAAGGCTGGTGGGCGGCCTTCTGGCTTCAGTCGCCGATCATCGGCGCAAGTCCCGATCCGGAAGAATGCGGTGTCGAAGTGGACATCATGGAAAGCTTCACCCGCGACAATATCATTTCTCACAACAATCACTGGAGCGGCTACGCGGACGACCATCAGCATGTCGGTTCCGGGGAACGCAAACTCGAACCCACGCCGGACGGGTTCCATCTTTTCGGCCTCGAATGGAACGAGCATGAATATGTTTATTACGTGGACGGAAAGGAATCCTGGCGGGTCTCTTCACCGGTTTCCCATCATGAGCAGTTCATCCTGATTTCTACTGAATGCATGGGTTACCGCAGCTCGGATCAGCCCGACCCGAAATTGAAGAAAGCTGTCCTGCCGGATGCTTTCATCGTTGACTATGTCCGGGTGTTTGACAGACAGTAATGGTTAATTTATATTTAAATGAAAGGTGGTTTTCTAGATGAAGGATTATGCAGTAAAGGATCATGAACCGAGCCTGCTGCCGGACGGCAATTGGAAAATGGTGTGGAACGACGAATTCGACGGAACCGAACTGGACCGCACCAAATGGGATTACCGTCTTTCCATGATGGGCAAGCGTCATCCGGCGTGGACCGACAAAGGCGTCCATTTGGACGGGAAGAGCAACGCGGTGTTTTCCATCCTGCTGGAGGACGGCCGTCCGGTGAGCTCGCAGCTGCAAACCGGTTACAATTTCATGGACGAACCGGTCGTTGTCACCAAATTCGGTCATGATGCTTTGCAATGGAATATAGGTAAGCTCAAGAAAGATCTTTACACGCATACTTACGGATATTATGAATGCCGCTGCAGACTGCAGCAGAAACCCGAGGGCTGGTGGAGCGCATTCTGGGTCCAGTCTCCGATCATCGGCGCCTCGCTCGACCCCGCGGAAAGCGGCACGGAACTCGATATCATGGAATGTTTTCATCCCGGCGTAATTGCCGGACATAACGCCTTTACCGGAGGCTACGGACTCGACTGCAAACGGGCGGCAGTCGGCGGCGTAAAAGATTTGGACATGACCGTGTTCCACCGTTTCGGCATGAAGTGGGACGAGGCCGGTTACACTTTTTACATCGACGGCAGGGAGGACGGCCATATCGACCAATACGTCTCCAGACGGCCGGAGTTCATCCTCATCAGCACCGAGGTGAAAGGTTACCGGCACGAGGCTCATCAGCCGGTGAAAGAGGCGTTCGACATTATCGGCAAAGATGAATTTATCGTTGACTATGTCCGGGTGTTCGACCCGGTGAAGGAGTGAAAAATGAAGGTTACGGCAATCAAAACATTCATCTGCAATGCGTTCCGGACCAATTTCGTGTTCGTGAAAGTCGAAACCGATGCGGGGATCCACGGGTGGGGCGAATCCACGCTCGAATACAAGGAGTTGACCATCCAGGCGGCGATCCACGATCTGGAAAGCTACCTGATCGGCAAGGACCCGCACAACATCGAAGCATTCCGGCATGACTGTTACCGCGACGCCTACTGGCGCGGCGGTCCCGTCCTGATGAGCGCCCTCGCGGGCGTGGAAATGGCGCTGTGGGACATCAAGGGAAAAGCCTTGAACGTTCCGGTTTATCAGCTGCTCGGCGGCAAGGTGCGCGATGCCGTGCCGGTCTATGTGAACGGCTGGTTCGCACCGGCCAAAACGCCCGACGAATTTGCCGAAAAGGCGGTCGAAGTCCGGAAGAATAAATATCCCGGCTGCAAGTGGGACCCCTTCGGCAAGGCATGGCAGCAGATCGGCAAGAAAGAGCTCGATCAGGCGATGGAATGCGTGGAAAAAGTGTCGGCTGCAGTCGGTTCCGACGTTCAGCTGCTGATCGAAGGGCACGGTCGGTTCGACATCCCCACCGCGGTCAAGATCGGCAAACGGCTGGAAAATTACGACATCTTCTGGTTCGAGGAACCCATCCCGCCCGATGACAAGGAAGGGATGCGCGAGGTCAAGGAGCGGGTGCGCGTTTCCATTGCCGCGGGCGAACGGCTTTACAACCGTTACGAATACCGGCAGTTCTTTGACCTGAACTGCGCCGATTACATCCAGCCGGACATCTCCCACGCGGGCGGCATCATGGAAATGCGGATGCTCGGCGCGGAAGCGGAAGCGCGGCATATCGGCTTCTGTCCTCACAATCCTTCCGGTCCCGTGGCCAATGCGGCGACGCTCCAGCTTGCGGCCTGCGTGCCGAATTTCGTCATGCTGGAAATGATGATGACCGACGTGCCGTGGCGCGCGGAGATCTGCGATGAAAAGCTCGTCATGCGGAACGGCTGCATGGTCATTCCGGAACGTCCCGGACTCGGTATCGAGCTCAACGAGGCAGAACTGCTCAAGCATCCGTATATCCGGACCGAGCTGCGTCATTACAAAGGCACGCTCACGAATATCCGTCCGCCCGATGCCATCCGCTATTATGAAATGGAGAACTGCTGAAATGGACCGTTTCAAAGACAAAATCGTGCTGGTGACCGGCGGCAACCGCAACACCGGACTTGCCATCGTTGCTAAATTCGTCGAGGAAGGCGCCCGGGTTTTCATGTGCGGTTCCACGCCCGAATCGACCGCGAAAGGCGCGGCATATCTGGAAGAACACGGCTGCAAGGGCGTCCGCAGCATTCCCTGCGACGTGTCCGACCTCGAACAGGTGAAGAATCTTTTCGACGTCATCGAAAAAGAGGCCGGCCGGCTGGATATCCTGGTCAACAATGCCGCGCATCAGGGCATCGGCAAGCCGTTCGTCGAAATGGATCCCGCCTACATGATGGAAGTGCTGGGCGTGAATGTCCGGGGCGGTTTTCAGGTGACGCAGCAGGCGGTCAACCGTTTCTTCCTGAAACAGGAGAGCCGCGGCGTGGTGGTGTTCCTGTCCTCGAATACGGCCATGCGGGCGATCCGCAACCGGACCGCGTATTGCGCCAGCAAAGGCGCGATCAACTCGATGGTGAGGGCGATCGCGCTCGACCTCGGACCGCTGGGGATCCGGGTGAATGCCTGTGCGCCGGGCTACATTTACACCGAACGCTGGGATGTCCTGCCCGAGGAGAAAAAAGCCCGCCGCCGCCTGAATTGTCCGCTGCGGCATGAGGCCACGGGACGTGACATCGCCAACGTGGTGGCATTTCTGGCGAGCGAGGAAAGCGGCAATATGACCGGTGAGATCGTCACCTGCGACGCCGGCTGTTCCTGCCAGCACATGCCCGAGGATGTGGATTATTGACGATACGGCGAATCCTGTATCGGAGGAATCGGAGAACTGCGGCGATGTTTTATTCTCCTTTTTCGTAAAGTCCTGCTTGAAAATAAAAATAAGTCAAAGTATATTAATTGTGACGTATTTTGAGATTCAGTAAAAAAGGAAATTCCGCCGTGCTGGCTTGAACTGCCTGAAAAGGCTGTGTATTATGGATGACAACAATACAATCAAGTGGTTGAAACCTGGAGCGGTTTTCGGGAATTATACGATTGAAAAGCTGCTCGGTCATGGCGGGACGGGTGCCGTCTACCTGGTCCGTCATAATGTCCTTGATACGCAGTTCGCCCTTAAGGTCCTTTATCCTGCCGCGGTCAAAAAAGATCGGAATTTCGTTGACCGGTTCATCAGGGAAGCGAAACTTGCCAGCAAGATCAGACATCCGAATCTGATCACCGTGCATGATGCGGGAAAGAATCCCAAACATAATCTTTACTATATTGTCATGGATTACGTGTCCGGCGGAAGTGTCCGTGACCTGCTGAAAAAAGAATTGCGGCTGGATCCGGAACCGGCCTTGAAAATCATTATTCAGGTCGCCCGCGCGCTGTGTGCCGCTAATGACAACCACATGGTCCATCGCGATATCAAACCGGATAATATCATGTTCGCCTCGGACGGCACGGTCAAGCTGGCCGATCTCGGCCTGGCCAAATCAACCGATGACCAGGGTTCTTCCCTGACTGTGACTTCCGCGGTTTTCGGAACACCGGCCTACATGTCACCCGAACAGGCTGTCGATTCCGGCAAAGTGGATATCAGGGCGGATATTTACAGTCTGGGAATTGTCTTTTACGAGATGCTGGCCGGACAGCGGCCTTATCGCGGCGACAGCATCGTGGATATTCTGGTTCAGGTCGTTGCCGAAAAGGAAGTCCCGGATATCAGAACCATCCTGCCCCGGATTCCCGCTGATTTGGCGGAATTGATCTCTGCAATGACAGCCAAGAAACTTTCAAATCGGATTCAGACTCCCGCTGAGCTGCTGCGGCGTTTGGAAAATATCCGGATCCCGGCTGACTGGGATAAAACCGTCAGCCGCCAGGAACAGCTTTCCAGATTTGCCTCGGAGAGTTCCGACGGTTTGATGAAAACGATTAAGATCGATCCTCCTGCTCAATTTCATAAACCGGCAGCGGCTGAACACCAGGAAAAACCCTCGGACGGAACATCTGCTTCTCCGGCTGATTCCCAAATCGGGATCATGCTTTCGGATCCCTCGAACCCGGAGAAACAGCGACTGCTCTTTGGTCTCAAAAGAATCCATCTGCTGATCGGTGCGATTCTTCTGCTTATCCTGCTTCTCCTGGCGTTGATATGGTTGATCGCACCCCGGAAAGGCGGAAAGTCCGATCTGCCTTCACCAGCTGAAGAAAATGGTCCGGGAGTATCTGTCATGCGGCAGAAGGCGGGATAAAGGTCGAAAATCCGGGCCTGATTTCGTCTGCACCATTACATCAAAGCCAAACCGATTTAAAAAATTTAGAGATTCCCGGAATCCGGAACGCCGGTGAACGCGTTTCCTACACTCCCGAATTGTCGAAAGCGGGGATGAATTCTTCGCTGGCGGATTCTTCTTCCTGCACGAAGCCGTCTTCGATCGGGGAATCGAAAAGATATTGTTCCACCTGCTCGTATTCTTCGTCGGAGACCCGGCGGTTGAGCTCGGGAAAAGCTTCGATCCGACCGTGAGGAACGTATTGCCGCATCAGACTGAACAGGATGTCGCCCGGCTTGAAGCGATGCGCGATATGATCGATCACGCGCAGTGAATTTTCCACCTGTCCGGGCAGGATCAGATGCCGCACCGCCACGCCGTGTTTGAGCATGCCGTCGGGATCCATTTCATAAGGGCCGGTCTGCCGGAACATCTCGTCGATCGCGGCAATTGCGGTCTCGAAATAATCCGGCGCATGGCTGTAACGTGCCGCGAGTGCATTGTCGGCATATTTGAGGTCGGGCAGATAGATCTGGATCTTTCCGTCCAGTTTCCGCAGCGAATCGAGCGAATCGTAGCCGTTGGAATTATAGACCACCGGCACCGGCAGCGGCTGATCCAGACTCGCCAGAATGGCCTCGGTATAGTGCCCCGGCGTAACCAGATTGATGTTGTGCGCGCCCTGGGCGATCAGTTCCCTGTAGATCTCGCGGAGACGCGCCACCGTGATCTCTTTGCCCTGCACGCGGGAACTGATCTCGTAATTTTGACAGAAGACGCAGCGGAGATTGCAGCCGCTGAAGAAGACGGCGCCGGACCCGTTTTTGCCGCTGATGCAGGGTTCTTCCCAGCGGTGCAGCATGGCGCGCGCCACCACCGGATTCCGGGGACAGCCGCAGAACCCGAACGTGCCTTCGCCGTTCAGGGTGTCCGGACGGTCCACTCCGCATTTGCGCACACAGTCGGTGCAGGGTTTCATGGTTTCTCCTGTCAAGTAAAAAACGGGAACGGCTCAACGCCGAACCCGTCTTATCATTACTGATAACTGATCACGGAAAACTGATCACTTACCGGTAGGGGGCCCATTTCGGATCGTTGGCGAACGCGGAATGGTAGTAATCCTTCAGCGTCAGTTTGGCGGCCGCTTCTTCGTCGACGATGACGGTGCAGTCGTCATGCAGCTGGATGGCGGAACCGGAGACCATCGAGGTCATCGGGCCTTCAAGCGCCTTGGCGATGATGTCGGCTTTGCGTTTGCCGGTGACGAGCATCAGCAGTTTTTTCGCATCGAGGACCGTGCCGACGCCCATGGTGAGCGCGCGGTTCGGCATTTTTTCGCCCTTGGCGGCATCGAAATACGGGCCGTTCTGGGCCATGGTGACCGGGGTCAGATTGACCGCGCGGGTCCGGGAGGAGAAGGCGGACAGCGGTTCATTGAAACCGATGTGGCCGGAAAGGCCGATGCCCAGCAGCTGCAGATCCACGCCGCCGGCTTCTTCCATCATTTCTTCGTAACGGGCGCATTCCGCTTCGAGGTCGGCGGCCATGCCGTCTTCCAGATGCGTGTTGCGCTTGTCGATGTTGATCCGGTCGAACAGATGGAAGTTCATGTAGTAGCGGTAGGAGTTGCGGTCCGCCGCGGGCAGTCCCACGTATTCGTCCAGGTTGAAGGTTTTGCACAGGGAGAAGTCGATTTCGCCCTTCTTGTTCATGTCGGCCAGCTTGTGGTAGACGTTTTCCATGGTGGCGCCGGTGGCCAGACCGAGGGTCAGGTTCGGTTTCGCTTTCAGCGCGTCGGCGATGATTTGCGCGGCCAGTGCTTCAGCGCTTTCCGCTGTGGGTCTGATGATGACATCCATTTTATGTTTTCCTCCGTTATTTTGGGGTTTAAGGTGTTCAGATGTTGTAGAATTCTTTCGGTCCGGCGTAGGACATGCGTTTGACCAGCGCTTTGGCCACGTCGAACGGCATCTGTCCGCGCAGCACGAAACTGCTGACTACGTCGCACAGCACGCGGCGGAACATTTCGAACCGCGAACCGTAGCTCAGGATCTTGCGCGAATCGGAAACCATGCCCGCGAAGTTCGAAAGCAGATCGACCGAGCCGATGTATTCCAGCTGGCGGCGCATGCCGACCGGGGAGTCGTTCAGCCACCAGGCGGAACCCAGACGCACATTCGCTCCGAACGCGCGCGCCACGGTCGCCAGCGAGGCCTGATGTCCCGGTTCCAGACAATACAGCGTCACTTTCAGCTTGCCGTCGAATTTGTTCAGGAAACGTCCCAGCGGTTTGACGATGTCGATCATGTGGTCGGACACATCGCCGCCCGAGTCCGGTCCGAGCGTGTTCATCAGCACGTCGCGGATGTCGCGCACCGCACCGATATGCATCTGGAAGACCCAGCCGGATTTCGCATCCATCCCGGCGATCTGCACGCTCAGCCAGGACATGTAGTCATTGATTTCCGCCCGGGTAAGTTTCTCGCCGTTCTGCGCTTTGCGGAACGCTGCCTGCGCGCTTTCTTTCGAGGCGTCGCCGGAGAGCGGATATTCGATCCCGTGGTCGCTGGCGCGGCAGCCTTCCTCCGCAAAATAATCATGCGATTTCTGCAGCACTTCCACCAGTTCGTCCACACTCTTGATCGAGGTGTTCCAGCGGGCGCCGAGTTTCTCGATATACGCTTTCCAGGTCGGCTGGAAAATGTTCACCGCTTTATCCGGACGCCAGGTCGGACGGATCCGCGTATGGATGCCTGCCGCTTTGACTTTTTCATGGTTTTCGAGCACGTCGGCAGGATCGTCGGTCGAGCACATCACTTCCACGTTCATTCCTTCGAGCAGCTGGACGGGGCGTTTTTCCGGACGGGCCAGCGCGGCGTTGATCTCATCCCACAGCGCTTCGCCGGATTCGGGCGTGATCAGCGCGTCTTTCAATCCCAGTCCGCGGCGCAGATCCAGGTGGACCCATTCATACACCGGATTGCCGGCGATTTCCGGGAAGACCGAGGCCAGTTTCAGCCATTTTTCCTTCGGATCGGCTTTGCCCGTGATGTATTCTTCCGGTATGCCGCGCTTCCGCATCATTTCCCACACATAATGGTCCGTGGCGGCCACCACCTGCCAGGCGTTCTTGTAGTTCGCGTTGACCGCGATCTCCTTGATGTCCGAGTGGTTGTGGGCATCGACCACCGGCAGACCTTCCACTTCTTTGAACAGCGCGGCGGCTGTATCGTTGCTCAGCAGATAACGTTCATCGAGAAATGACATTTTACTTTCCTTTCCTCTTCGGTTAAAAGTGCGGTAACATTCCTTTTCGATCCGTTTAATATAATTCAATGACCGGCTATTTCCAGAACAATTCAGTCCAAAATCCGAAAAATCCATTCCGTTTTTTGCGAAAGATGTGCAATCTTGACTGTTTAATGATGAAAATGGACAGTTTTTTTGACAAAATTCACCAGTTCCACGGGATGTCTTGGACTGCAATGCCGACCGCGGAGACGTGTCTGGTTCGGGTTTCCGTGCGCAATATAATTTGTTTCCGGGCAACCATCGGGCGACCGATCAGACGCGGCGGAATACTTTTTTCGGTAAAAGTTTGAGAAACGGCGTCAAAATCGATTGTTTTCAGACCGAAAGGGGGTTATATTACTCCAATGATAGATAACTGGAAAGGAAACACGATGAAAATACTGTTCTATCTGCTGCCGGTGTTGCTGGCGGTGTTTCTGACGGCCGGTTGCCAGACCGATTATAGCGAAGAAGCGCTGCAGCGGGCCCGGGAATATGCCTTGGACAATACCCGGCTGCTGCCGGAAACCGCCCGGAACCATATCCGTTTCGTGACGCCTCGACTTCAGACTGCGGACATTTTTTCGCATCAACCGATGACCCTCACGGAATATGCCCATATTCCCCGGAATGTCGATTTCAATCCGGTCACCGATCCGAACCTGGATACGATCGTTGCCCAATTTGTCTGGACTCCTCCTGATTTGAGTTACTCGGTCATTGTCATCGGATACAGCCGGATGGATCTGTCTTACTGGTCGCCGTTGAAAGTGGTATTGAAACATGTCATTCCGATCCGGGGGCTTTACGAAATTGCCCGGTCCAAAGCGATCCAATACGTCACGGACAACATGCTGTACCTTACCCGGCTCGAACGGATCCGGGTCCGCACCTCGGAAGCGGAGATTCGGGAAACCCAGTTCGACTTGGAATACATGTTCGAGGAACAGTTCGAAAGCGCCCGGGATGAGTGGAAAACTTTCCTGGAGGAACTCAAGAAACACCGCAACCGCAAACAATATTCGGTAGTCTGGAAGGCCGACGACCCCAAAAAACGGATCGTGATAACCGGTTTCGGGTCGGAATTCGATCTTTCCGAATGGACACCATCCTGCGGTATGGTCATTCCCCTGAAAAAACTGGATGAATACACGGCCGAAATAACGGAGAGAGTCCCTGGTGCACCGGATGAATCCGAAAAACCTGCGGCAGCGCAAAAAACGGCGGCCGTGAAACCGGCGTCAGCGCAAAAAACTGCAAAGTCTGCGAAACCTGTCCCGCAGAAAAACAACGCAGCGCCGAAAAAAGAAACCGAATCGGTGAAACCGGCGGGGCGGGAAGAAGGCAAACCATGAAAAGCATGACCGGATTCGGCCGCGGGGAAGCGTTCACTCCCGACGGCGGCATCCTGTTCCGGACGGAGCTTTCCTCCGTCAACCGCAAGCAATTCGAACTGAAGACCTTTTTGCCGAAGGAAATGCTGCCGGCGGAAACCGAACTGCGCCGCATCATCAGTTCCAAAATCAGCCGCGGATCGCTTTCGCTCCGCGTGGAGGTCGTTTTTCAGCGGGAAGGCGATTCGGCCGTTTCGATCAACCGGGACATGATGCTTTCGCTCCTGAAACAGCTGCAGTCCATCGCACAGGAAGCGGGGCTTCAGCGCGAACCGCAGCTGGAAAATCTGATCCTGGTCCCTGGGATCCTGGAGCAGAAATCGCTGGATTTTTCCGAAGGCCCGGTCATGGAGACCCTGAAAAAATCCTGTCTGGCGGCGCTTGACAATCTGATCTCCATGCGGACCAGCGAGGGCGAAAATCTCCGGCTTGAATTTGAAAAACGGCTGGAACTGCTGGTCGGTCTGGTCGACCGGATCGAACCGCTGGCCGCGGCCGTGCCCGCCGTGCAGCAGGAAAAACTGCTCCGGCGTCTCGCTGAAAACGGCCTGGCTCCGGATCCGCATGACGACCGCGTGCTCCGCGAGCTGGTGGTGTTCACCGACCGCAGCGACGTCACCGAAGAGATCACCCGCCTGCGCAGTCATTTCAGCCATTTCCGCGAGTTCCTGGCGAATTCGGAAGAGGCGCTCGGCCGCAATATGGATTTCCTGATGCAGGAGATTTTCCGCGAGGTGAATACCCTCGGCAACAAGGCTCCGACCCCGGAGATCTCGCCCCTGATCGTCCAGCTCAAAACCGAAGTGGAAAAAATCCGCGAACAGGTCCAGAACATAGAATAAACGGAGGCAGCTTCCTATGAAAAACACCGACTGCATGAAACATAAGCAATTCAGCTGCGATCCGGAACCGCTCGACCAGCTGGTCGGCCGGATCTGCGAAACCTATTCCGACGGCAACGGCATCAACCACAACGAAGGCTGCAATTTGCCGCGCGAAAGCGAGATCCTGCATATCCTCCAGGACCTGCTGGAAATCATTTTCCCCGGATTCGGCGGCCGCGTGCCCCAGTCCGCGGACAACCTCAAATACATGGTCGGAGAGATCCTCTCCTGCTGCCGCGTGGAGCTTTGCGATGCGGTTGCCCGCGCGTTCCGCTACAACTGCCAGATCTACAGCCGGCCGGGCTGCAGCTGCATGGATGCCGCCGCCGATGCCGTCAGTTATCTGCTCAATTCCATTCCGGAGATCCGGACGCTGGTCAAGCAGGATGTTCAGGCCGCTTACGACGGCGATCCCGCCGCCAAGACGCTGGATGAGATCGTGCTCAGTTATCCCGGCGTGAAAGCTCTTACGATCCACCGGATCTCGCATTGCCTTTATGAGAAAAAAGTTCCGCTGATCCCGCGCATGATGAGCGAATACGCCCACCGGATCACCGGCATTGATATCCATCCCGGCGCCACGATCGGACGCAGCGTCTTCATCGACCACGGCACCGGCGTGGTGATCGGCGAAACGGCGGAGATCGGGTCCGGAGTCAAGATCTATCAGGGCGTCACGCTCGGCGCGCTCTCCTTCCCGAAAGATTCGCTCGGCAAAATCATCAAGGGCGCCAAACGCCATCCCACCATCGAGGACGATGTCACCATTTACGCCGGCGCCACGATCCTCGGCGCGGTCACGATCGGCAAAGGATCCGTGATCGGCGGCAATGTCTGGATCACCGAAAATGTGGAGCCCGGCACCAAGATCTCCATTGCGCCGCCGCAGCTGACCATTTTCCGGCCCGGTCCGAAAACGCCGACCGGCTGGGATGCGCTGACCGAGGACCAGCGCGCGGTCATGCTCGATTCCGCCAGGAAAGTTTTCCGCGAGGCGCTCGGCGTCCGCAAAAACGAGACCATCCTGCTGATTTACGACCAGCCGACGGAAAATGTCGGCAAGGCTTTCATCAATGCCGCCGCCATGCTCGACCTGACCCTGACGCCGCGCATGATCGAAGTCACGTCCGGAAACGGGGCCGACCCCGATCCCGAGACCATTGCCATGATGCAGAAACATAATATCGTCATCGGCGCTACGAAATTTTCCCTGACCCACTGCGCGGCCATGACCGCCGCCCGGGAAAAATTCGGCATCCGGGGCTGCACGCTGCCCGGCATCACCGACGACCTGTTTGCCCGTTCCATGCAGGTTTCGCCGAAGGAACTCCAGGCGGCCGGCCGGCGCTGGAAAGAACGCCTTGCCGGTGTCCGGAAGATCCGGATTGTCACCGCCAAAGGGACCGATATCACGTTCGGGATCGGCCAATGCCCGATTTGGGTGGACGACGCCCGTTTCGAGTCTGCCGGAGTGGTCGGCAACATCCCTGCCGGCGAAGTTTTCATGGTGCCCGACGACGGCACCGCGAATGGTCGGCTCGTGGTCGATGCCTCCATCGCTTCCATGCCCTGGAAGGAAGGCGATCCGGACTGCATCATCGATATCCGCAAAGGCGCGGCGGTCGGTTTTGAAAGCGAGCGCGGCAAGCAGCTGGAAAAAACGCTCGCGCAGGTCGATAAGCAGGCTTTCATCGTGGCCGAATTCGGGATCGGCACCAATCCGTTCCTGCACCTTTCGGGCAACCTGCTCGAAGATGAAAAAGTCAAAGGCACCATCCATATCGCGTTCGGCAACAGCGCTTCCATGGGCGGCTCCAATCAGGTCCCGGTCCATATCGACTGCCTGATCCGCGAGCCCGATATTTTCGCCGATGAAGTCAAAGTCATGGATAAAGGCGAATGGAAGGTGTGAACATGACTGATCTGCTGGAAAATTACCGCCGCGTGCTGGACGGCGTGAAACAGGCTGCGCTCGAGGCCGGCCGCGATCCCGCGCAGGTCCGGCTGCTTGCCGTTTCCAAAACGTTCCCTGCCGAGGATATCCGCACTGTTTTCGAGGCCGGACAGCTCCGGTTCGGCGAGAACAAGGTGCAGGAACTCCAGGCCAAGGTCCCGGTCCTGCCCGCGGAGATCGAATGGCATCTGATCGGACATCTGCAGTCCAACAAAGCCGCCAAAGCCGCCGAAACTGCGCAATGGATCCATTCGGTCGATTCGGTCCATCTCGCCCAGAAGATCGGCAATGCCGCCGCCCGGCTCGGCAAAAAAATCAATATCCTGCTCGAAGTCAATATCTCCGGCGAGGAAAGCAAGTTCGGCCTGCATTCCTTCGAGGATACCGCGCCCGCCGCCGAGGCCGTGCTCCAATTCCCCGAACTGCATCTCTGCGGACTGATGACCATGGCCGAGCCCGGCGTGCCCGAGGTGCGGCTCCGCTCCACTTTCGCCGGCCTGCGGGCGCTGCGCGACCGTCTCGAAACCGAATTCCGCATCCCGCTTCCGGAACTTTCCATGGGCATGACTTCCGATTACCGCGAGGCGATCCTGGAAGGCTCGACCATCGTCCGGATCGGCAGCGCCATCTTCGGCGGACGGGACTATTCCAAAAAGTGAGGGTGATTTCCGATGTCCGATGCACCTCTGCTGGAAATCTCAGAACTGACGAAATCCTACTCCGGCGTCACCGTCCTGGACCATGTCTCCTTTTCCACTTATTCCGGGCTGGTTCTCGGCCTGATCGGGGAAAACGGCGCCGGCAAATCCACGCTCATCAAATGCATCGGCGGCGTCACCAGCCCGGACAGCGGCAGCATCCGGTTCGACGGCAGGGATTTTCAGCCTTCCATCGCCAATGCGCTTAAGAACGGCATCATCACCATCCCGCAGGAATTCAACCTGGCCGGGACCTTGTCCGTCCGGGAAAACATCTTCCTCGGCCGCGAGCTGAAAAAGTGTGGTTTCCTCGACCATGCCGCCATGCGCCGCACCGCGGCGGAGCTGATGGAAAAACTGCACTGTCCGCTCCCGCCGGACCAGCCGGTCTCCGAGCTGAGTATTGCGCAGAAACAGCTCGTCGAGATCGCCCGCGCACTCAACTGCGAATGCCGGCTGCTCATCATGGACGAACCGACCACCGTGCTCAATCCGCCCGAAGCGGAAAATCTCTTCCGCATCATGCGTTCCATGCGCGACCAGGGCATCGGCCTGATCTATGTATCCCATAAACTCAGGGAAGTCAAGCAGGTCTGCGACCAGGTCCTGATCCTGCGCGACGGTCAGTTCGTCTCCCGGACCCTGATTTCGAAGATCTCCGTCAAGGAGATGGCCAACCGGATGGTCGGCCGTGAACTTTCCACGATTTTTCCGCCGAAGATTTATCCGCTGTCAGACGCGCCCGCGGTGCTCCAGGTCAGTTCGCTTTCGCAGGCCGACCGGCTGCATGACATTTCGTTCTTCCTCCGGAAAGGGGAGATCATGGGATTTGCCGGACTGGGCGGTGCGGGCCGGACCGAGCTGGCCGAGACCCTGTACGGCATCCGCAGGAAAAGCGGCGGCACGATCCGGATTGACGGCCGCGAGATCGATCCCGCCTCTCCGGTCGATGCCGTCCGCGCCGGGATCGCCTATCTTTCCGAGGACCGCCAGAATGCCGGGACCATCCAGAGTTTCGGCCTGACGGAGAACATCACGCTGATCTCGCTCCGGAAATACTGCCGCGGACCTTTCATCCGGAAAAACGAGGAGGACGAAGCCGCCGCAAGCTATCTTGACCGTTTCCGGATCAAGGCTGTTTCGCTCCGTGCTCCGATCCGCGAACTGAGCGGCGGCAACCAGCAGAAGGGCGCCATCGCCAAAAGCCTCGACGCCCAGCCCCGCATCTTCATTTTCGACGAACCTACCCGCGGGATCGATATCCAGTCCCGCGGTGAAATTTACCAGTTCATCCATCAGCTTGCGGAGGATGGCATGGCCTGTCTGGTCATCTCCTCCGACCTGGAAGAAATCATCGGTCTGTGTTCCCGGGTCGCGGTCATGCGCGAAGGCACCATTGCCGGATTTCTGGAGGATCCTTATATTACGGAAAAAGAAATCATGTATCTTGCCGCAGGTGTAAAATGAGTATTGAAAATCAACTTGAAACCCGAATTCCCCGCTGGAAAATTCTGCTCGGCGGCGCCCGCCCGTTCATCGCGCTGGCTCTGCTGCTGATCGTCTGCATGATCTCCAACGAAAGTTTCCGCAGCGCCCAGAACCTGCTGAACATCACCCGTCAGGTGGCGTGCACCGGGATCGCCGCGCTCGGCATGACGCTGGTCATCATTGCCGGCGGGATCGACCTTTCGGTCGGGTCGCTGCTGGCGCTGTCCGGCGTTTCCGCCGTCATGGTCATGGGCCGGATCTCCGATCCCGTGACCGCCGTCATTGCCGCGATGCTGGTCTCGCTCGGAGTCGGCGCGCTCGGCGGCCTGCTCAACGGTCTGATCGTGACTGCGGGTAAAGTGCCGCCGTTCATCGCCACGCTCGGAACGCTGTCCATTTTCCGGTCGCTCGCGCTTTATATGGCCGATGCCGGCACCATCAGCAGTTCCAATGATTATTTCCGCGCCGCCGGCGGCTGTGCACCGCTTGGGATCCCGCTCGCTACTATCTGTTTTCTGGCGCTGGCCGCGGTGTTTGCCGTGATGCTCAACCAGACCGCTTTCGGCCGTCATGTCTGCGCGGTCGGCTCCAATCCCCGCGCAGCGCGCTATGCCGCGATCCCGGTCGACCGCATCCGGTTCGGAACTTATCTGCTGGCCGGCCTGGCCGCGGGCGTGGCCGCGTTCCTCTTCAGCAGCCGCCTCAATTCCATCAGTTCTACCGATGCCGGGCTTTCCTATGAGCTCGACGCCATCGCCGGCGCGATCATCGGCGGCACCGCCATGAGCGGCGGCAAAGGCTCCATCGCCGGCACGGTCGCCGGCATCTTCATCCTCGGGATCATTGAGAACGCCCTCGACATGTGGGGCGCACCCGTAAATCTGCACGGACTGGTCAAGGGACTGATCATTATCATCGCGGTATTGATCCAGCGGCAAAACAACGACTGACCACTTTACTAATCTTAATTTTATAGAAAGGAAGCGACATGAAAAAGAACTGGACAAAAATGCTGACGGCATTCGCCGCCGCGGCCTTGCTGACCGGATGCGGGGAAAAAGAGCCGGACAAAATCCGGATCGGAGTGTCCATCCCCAGCGCCGACCACGGCTGGACCGGCGGCGTGGTCTGGTGGGCGGAACAGGCGAAGAAGGACCTGGAACGCAAGGATCCGAAACTGGAGATCATCATTTCGACTGCGAAAGATTCCGCCGAACAGGTCAGCCGGATCGAAAATCTGCTGGTTCAGGGAGTGAAGGCGCTGGTCGTGCTGCCGCATGAACCCGCCCCGCTGACCGGGATCTGCGAACAGGCCAAACAGCGCGGGCTCTACCTGGTCGTAGTTGACCGCGGTCTGCAGAAAGAGGTGCAGGACCTGACCGTGGCCGGCGACAACGCCGAGTTCGGCCGCCGCTGCGCCGAAGAGATGGCCAAACGGCTGAAAGGCAAAGGCGATATTCTGATCATGGAAGGCGTCCCCTGCGAAGTCAACACCCTGCGCGTCACCGCGTTCCGGCAGGTCATGAAAAAACATCCCGGTATCCGGATCC
>SUWI01000389.1 GCA_015061565.1 Lentisphaerota bacterium
AGGCATTTCCCAAAAGATTCTTTGATGAAATCGGACTGATCGCTCTATCCGATTTGAAGTTGAACCAAACAATTCAGTCTGAAACCGCCGTATACGGAACCGTATGTACGGTGGTGTGAGAGGACGGGACTTGCGAGATTATTGCTCAAAAGTCCCTCCTACTCGATTATGCCCGGCCGAGGATGATTTGACCGCGGCTTATCCCCATCGATGTTGATTTTTTCGGTTTCCACTGTATATTATCAGTAAAAATACAGGAGGCCTTTTATGTCCGCAGTACAAGACATTCTTTATCCGTGCAAAATCGACAGTTCCATGCAGGAAGCCAAATTTTTCGCCGCTTCCGGTCCGGAACCCCGTCCGCTGATCGTCTGCCTCCATACCTGGAGTTATGATCATCGGCAGGAGACCTATATCCGTTATGCCGAATTGGCCCGGATCAAAAACTGGCACATGATCTTCCCGAAATTCCGCGGACCCAACTGGACCCCCGCAGGATGCGGCTCCGAAATGGTCGTTTCCGATCTCGAAGATGCCGTTGCTTACGCGAAAAATACCGTTCCGGTCGATCCCGGACGGATTTATCTGACCGGCGGTTCCGGCGGCGGACATTGTTCCCTCCTGCTGGCCGGACGGCGTCCCGATTTGTGGACCGCGGTTTCCGCCTGGTGTCCGATTTCCGATATCGCCCTCTGGCACCAGCAGAGCAGAGCCATTGGAAATGCTTATGCCGACCATATCGAAGCCGCCTGCGGCGGCATTCCAGCCGAATCGGAAGGTGCCATGTTCGAAGCCCGCAAGCGTTCCCCGCTGACCTGGCTCCCCAACGCCGCCGGCATCACTCCGGTCGATATCGCCACCGGCATCCACGATGGCCATACCGGCAGTGTTCCCGTGGGACAGGCGATCCGCGCGTTCAATGTTCTGGCTGTTCCGGAAGACCGGATCTCCGAAGCGGATATCGCTTTCATCGAAACAAAAGAACAGGTCCCGGATCATCTCGCCGCCCACGAGGACGATCCCGCATACGGAGGGCGCAGGATTTATCTCCGGAAGCAGTCCGGCCGGGCGCGGCTGACTCTGTTCGAAGGCGGACACGACATGCTTCCGGAACCGGCATTCGACTGGCTCGGCCGTCAGTGCTCCGGCCGGAATCCCGACTGGTCCGTCGGAAAAGCTTTCACCGAATTCGGCAACGCCAGCCTTGGCAAATAAAAGAAGGAACCTCATCATGCGCAAATTCAAAGCTGCCTTTCTTACCACTGCGGCTCATCAGATCCAGTATGTCTTCACCCCGGAACAGCTTCAGGAGATCGCGGAGATCACCGAACTCCGCCCCGGCATGGCCGGTATTCCGGAAGTCGAAAACGGTTCCCTCAAGGATATCGAAGTGTTGTTTTCCACCTGGGGATTCCCCCGTCTGGATGATGCCCAGCTCGCCAAGATGCCGAATCTGAAAGCCGTTTTTTATGCCGCAGGCGCCACCGACGGGTTTGCACGGCCTTGTTTCGCCCGCGGCATCAAAGTCTTTAGCGCCTGGCGTGCCAACGGCATTCCCGTGGCCGAATTCTGTCTCGGTCAGATCCTGCTGGGGCTCAAGGGATATTTCCGCACCAGCCGCATGTTCAAATCGCCCGATGCAAAAGCCCGCCAGTATGCCGGACCCGGCATTTACGGTGAAACGGTCGTCCTCATCGGGATCGGCGCCGTCTCCACCAAGCTGAAGGAACTGCTTCAGGCGTTCAACGTGAAAGTGGTCATGATCCCCTCGCCGGAAAAAGAGCGCACCATGTCCCTGGCGGAAGCCTTTTCCATCGCCCAGGTGGTCAGTAATCATCTGCCCGACCGCGATGACAATGTCGGTGTTCTCAACGGCGCATTGTTCCGTTCCATGCGGCCCGGCGCGGTCTTCATCAATACCGGACGCGGCCGTCAGGTCAATGAGCCCGAACTGATCCAGGTGCTGGAGGAGCGCGAGGATCTGACCGCCCTGCTGGATGTCACTTTCCCCGAACCCCCCGTCGCCGGTTCCAAACTCTATACCCTGCCCAATGTCCGGCTCTCGCCGCATATCGCCGGTTCCCTGAACGATGAAGTCCACCGCATGTCCAAATACATGATCGAGGAATACCGCCGTTTCGCTTCCGGCGAACCCTGCCTCTACGAAGTGCAGGAATCCATGCTGCTGACTTCCAAAACCCCGGGTGCCTGAATCATGAGAATTTCCTGTCTGCCGGTGTTGTGGGCCATGGCCGCGTTTCTGCTGGCCTGATGCGCGGTTTACGGTGCCAGGGAACCTTACTGCACCCCTGAAGAAAGCCTCCGGAGCCCCTCCCTGCTGTTCCGGGACAAACATCTCCTCGGCAATGACGAAGATAATACGCAGGATTACCAGAATGTCTTTTACTCCCTCTGGGATGCGGATAATCACGCTTACTGCTACTTCCTTCAGGATATTTCCCAACAGCCGAAAAAAGGCCGGCCCAATGAGAAGGAAACCAGAATCAATTCCAACTCCGTGGCGAAGATCCGGTATTTCCGTTATCGGGACAACTGCTACGCCGATATCCAGTTCGATAAGTAAGCGCCCAGCGAGATACATGTCACAGGCTTTTTCGGAAAAAATCCGGGATTTTCTGAAAAATTATTTGGATTCCGGCTTCCAGAACGGAGGCAGCAGGGA
>SUWI01000390.1 GCA_015061565.1 Lentisphaerota bacterium
CAGCGGAATGCCGTCCGGGACGAGATCCACGGGAAGCATGATCCAGACAATTGCAAAAGATGCGGTCAGCAGCAGCCTCGGCGCGACCGCGGCCATGCCGAGCAGATTGTCGTAGCGGAACAGCCGCGGATTCGGCGCCAGAAATTCACCTTCACTGGAGGAATGGACCTGGGCAAGGCCGTATTGATAAACCATTTTCCGCACGATTTCAGCGGAGATCAGCTGCAGATCATTGCCCTGCAGGGGATATTTTTCCGCATAGACGCCCTGGACCAGCTGAAGGAGCTGCGGCCGCGAAACCCGACCGTTTTCATAAAAGGAAGAAAGGACGGAAAGCATGACGGAACTCAGCAGGGAGTCGCACGGACCCGACCGGGCAATGCGGCGGACGGCATTTTCAAAGAAGATCACCCGGTCATAACGGCAGAACTGGAACGTGTAACCGGCGATCAGCAGCAGAGTTCCGCCGATCAGCCAGATGGACAGCCCCTGAGCCGCGGCCGTCCCGAACAGGATCATCAGGATGGAGAGCAGCAGCCCCAGTTTCAGCTGCAGATTGCGGAAAGACAGGAAAAACAGGATCAGCATGAAGCAAAGACTGATCCGCCAGTTGCCGACCAGATCGCTGAGCCAGGCGGGCACGCTTCCGGTCAGATTGAAGGTGTCCTGTTCAACCGAATGAAGGTACCGGAATAAATGCTGAAGGATCCCTTTGGGACCGATCGGCTTGCTCGGGAAAGCGGTCAGCCGCGCCAGCAGCAGGGTCAGGGCAGGCAGCTGCATCAGCTGGAGGATCAGGTTTCCGCCGGCGACCCGGCCGAACAGCAGCATTTCCCAATTCAGCGAGGCGGTCAGCACGAAAGCGAAAAACACCGTAACGATCCCTTGCCGGTAAACAAAGATGCCGTTGCGCTGAAAGAAAGGATCCCGGGCAAAAACGATCAGGGCGCCGATATAAAGGAGCAGCACGGCAAAGAAGCGCAGGGCGGTCATCGAGGCGACGCCCCTGCCCTCCGGCGCCGGACTGGTGATCCAGCACGCGATCCGTTTCATGAATGATTTATTTTCCTCAGTCATGGCTGTTTTCTCCCTTTCAACCGTTCTTCACAATTATCGATTTCCTGTTCCAAAGCCGCCTTGGAGGTATGGTACCTCCCATTCCAGTAGATATGATTCGCCAGGGAATCCTGAGAGATGAGAGTTTTCGCGATAAAAAGACGCGCCCGCCAGAAATCCTCACAGGCGGAATTTTCATGTTTCATGGCGATCCGGAAAGCTTTTTCCCGCTCGAAAACGCCGGGATCGAATTCATTGTCAGGCAGGGTGACATTTCCCGTGGAATTCCCTTCCAGCAGCCACAGGGACAGCAGCAGTTTCACCTCGAAAAGGTCGTAATCCTCACGGTATTTCCTCAGTTCCGCATCGGTGAATTTACCGGAATTGGTGATCTGCCTGAGATGATCGAGATGCTTCAGCGCGATTTTGACATTATGCTTATGAAGACGCATCATCTGCCGATAGTTGGAATCCTGCTGAAGTTTCCTGGCGACCTTCTCATAGTCAAGCATGGTCCGGATCCGGGGAGACAGCTCGAAATGGAATTGAGCCCATGCGGGCTCGTCGGGCTCCATTTTCATCAGGTCGTTCAGCAGAACGGCCGCAGCGGTATTGCCGGAAGTATTTTTAAGCAGTTTGCGCAAAGAGCGGAAATAAAGGGAAACCAGCGCAAACGACGCGCGGTCCTGTTTCCGGATGATTTCTTCCGCCGCCGGCTTCAGGATCCGGCAGAGTTGGTGGTGATCCCCGCGCCGGTAACATTCGGCAGCCTCATGGTAAAGCGCACGATAGGGAGAAGACAAGGGCAAAGACGGAAAAACGTCCTTGATCACCATTCCGCAGTGCGGGACCAGGTCTTCATGGGCTGCCGGCGGGAAAAAGTAATAGAGGAAGGAGGCGGATGCCACCAGAACCAGGACCGCTCCGAGCCATTGGAGCCGGGAGGTCCGGGCGGAGACGCCGCGCCAGTTGGTCAGCACATCGGGCACGATTTCCGGCGGCAGATTTTTCCGGAGCATAGCCTCGAATTCGGGACTTTCCGGTTCAACCGGCCGCCCGACGGGCAGATATACCGCGCCGTCCATCACCTTGGGGACCGCCGATTCCGGCACGGCAGCGGGCATGGAAGAGTCTCTCCGGGACGGGGGATTATCCAGCAGATCGGCCATGGCAAATCATCTTCCGCTGTATTCATGACGGATCATCTGCAGCAGGGTTTGTTCGCGGGGGTCCTGCAGACTTTTTGCCAGCATATCGAAATGGGCAAAAACGAAACTGGAGGGCAGCATGCGGATGATCTCCACTCCGACCCGGCGGACGCGGCTGGAATATTCTTTGGCAACGACCTGGCCCGAAGGGGCAAAAGCCGCCAGGGCGACCGCGCCGGCGAAAACCGCCTCATGATCCATGGATTTACGAAGGACCTCCAAATGGGGTTCGATGCGTTTACGCTCCTCCTCGGCCAGTTTGGTGGGAGTACCGGCGCCGTCGGCCTCGATCGCGACATATTTGAAATCGCCGGAATCTTCGCCCATCCGCATCATCAGGGTCATGATGTCATTGCAGGCGGCGAACTCTTTGAGCACGACCTCCTGGCCGGGTTTTTCATTTTCGCGCAAA